>NZ_POTY01000100.1 GCF_003236315.1 Micromonospora craterilacus
TTAAAGAGTGCGTAATAGCTCACTGGTCAAGTGGTTCCGCGCCGACAATGTAGCGGGGCTCAAGTACACCGCCGAAGCTGTGGCACTCACACGTGTGCTTCGCATCGTCTTTCGGGATGGTGTGCAGTTCCTTCACCGGCAGCGCCCGTGGCGAGCTGTTCCGGGTCACCACCAGCCGGTGTGACCGACGAGTTGGTGGCCGCCGGCAATCCGGCGGTGCGGCTGTGCCTGCACGCCCAGGGTCGACAGCGTTCGGTGCCGTTGTTCGACCTGGGCCTGGCCGACACCGCGTACCCGTATCTGCTCCTGCTGTCGCAGGCGGAAACCGAGCGGGTGCTGGGCGAGCACCTGGCCGCCGCCGGCGTCGACGTGGAGCGCGGAGTCGAGCTGGTGGGGCTGGACGCCGGCGCGGGCGGCGGCGCGGTCGCCACGCTGCGGCACGCCGACGGCCGCCAGGAGTTGGTGGCGGCCCGGTTCGTGGTGGGCTGCGACGGCGCGCACAGCACCGTCCGCCACCTGACCGGGATCGGGTTCGAAGGCGGCGCGTACCCGCAGACGTTCGTGCTCGCCGATCTGGAAGCCGACGGGGTCGACGGCGCCGCCGCGCACGTTTTCCTGGCCGAGCAGGGCATGCTGCTGCTCTTCCCGCTCGGCCGTCCCGCCAGCTGGCGGATGATCGTGATGCGACCGCCCACCGATCACACTCCGCCCGACGCCCCGGTAACCCTCGACGAGGTCCAGACGCTCGCCGACACCTACGCCGGCAGGGCCATACGTCTGCGCGACCCGGTATGGATGACGAACTTCCGGCTGCACCACCGCGCGGCCACCCGGTACCGGGCCGGACCGGTGTTCCTCGCCGGGGACGCCGCACACATCCACAGCCCGGTCGGCGCGCAGGGCATGAACACCGGCATCCAGGATGCGGTCAACCTCGGCTGGAAGCTCGCGCAGGCGCTGCGCGGTAAGGCCGGGCCGGCGCTGCTGGACAGCTACGAGCAGGAGCGGGCGCCGGTCGGGCGGATGGTGCTGCGCTTCACCGACCGCGCGTTCGCCGTCGCCGTCTCCACCAATCCGGTCGTGCGGTTCGCCCGGACCCGAATCGTGCCCGCGTTGCTCCCCGTCCTCCTCGCCTCGAAACTCGTCCGGGCGACCGCTTTCCGTACCGTGGCGGAGCTGAACATCGGCTACCGGCACCGCCCGCTGTCGGCGCAGGGCGCAGGCGCGCCGCGTCGGGGCCCGAGGGCGGGCGACCGACTGCCCGACGCCCCGCTGCCGACCAGCGAGGCGGCGTCGACGCTGCACCAGCTCATCGCGCGGCCCGGATGGCACCTGCTGCTCTGTGGGCCGGCGGACGCGTGGCCGGCCACCGTGACCGCTCGGCTTGACCGGTACCGGCTGACCGTACACCGGTTGACCGGTGCCGTTCCGGCGCTGCGCCGGCTGGGCGTCACGGGTGTCGCCGCCCTGTACCTGGTTCGCCCCGACGGGCATGTCAGCTACCGGTCCGGCGACAGCGACCTGACCGGACTACTGGCGTACCTGGACCGCTGGGTCGGCGCGTAGGGGCTGCCACCACCCAGCTTCGCAGCGTTCGGAGCGTCCCGATCGGGGATCTCCCCCGGATGGGGGAGGCGTTTCTACCGGCAAATCCCTGTTTCCCGGGAGGCGTGCGCCGCCGGACCGCTGGCATGCTGGCAGCCATGGCCGACCCAGACCTCCCGCACCCGTCGTCGGGCGCAACGCAGATGGGGCCCGCTGTCCGCTTGGGCGGAGTCGGCCTGCCGGCCGGCCTGGCCGGGTGGGCCGCGCCGTTGGCGCTCGCGTTCGTCGTGGGGGTGGTGCTTCTGGCGACCCCGGGGCCGCCGGCCTTCGACAATCCCGGCGCTGTGCTGAGGGTTGGCGGCCTGGGTTGGATCGCGCTCGGGTTGGCCAACCTCGCCGCGGTCATGGCGGTCGCGTTGTCCCGGTACCGGCTCGGGCTGGCCTGTGTGCTGGCCGCCGTCCCGTGGCTGCTCTCGCCGTTGGCGGCAGTGATGGCGTGGGGCTGGTGGCTCGCCGGTCTGGCCGTGCTCGGGGTCGCGGTCTTCGACGGCGCCCGCAGGCGGGCGCTCTGGATCGCGGCCCTGGTGGTCACTCTGGCGGTGGTCTACTGCACGAGCGGGGTGTACTGGAACGTGCCGGCTGTCGGGCCGGTCAGCCTGTACGGCCGCGACCCGAGTCGCTGGTTCGACGGCGCGCGGCTGTTCTACCTGTCGGCGTACCTGGGCGCGGTGGTCGCCGTGGTGCTGACCGCCGTGCTCGCCAGAGTTGTCGCGCGCCGAGTGCGGGCCACCCGCGCCGCCTCGGCGTCCGCACCGCCGATGGCGGCGTCTCCGGCCCCGCCCACGCCGGCCGACGCCGCACCATCGCGTCCCGCCGAACGGACCCCGTCCGGGCCATGGGCCGGACGGATCGCCACCCTCACCCGGCGCGAGCGGGAGGTGCTGCTCGCCGCCACCCGGGGCCTGTCCAACGCCGAGATCGCCGCCGACCTGGTCATCGGCGAGGAGACGGTGAAGACCCACATCTCCGAGGTGCTGCGCAAACTCGGCTGCCGCGACCGCGTGCAGGCCGTCATCGCGGCCTACGAGTCCGGCCTGGTCACACCTGCCTCCGAGTAGCCGGCGGATGGTCCGACCGGCGGGCCGCCACCCGCCGCTGGGCCCTCCGGGCGGCGGCGGGCGCGGGCCAGGATCGCGGCGGTGCTGACGAGGACCGCCGTGACCAGTACGGCCAGGGCGCCGAGGGTGAGCTGGTCCGGGTTGACCAGACTCTGCCCGCGCAGCGCCTGCCAGGTCGTCAACCCGACCACCCCGAGATAGCCGGCCGAAGCGACCCAGATCAGCCCGGTACGGTCGGCGACGCGCAGCCACCGTGGGCCGAACCTGCCGATCAGCAGACCGAGCAGGGGGAGTGCCTGCAACGCGTGCAGGCCGATGAAGTGGGCGACCCGCAGGTCGCCGCCGACGGTGCTCCAGCCGACCACCGGCAGACCCGGGCCGCCGTCCGCGACCCCGACGCTGTGCGCCCCGACGGTCGTCATGTCTCCGCCCGACCGGGCCGACTGAAGTTGTTGCGCGGTCGGCTGGGTCATCAGGAAGGCCACGCCCATGCCGGCCGCGCTGACCAGCACGCCCAGTCGCAGCGACCAGGCGAACGCCCGGTCGAGTAGTCGCTGGCGCAGCAGTAGCAGGCCGACCAGAAGGTTGGCGAGCCAGACCACCACGATCGCGGCGGCCATGACGGACCAGATCGTCGCGTGGGTCGGGGTGGACACGTTGAAGTGGCTGGTCGTGCCGGTGGCTGCGGCGGCGACGATCAGGACCATCTCCACGGCCAGCGCGAGGGCGGTGGCCCAGGAGACCAGGCGGACCAGGCGAGGCCGCCCGGTGACGTACGTGAGCAGCCAGACGAGTGTGAACGAGTACACGGCGACCGAGACGGCGAACTTGGCCGGCTTGAGCCAGGCCGGCGCACCGGTGATCACCCGGGGGTCGGCGATGAGCCCGAACGTGGTGCCCACGAGGAGCACCACCATGGCCGAGCCGATCAGCGTGAGCGGTTTGTCGCGTGCCCAGGCCTGTCGCAGCAGGTGCAACGGGTGAGTACGGACGATGGGGCCAGCAAGTACGCCGGTGGCCATGGCTCCTCCAGCCGTGCACATGGGTAGTGTCGGTATCTATAACAGATAGTGGCACTATCCAGCCCGATGGCACAAGGGGTTATCGGGGCGGGCGGTCGGCCGAGCCGGCGACCTTCGCTGCCTTCGAGGTGCCGGGCGGCAGGTCGCACCCCGGGTCCCGGCCCGGCACCTGTGGCCACTCGTCCCGGGGTATCAGGCGGCGGGCGGAGGCATCCTCCTGGGCCAGGCGGCGCAGGGCGTTGAGCACGATCTCGCCGAGCACGGTGCTGGTGACCACGCCCTCGACCATTCGCATCCGCTCACCCCGGGCCACCACCAGGTCCACCTCCTGCCCGGCGATCTGCTCCATCGTGTCGGCGTAGCGCGGCAACATTGCGACGATGTCGTCCTGCCCCAACGTACGAAGGGCGGCGACCGCATCGGCTGCCACGTCGAACTGGGGTGCGTGGTCGGGTACCAGCCAGCCCCGGCGGCGAGCCAACTCGACCACCTCCGCCCGGGCCGCCTGCCAGGCCGGGCTGTCCGGATCGCGGCGCGGGCTGCCGGCCACCGCGTAGGACGCCGCGCCGAGCAGTTCGTGCCCCGTCACGTCCGGCTCGTCGATCGCGGCCAGCACGTCACGCGCGGCGGCGATCGACAGTCCGCCGACGTCGATCAGGGCGCGGATGAGTCGGAGCCGGTGCAGGTGTTCGTCGGTGTAGGCGGCCTGGTTGCGGCCGGTCGCCTCGCCGGGCGCCAGCAGGCCCTCCCGCAGATAGAACTTGATCGACGGGATGCTGATCCCGCTTCGGCTGGAGAGTTCGGCGATGCGCACGGATGGTGCCCCCTGGTCCCGAGTCAGAGCCGGATAGTAGCGCTATCTGTTGATGCCGGCGCCCGGGGCCGCCGAGCGTTCCCTTGTTATCCGACGATACCTAGAACTACTATGCATCATGGTTCTAGGTGTGAGGTGAAGGAGGACCTGTGAAGGTCACCAAGGATCTCGTGGCCGCCTCGGCGACGCCGATGGTGCTGGGCATCCTGGCCGACGGGGAGAGCTACGGCTACGCGATTCTCCGACGGATCAACGAGCTGTCCGATGGCGAGTTGGACTGGACCGAGGGGCTGCTGTATCCGTTGCTGCACCGGCTTGAGCGCCTCGGACACGTGGAGGCGAGCTGGCAGTCGGTCGCCGGGGAGCGGCGGCGCAAGTACTACCGCATCACCAGCAGCGGCCTGGCCGAGCTCGCCGAACAACGCCGCCAGTGGGAAACGGTCGTGAGCACACTCAAGGAGATCTGGCCCGGCGACGTCCGACGGTTGGCAGCGATTCCGCTGGAGGGTCGGGCATGACAGCGGCAGACAACGAAGACGAACTGGAGGCCCAGTTCGCCCAGTGGCGCCAGTACGTACAGCGCCGCCCGGAGCTGCGGCAGGCCGACTCGGAAGAGCTCGAGGACCATCTTCGGGCCTCCGTCGACCAGCTCGTCGCGGTCGGCCTGCGCGCCGACGAGGCGTTCCTCATCGCGGTCAAACGCATGGGTGGCCTGGACGACCTGGCTCGCGAGTTCGCCCGGGAGCATTCGGAACGGTTGTGGAAGCAACTGGTGCTGACCGGCGACACCGACGGCCAGGGGGCGGGCACCCGGTCGCGGCGTGACCTGCTGGTGATGGTCAGCTGCGCGGTGGGCGCGGCGGTGTCGGTCAAGGTGCCGGAACTGTTCGGGATGAGGCTGGACGAGGACGGCCAGTTCTATGCGCCCAACTTCGCGCTGTTCGCGCTGCCCTGGCTGGCGGCCTTCCTGGCCTGGCGGCGTCAGGCCAGACCAGCGCTGATCGGGGTGCTGCTGGCGTTGTTCGGGCTCGGCGCCGTGGCCGCGAACGCCTATCCGCTCGCCGACGACTCCCAGTCGTTGGTGCTGACCGCCATCCATCTGCCCATCGCCCTGTGGCTGGTGGTCGGTCTGGCCTATGTGGCCGATGACCTGCGCTCGGCCCGCCGACGCATGGATTTCATCCGCTTCACCGGCGAGTGGTTCGTCTACTTCGTCCTCATCGCCCTCGGCGGCGGTGTGCTGATCGCGTTCGTGGTCGGGACGTTCGAGGCCATCGGGATCGTTCCGGAGGACTTCATTCAGCAGTGGCTGGTGCCCTGCGGCGTGGTGGCCTCGGTGGTGGTGGCCGGGTGGCTGGTCGAGGCAAAGCAGAGTGTGGTCGAGAACATCGCGCCGGTACTCACCCGGCTGTTCACACCCCTGTTCACCGCGGTGCTGCTGGCCTTCCTGATCGCCCTCGCCTGGACCAGTGGCGGCATCGATGTCGAGCGGGAAGCGCTGATCCTGTTCGACCTGCTGCTGGTCGTGGTGCTGGGGTTGCTGCTCTACTCGATCTCGGCCCGTGATCCGCTGGCCCGGCCCGGCCTGTTCGACAAGCTGCAACTCGCCCTCGTGGTCAGCGCGCTCATCATCGACGTGCTGGTACTGCGGGAGATCACCCATCGCATCACCGAGTACGGCACCACACCCAACAAGGCGGCGGCGCTCGGGGAGAACGTCATCCTGCTCGCCAACCTCGCCTGGTCGGCGTGGCTGATGCTCGGGTTCGTCCGCCGGCGTACACCGTTCGCGGCGCTCGAACGCTGGCAGACCGGCTACCTCCCGGTGTACGCCGCGTGGTCCTGGATCGTGGTCCTGGTCTTCCCCCCGTTGTTCGGCTACCTCTGATCGAGATCCCCCGCGCACCGGCTGATTCCCCGGTAGCGGCGACGCCGGGGCCGGTGCGCACGCACCGGCCCCGGCGTCGCGATCGACTCAGAACCCGAGTACGGTCCGTCCGCCGACCACCGGCAGCCGCAGCTCGCTGTGCTGCGGCGCGACCCGCAGCTCGGTGCCGCCGAGCGGCAGCAGGGTGTATTCCTGGTCGCTGGAGAAGACGACCACGCCGATCCGGTGACCCGCCGGGAAGACGTAGTCCTTGGGCTCCAGGGTCCACCGGAAGTCGTACAGCTTGCCCTGCTTGACCGGCTCGGTGCGCGCCGGGTTCTTGCGGTTCTGCGGGTCCATCCAGCCCCGGGTCACCACCGTCGGCGCGGCGGTCGTGCCGGCCGGGCCGTAGTCGACCAGGTACGCGGTCAGGTTGGCGTCCGGCTTGTTGTCGATCGCCATCCGCAGCCGCAGCTCGGGGCGCCCGGAGATGCGGACGTCCTGGCTCAGCACGGGGGAGCGGTAGACGAGCCGGTTCGGGCTCGCCGTGTCCGGGCCGGCCACCAGGGTGTCCGGGTGGATGGTCCGACCCTCGTCGACGAAGCGCTGCTCGACCTTGCCCTTCGGCTTGGCGGAGGTGAGCGTGCCCGGCGCGGTGGCGTCGGTCGCGCCCAGCTGCAGCGTGACGTCGCGGGTGCCCGGGTCGGGCCAGTTCCGGTACGTGGTGTACGCCCGGTTTTCCCGCTGCAGCACCGCGGTCGGCTCGTCCATGACCCCGTTGCGTACGTTCCACAGCCAGTAGTCGAACCAGCGGTTCTCGGTCTGCTTGTAGGTCCAGGTACGGCCGTCGGGCAGGGTCACCGACGCGGTGTTGCCCGGCCCGCCGTGCCCGCCCTGGTGGAGCCAGATCTTGCGCGGGACGTTCCGCTTGGTCAGCTCGTCCCACCAGCCGGCGAAGTGCTCGGTCTTCACGTTCCAGTCGTTGAGGCCGTGCACGACGAAGACGCTCGCCTTGACCTTCTTGGCGTCCAGGTAGTCGCGGTCCTGCCAGAACTTCGAGTAGTCGCCGGTGACCCGATCCTGCTGCTCGGTCAACGCGGCGATCTCGTCGGCACAGGGGCCCTCGGCCCGCGCCCGGCCGGCGGTGAACTGGGCCAGCACGTCGACGTCCTCGCCCTGGTACGTCCCGGGCGCGACGACCAGACCGTTGGCCCGGTAGTAGTCGTACCAGCTGCTGATCGCGGCGACCGGCACGATGGTCTTGAGCCCGTTGACCCCGGTGGTGGCGACCTGGTTCGGCAGCGTCCCGTTGTAGGAGACGCCGGTCATGCCGACCGCACCGGTGGTCCAGTCGGCGGTCACCGGGGCACCGTTCGCGTCGTAGCCCTTCGCCCGTCCGTTCAGCCAGTCGATGACCGCCTTGGTGCCGAGCGTCTCGGCCTGGTCACCGCTGGTCGGGCAGCCGTCCGAGTCGCCGGTGCCGACGCTCTGACCGAGCACCACCGCGTACCCCCGCGGCACGTAGTAGTCGTCCAGCTGGCCGGGCAGGTTGGCCTTCGCCCGCGCACTCTGGATCGCCAGGTCGGACCCCCGCAGCCCCGAGCGGCGGGTGACGCCGTTCTGCGGCAGCTCGTCCACCAGCACACTCGGGTACGGCACGTCGTTCCAGGTGCCCTTGCGGTACGGGCTGTGCTCGAAGATGACCGGCACCTTGAAGCCCTGGGTGGCGGTCTCCCGGGGCCGGGAGATGTCGATCGCCACCCGGTCGGGACGGCCGTCGTGGTCGGTGTCCACCGAGGTTTCCACGTACACCCGCTCCTCGATCGCGTCGGCGAGCGAGAACACCGGTTGGGTCATGCCGTCGACGACCACGATGCCCGGTGACGTGGTTACCGCGGGTTGGGCTTCCGCCGGCGCCGGTGCGGCGCTCAGCACCAGTGCGCCGGCCATGCCGACGCTGAGTAGGGCCAGTAAGGGGGTTCGACGCACGCGCGTCTCCCTTCGCTCGGCTGGTGGCCGGAGTCGACCAGGGGTGGATGTGGATCGATGATCCACATGCTAACCCCGGTCATCGTCCCCCGTCGATCACCTCGCCTGGGGCTGCGGCGTGAGCACCGCCGGCGCCTGCTCCAGGACGGCGGCGGGCAGCTGCGGCCCGGCCGGCAGCGCCAGCGGCTCCTTGGCCCGGGTCACCAGCTCGACCACGGTCTGCGACAGCCGGTTGGCCGACTGCGTCATGGACTGGTTGGCGCTCACGATCGCGGTCACCACCTCGGCGCGCTTCTGCTGCCCGTACCGGACGGCCTCCTCGATGCCCCGCGCCTGCGCGTCGATCGACTCCGCCACCTCCAGCAGGGTCTCCGGGCGGATCGTCGGGGTCTGGATGGTCCGGGCGATCTGCGGAATGGCGGACTGCGACGCCCGAGCGTACGCGGAGAGCACGTCGTTGGCGCCGTCGGCGACCACCTGCTGCATGTCGGCCGCCTGGTTGGCCTGCAACAGCAGCGCCCACTGGGCGATGGTGAGCTTCATCGTCGGGATGGTCAGGTTCATCAGCAACGCGAGACGCTGACCCAGGCCGTAGTTCAACGTCCGGATGTTGCGCACCTGCGGCGAGGTCGACCAGGCCACGAAGAGGCGCTGCTGGAACTCGTTGATCCGCACCTCGAGCGCCTGGATGAACTCGGTGACCAGGGAGAGCCGCTCCTGCCGGTCCCGCTCGTCGACCGCACCCGGGGTGACCGTGATCGACCGGGCCTCGGCCAGCGCCTCGTCGCGGACCAGCTCCATCACCGCGATCGCGCCGATGAGCTGACCGATCGCCGCCTCGTTGGCCTTGTAGAGCTCGTCGCAGAGCACCACGTTGCGCCGCAGCTCCAACTGCTTGGCGCTGAGCTGCCCGGCCACCTTGTCCAGCTGCTGCTCGACCGTCCTGGCCTCCTCGAACAGCATCTCCAACAGGTCGCGGCCCTTGCGGAAGACGCCCTTGATGGCGTCCGCGAACTTGTTGAACGTCTCGCGGACCTGCGGGTCGCTCGGGTCGTACTTGCGCCGGAACGTGCGCATCCGGTCGTTGAGCTGGTGCATGATGCTGGTCAGCTCCGGGATGTCGACTCGGCCGACCTCCTTGAAGATCCGGCTGACCTGGGCGTTGACCTGGTCGATCGCGCCGTTGCCGAAGACCGCGAGCTGCTCGGTGTTGGCCAGCATCGCCGGGTAGAGCTGCTTCGCCGCAGCCTCGGCCTGGCTCCGCTGGGCGGGGCTGAGCAGGTCCGCGCAGACCAGCTCGCGTGGCTGGCTGGCGGCCAGCGCACCGGTGATGGCGCTGTCGGCGGCGCCGGCCGGTGGTTCGGCCGCGCCCCCCACGATGCTGCCGAAGTCGATCTGCAATCCGTCGGTCATGGCCGGTCGGTTCCCCTCACTTGCAGGTGTTGGCGTCCTTGATGCAGTTCAGCAGCGCGAGCGTCACGTCGGCGGCGGGCGCCGGGGTGGTGCGGATCTGCTCGGCGAGCGCGAGGTCGGGAAAGTCCGCGACGTCGTTGGCACCGACCTGCAGCGCCGAGCGGAAGCCGTACGTCTGCCAGGCGATCGCCTGGATCTCCGGGTCCTTCAACGCCTCGATCAACCGGACGGCGGTGCTGTTGAGCGCGAGCAGCGGGTGATCGCTGTAGATGGTCGGGTCGGGGTAGAGCAGCCGGACGTTCTTGAGCACGCTCTCGGTGTTCACGCCGCCCTGCGCGACCAACTGGATGAGCTGGTTCTCGTACCCGGCGTACAGCGGCGACTTGAACTCGCCGCCCTGGGTGAGCCACTCCCGGAACCCGGAGTCGGAGCTGCGCGCCTGCAACCCCTGCGCGTCGTACAGCGCCCGCATGGTGGGCAGGGCCTTGCGTGCCTGGGCGAGATTCGGAGCCTGGAACACGTCGTCGGTGGCGACGATGCTCAGCTGGAGCTGGGCCAGCACGAAGCCGCTGTTCGACTTGGCCGCGTCGGTGCTCGCCACGGTGATCGGCCCGCGCAGGTCGGCCGCGCCGATGCCGTCCCAGGTCTGCCTCTTCAGCACGTGGTCCAGCAGCAGGGACTTCATGTTCACCAGGTAGTACCGATTGTCCCGCTGCTGGACGAGGCCGCGCTTGATCAGGGCCTCGGTGCCGCGCGGCCCCGCGTAGACCACCTCGGGCGACTGCAACAGGTTCTCGGCCCGGTAGTCCGGGAAAGCGCCCGGGTGCTGCGCCTCGAACACGCTCTGCGCGCTGGCGCTCGACGGCCACAGGCAGTCGAGTTGGCGAGCCTTGAGGTCGTCGCTGCTCAACTGCACCTGGTCGTACGAGCCGAGCGGCCGGAAGTTGACCTCCAACTGATACCGGTCGCGCAGGATCCGGACGACGTCGGCGTCGGCCATCAGCTCGGACTTCTCGGAGCCGCCCAGGCAGTTCACCACCGCCGGCGGTGCCGCCGAGGTGGCGGCATTGTCGGACCGGACCCACAGCACAGCGGCGACGACACAGACGACGATCACCGTGACCAGTCCGATCAGGAATCGAACGCTCGGCAATCTCACGATGGCTCCTTCATCCCAGCTCTGGCAGCTTCGGCGGTGCGACGGTGTCGAGGTTGGCCCGGTACTGCGCGATGTCGCCCTGGTTGACCAGCCGCACGCTGTCCAGGGTGAAGGCGGCGAAGCGTTCGAACGCCAGCTCGCCGCTGTGCCGGAGGGCCTCCGGATCGGTGTAGAGCACCGGCTTGCCCTGGATGTCGAGGTACTGCCGCACGACCCCGTCGAGGCTGGTCAGGTGCCCGCCGATCTGGCTGGCGGTGGAGTAGAGGCTGTTCGGCGCGGCCGCTCGGACCCGGTCGAACAACTCGGGCACGTAGCGGCAGGCCGACTGCAGGGCGGCCCGGGCGACCGGCGCCTGCACCTCGCGGCTGAGCCGTTCGATGCCGCGCAGCACCTTGAGCGCCTCCTCGACCTTGGCCCGCGCCTCGTCGAGATAGTCGTCGCCGCGGGCCTGCGCCGGGCTGCGGTCGTCGAGCATGAAGTACACCCCGAGGGCCGCGGCGACCGCCAGCAGTGGCGCCCACAGGAAGCTGGTGGTGGCGGCGAAGACCCCGGTGAACACCGCGACCGCAGCGGCGAGCGCGACCGGAGCGGCGAGCTTCCTCCTCATCGGAGCCGCCGGGGTACGTCGGTGTGGCGGCGCCCGGTCACTTGTAACCAGCCGCCTGGCGCAGCGCCGCCACCAGGTCGTCCTGCTGGACGTACGCGCCGCCGGTCGCCGCGGCCACGTCCCGCAGCTGCGCCGCGTCGACGTCCCGGCCGAACGCGATGGCGATCACCGGCACGCCCATCGCCTTCAGCGCGGACACCGCCCCACCCCGGTCGTCGGACTCCGACCTGCCGTCGGTCATCAGCACCACCAGCCGTCGGCGGTCGCCGGGCTGCGGACCGCGCAGGTCGGTGGCGGCCCGTTGCAGGCAGGCGTACATGTTGGTGCCGCCGGTGGGCCGGTACGCGTTGACCTTCTCCGTGAGCCCGTGCAGCCCGGCCTCGTCGTTGCCGTCCACCACCCACGGCGTTCCCTCGACCAGGTCGCGATTGAAGATCCCGACGGTGGTCGAGTCCTGCGGGTGGGTACGCAGGAAGTTGAGGGCGGCCTGATCCTGGTCGAAGATCTGGTGTGCGGCCGCCTTGACCCCGTCCCAGCCCTCGTTCGAGGCCATCGACCCGCTGCCGTCAAGGCAGTAGAACGTGTTGACCGGGCGCCGGTAGCGGGTCTGGTAGCGGTCCAGCGCCGCCTCGATGACCGGCGCCGCCGGATACTGGATGCCCTGCTCGTTTATGGTCGCCTGGATGCCCCAGTCCGGGTTGAACACGGCCAGGTCGGGGTTCTCCAGCGTCAGCCCGACGCCGCTGATCGGCCGCCGCCCCAGCTTGAGCAACTGGGACTGCGCCCCCGCGTCGGTGAGCAGGTGCTCCTGCAACTCGCGGACGATCTTCCGCTTGGCGGCGTCCCCGGCGTCGTCGTGCGGGAGGAAACCCAGCGGCGCGTCGCTGATCGCCAGCGACCCGCGCGGGTACGCCACCACCAGAGGCTCCTTGCCGGCCTTGACCAGTTCCTGGTTCTTCTCGATGACCAGGTCCTCGTAGGTGAACATGGTCCGGCAGTCGTTCGGGCGGGCGAGGCACTCGGTCATCAGGGTGCCCGTCGACGGCGGCGTCTGGTCCATCGCCGCGATGAACCGGGTCACCCCCTGCTCGACCGCCGGAGAGTCGAGCTGCTCCTGGCTGAGCGGCGTGCCGGCACCGTTGCCCGCGAAGTAGTTCATGAAACCGAACAGCACGGTGGCACCGGAGTTGGACTGCGTCGGGTTGGTCACCCAGACCGTCGTCCGGCCCGACTCGACGGCCCGCAGGATGTCCGCGATGCCGACGTCCGGCCGGCCGGCGAAGCCCAGCCGCTGCATCTCGCTACGCCAACCCGCGAACACCACCGGGGTGAGGAACATCGGCTGCACGTCCTGCAGCACGTTGGCCTTGTCGCCGAGTTGGGAGAAGACGCTGGAGGCGAACCAGTAGGCGTCGTAGTCCCGGCTGCCGCCGGCGAGCAGGCGGGCCTGGTCGACGGAACCCTTCAACGTCACGTCGCAGTGGTAGCCCTTGCTGGCGCACCACGGCTTGACGATGGTCTCGACCACGCTCTCCTGCTCGGACCCGGCGACGATGCGTACCGAGGAGGCGTCGCCGCCCGGTCCGCCCGACCCTCGTGGGTCGGGTTCGTCACCGGTACAGCCGGTGGCCAGCACCATCATCGCCGCGGCGACCGCCGCAAGCCCCTTGACCCGCACGTACGCTCCCGTTCCGCCGCTACCGATGATCTTCCAAGAACCTGGCTTGTTGGTAGCACCGGTAAACCAACGGGACGGGGAACGTGGGGTGAACACTGGGCCTCAGGTGATGCCCGGTCGCCGCCGTAGCGCCGACCGGGTCACCCGGCCTACACAGTGGACGGTTCTGGTCAGCCGACCGGCAGGCGGGCCGCGTCCGGCGCGCCGAGGGCCGCCATGAGCTGCCGGGCCACCTGGTCGACGCCGCCGGCCTCGGCCACGGCGAACACGAACCGGTCCGGTCGCAGGACGACCGCGTCGGCCCGGTGCCGGCGCAGCCAGGCGGTGATCGCGCCGTCGACGTCGACGACGTCGACCCGACCGGCGTCGGGCTGGCGGGTCGGCAGGCTCGCCGCCGCGGTGCCGGCCGGATGCACCGCGACGTACCGCAGCGGCAGTCCCGGCGTTTCCGGCCGGGATGCCGTGCCGCCGGACCCGATCACCGCGAAGCCGTCGCCGAGCACCTCGTCGAGCAGGCGGGGCGTCGCCGACTCCGCAGTGGCGACCCGGGGCTGGGGGAACATCGTCCCGACCGCGCCGTCCCGCCGCCCGCCGGCCATCATGCCCCGTTCGTACGCCGGCAGCGGCTTGAACTCGAACTGCCGGACGAACCGGCGCACCCGCGGCACGGTCTGCACCGCCCGCAGCGCGACGTCCCGCAGCCAGGCCGCGGGACGGCTACGGGCCAGGAAGACCCGTCCCAGGCGGACGCTCGTGTCCGCCATCGCCGCCGTGTGCGGTCGCCGCTCGGTCTCGTACGTGTCGAGCAGCGCCGGGTCGGCGTCGCCGGCCAGCACCAGGCCGAGCTTCCAGGTCAGGTTCGCCGCGTCGCGCAGGCCGCTGCACAGTCCCTGGCCGAGGAACGGGGGCATCTGGTGGGCGGCGTCCCCCAGCAGGAACACCCGGCGCTCCCGCCATCGCTGCGCGAGGAGGTGGTGGAACGTGTAGACCACCGCTCTGGTGACGGTGAAGCGCGCCGGGTCGACGTACGGCTCGACCAGCGCGGCGATGGTCTCCGGCCGGCGCATGTCGGCCTCGGTCTCGCCCGGCAGGAGCATGAACTCCAGTCGGTAGCTGCCTCGGGCACCGGGGGAGACGAACGCCGGCCGTCGCCAGTCGCAGACGAAGGTGGTGTGCTCGCCCCGGATGGCCTCCGGCGGCACGTCGCCGGAGATGGCCAGCCACGGTTCGGCGTAGCTCGCTCCGGTGAGCGGGATCCGGACGGCGGTCCGCGTGGTGCTCCGGGCTCCGTCGCAGCCGAGCACGTACCTGGCCCGTACCGGGCGCACCTGATCGGTGACCACGTCGCGCAGGACCAGCTGCACCCGATCGTCGTCCTGCTGCAGGCTCACCAGCTCAGTACCCAGTTGCAGCTCGACGTGGTCGAACCGGTCCATGCCGCCGCGCAGGGCCTGCTCCAGCAGCGGTTGGTCGAAGAAGTTCAGCGGCGCGTGCCCGAATCCGAAGTCGACCTCCGAGAAGGCGATGGTGGCGAACACCTGGCCGGCGGCGTTGACGTAGTCGGCCCGCGACGGTTGGTGCATGTCACCGGCGATCTGGTCGAGCAGGCCGGCCTGCTGGTAGACGCGAAACGCCTCGTCGTCGCAGGAGAAGGCCCGCGGCTGACCGTGCGGTGCCGTGCTCCGCTCGACCACGAGCGTGCTGACTCCGCGCGCACCGAGCAGGTTCGCGGTCAGCGCGCCGACCGGACCGCATCCGACGACGACGACATCGACCTCCTGCACCTTGGTACGCGGCGACGACTGGGCCGGGTTCATGACTATCCCTCCGGGACGTGGGCGCCCGGGACCTGCCCGGGCACGGGCTGCTACACCGACCACGACACCAGCCCGGTGTGGAAGACGCGTGGAGTCGGCGTGGAGGGGTGGGGTTTCCGGCAGGCCCGACCCGCTCCGGGCGGTCAGGCTTGATCCCTGCGCGGGCCGGGCCTGCCGGAAACCCGACGTGGTTGCTCAGCGGGGGTGTCGGCGGGGAATCGGGCGAGGAGGAGGTTGTTGCCCTGGTCGGCGGCGAGCCGGGCGCCGGTGGCCAGGGCCGCCGGATCGTGGTGGGCGATGCCGCGTATCCGGTGCAGCTCGGCGGCGAAGACCGACTCACCCAGCCGGTCGGTCACGGCCAGTCCCTCCTCGGCCAGCGCCGCCGCGGTGACCGGATCGCCCGCGGCCAGGTACGCCTCGGCCATCGCGCTGAGCGTGACGGTCCGGGTGGCCCGTAGCCCGGGACGGTAGATCCCGTCGGCCGCGGCGCGCATCGCCGGTAGCCGGTCGTGCTCCCCGCCCCGGGCGGCGGCCCACTCGAGGAAGAACCCGCCGGTGGTCACGAAGTGCGGCAGGCCGTTGGCGGCGCCGACGTCGCGGCACCGCTGCGCGGCGGCCCGTACGGCCGTCACGTCCCGTTCCTGCATCCCCATCCAGGCGGCGTAGAGCGCCGCGTTCGCCCGTCCGTACGGGTCGTTGAGTTCCTCGGCGAGCTGTTCGGCGTCCGCGATGTCCCGCCGAGCGGCGTCGGGGTCACCGCGCAACGACCTGACCAGGGCGCGGAAGTTGTACGCGGCCAGCACCGGCAGGCGGCCGACCTGCCGGCCGAGCAGCCGCGGATCCACCGCCCGCAGCCGGTCGACCGCCGCGGTGAGCCGCCGGTCGGCCGCCGGCAGCGATCCGGTGAAGTAGTCGACCACGCCCAGCAGGTACTCACCGGCCGCCCCGAACAGGCCGGTGCCGTTGTCGTCCGTACGGACGAGCCGGCCAGCCAGTTCGGTGCAGACCGCGAAGTCGGCCTGGTTGGCGGCCAGCTCGCCGAGCGCCCACAGCGCGGGCCGGACGTCCGCCTCCGGTCCGACCAACGCCAGCAGGTCCCGGGCGCGGGCACAGACCTGGTCGACGGCGTCGGCGCCGACACCCACCGTCATCTGCAACAGGGCAGCCCGATGCAGCGCGACGGAGAGTTCGGTCTGCGCCGCCGAGGGCGAACCGGCGGCGAGCGGCGCCAGCCTGAGCGCGGCCCGCTCCAGGTGGCCGAGGGCGTCCTCGTAGGCGAACCGGCGGGTCGCGTCGTCGGCCGCCGCCAGGGACCACCTCAGGTGGTCCTCGCCGTGACCGAGCCCGACCGCGTGCCCGTAGTGGTGGGCCACCTCGGCCGGGGCGACATCGCCGGCCCGCTCGTAGACGGTGGCCAGCCGAGCGTGCAACGCGGCCCGGCGCGGCGGGGGCAGTTCGGCGTAGGCGACCTCGGCGAACAGCGGGTGGCTGAAGCGCACCGCACCCGGCCCGGCCTCGGCCACCAGCTCGGCCCGGTACGCCGCCGTCAGCGCGTCGGCGACCTTCCCCGCCGCCACCTCCAGGGCCGTCGCCATCGTGCTCGCGTCCAGCTCGTGACCGGCCACGCTGAGCAGGTCCAGGCAGTCGCGGGCCGGTTCGGGCAGGTCGTCGAGGCGCAACCGGACGGTGTCCCGGATGCTCGGCGGCAGGTCCGCGTCGGCCGGGTCGGTGCGCGACCGAAGCAGCTCGGTGATGAAGAACGGATTCCCGCTGGTACGGGTCACCAGGCGCGCCACGATCTGCCGCTCCGGTGCCGCGCCGGTGCGCTGGCGTACCAGGTCGGCCACGGCCGCAGCGGACAGACCGGTCAACCGCAGTTGGCTGAAACCGTGGCCCCGGGCCAGTTCGGCCACCGTGGCCAGCAGCGCCGTGTCGTGCTCGTACGGTCGCAGCGTGGCGACCACGAGGGCGCGGGCGTCGGCCAGGGTCGAGGACAGGAAGCGCAACAGCAGCAACGAATCCGGATCGGCGGCGTGCAGGTCGTCCAGCACGATGAGCAGACCCGCCGGCCCGGCCACCGTACGCACCAGCTCCGCCACGGCCTCGTACGCGTGGAACCGGGCCGCCGGATCGGGTTCCGCGTCGCCGGCCAACCCGTGCAGCGGACCGGCGGCGAAGCCGTCCAGCCGCCGTGCCGATCCGGTGGTGCCGGCCTGCGGCATCGCCGCGAGCGCCCGTACCACCTGACTCCACAGCCAGAACGGCGGTGCCTGCCCGACGTCGGGACACCGCCCCCACACCACCGGCACGCCGCGCGTCCGAGCGAGTGCGCTGAGCTCGGCGGCGAGGCTGGTCTTGCCGATCCCCGGCTCGCCCACCACGGCGGTGACGCGGCCGCCGCCGTGCGCCGCCGCGGCCAGCTCCGCGACCAGCCGGGCCAGCTCGACACCCCGGCCGACCAGGGCGTGCGCCGAAGTCCCGGCGCTCGCCACGGTGGGGCCCGGGGGGTGTTCTGGCCAGACGGAGGTGGAGCCGGAAACCCCGGCCGGCGGCACGGCCTGGTCGAGGATGAGGCGGTGCAGCTCGCGGATCTCGGTGCCGGGATCGAGCCCGTACTCGCCGGTCAGGATCCGGCGGCCCTCGTCGAAGGCGGCCAGCGCCTCGGTCTGCCGGCCGGAGCGGTAGAGCGCCAGCATCAGCTGGGCGCGGGCGGCCTCGCGTACCGGGTTCGCCGCGACGAACTGGCGCAACTCGGCGAGTACGGAGGCGGGTCGCCCGGCCGCGACGGCCGCGGTGAACCGCCCTTCCTCGGCGCTGAGCCGCAGCTCGGCCAACCGGGTCGCCTCCGGGCGTACCGCGTCCAGGTCCGCCGCGCCGGCCAACGGTTCACCCCGCCAGAGCGCCAGCGCCTCGACGTAGCCGCGTTCCGCCGACGTCGGGTCGCCGGCCGCCAGTGTGCTCGCCGCCCGGTCCACCAGGCTGCCGAACCGGACCGCGTCGATGGCGTCGGCGTCGACCCGCAGCTCGTACCCCTTGGGGTGGCTGCGCAGGATGCGGGCCGGCTCGCGGTGGGAACGTTGCGGCTCCACGGTTCGGCGCAGCCCCGCCACATACGTCCGTAGGGTCATCTCGGCGCTGGCCGGCGGCCGGCCGTCCCACAGGGCGTCGATCAGCCAGTCGGTGGCGACGAACCGGTTCGGCCGCAGCAGGAACAGCGCCAGCAGCGCGCGTTGCTTCGGTCCGCCGACCGGCACCACCCGACCGTCCCGGACGACCTCCGGCGGCCCCAGCACCCGGAACTGCACGCCACCACCACAATGTCCGGTTCCCACCTGGCCGGATCGAGTATGACAGTCATCCGCAACCCGGTGCCGTCGCGGTTCATGACCGCCGCGGTGTCTCGAAGCCCGCGAGCCAGGTGGCGAGCAGCGATTCCAGCTGGGCGGCCTCGTCGGGGCTCAGCAGGTCGAGGAGCCGGCGTTCGTTGCGCATGTGTTCGGCGAACGCCTGGTCGATCAGGTCCCGGCCGGCCTCGGTGAGCGCGACGACCCGGCCGCGTCCGTCGCTCGTGCTGGGGCGGCGGGTGACCAGGCCGTCGCGTTCCAGCCGGTCGATGCGCTTGGTCATGGCGCCGGTGGTCACCATCGTGAACGCCGCGAGTTCTCCGGGTGCGCGTTCGAACGGTTCGCCGGCACGCCGGAGGGTGGCGAGGACGTCGAACTCGCCCTCACCCAGCCCGTATCGCCGGTAGACGACGTGCAGCTGTTCGGTGAGGTGGCCGGCGAGTCGATGGAGCCGGCCGATCACGCCCTGTGGGCTCACGTCCAGGTCGGGCCGTTCACGGGCCCAGGCCTGCTGGATGCGGGCGACGTGGTCGAGGTGCTCGGTCACCCCACCACTATAGCTTCCATGGAAGCTATAGTCGCTTCCATGGAAGCTACTTTGCGGGTGCCGGTCACCGCGATCGCACCGGTGGCGTGGGGCGCGACCTACTTCGTCACCCACCGGTTCCTGCCGGCCGACTATCCGCTCTACGGCGGGGCGATCCGGGCGCTGCCCGCCGGCCTGCTCCTGATCCTCGTGCGCCGGGCCGTTCCGCACGGGTCGTGGTGGTGGCGATCGCTGGTCCTCGGCACGCTGAACGTGGGCGCGTTCTTCGCGTTGATCTATCTCGCGGCGCAGGCGCTGCCGACGAGCATCGCCTCGACGATCATGGCGACCGCACCGGTCGCCATGATGCTGATCGCCTGGGCGGCACTGTCCGAACGCCCGCGTGCCGCGCACCTGGCCGGCGCCGGCATCGGGATCGGCGGTGTCTGCCTCATGCTGCTGGACGGCACCGCCGCGGTCAGCCTCTCCGGCGTGCTCGCCTCCGTCGCGGCCATGACGATGTCCGCCCTCGGCTACATCCTCGCCAAGAAGTGGAGCGCGGGGATCGACGTGTTCTCGCTGACCTCGTGGCAACTCATCGCCGGAGGCGTGATCCTGCTGCCCGTCGCCGCCGTGATCGAAGGTCCGCCACCCACCCTGGACCGGCCGGCGGTCCTCGGCTTCGGTTACGTCACCATCGTGGCGACCGCCCTCGCCTTCGCCGCCTGGTTCACCGGGCTGCGGCACCTGAGCGCCGGCACGGTGGGTCTCATCGGGCTGCTCAACCCGATCACCGGGGTGCTGCTCGGCGCGGTGATCGCCGGTGAGCGGCTCGCTCCCCAGCAGGTCTGCGGAGTCGTGCTGGTGTTCGTCGGGATCCTGCTCGGGCAGCCCGTCGCCGGGCGACTCGTCACGCGGCTCCGCACCGTACGCGCCAACCGGAACGACGCGGCCGCCGAACCCCACCCGGCGCGCATAGGGTGATGCGGTGGACGAACTCGTGGCACTGTATGCCGAGGGCGACCTGTCCGGGAGAGTCACCGGCACTGCGTCCCGCAGCGCGGTCCGTTCCGGAAACCTGCCGCATGCGGCCACCGCCGTGCTGCTGCGCGACGAGCGGGACCGGGTCTACGTCCACCGACGAACCGAAACCAAGGATCTCTATCCCGGCATGCACGACGCGTTCGCCGGCGGGGTGGTGCTGGCCGGCGAGGATCCGGTCGAGGCGGCGGGCCGCGAGCTGACCGAGGAACTGGGTGTCACGAACTGCGACATCCGCCCCTGCCTGCGGTACTGGTACGCGGATGCGTACGCCAGCTACCTGGCGTACGTCTTCGACGCCCGGTACGAGGCCGACCGGTGCGGGCCGGTGGTCCACCAGCCCAGCGAGGTGGCGGCCGGTTGGTGGCTGGACCTGGACGAGCTGATCGCCCGCCTCGCCGACCCGACCTGGCCCTTCGTGCCGGACGGCCGGGCCACACTGGACCGCTATCTGCGGCACACCCGCCGACCAGGACGGTCAGCTCCCAACCGTTGAGCCCTGACCCATTCACTGCCCTACAACCGGTGCCGCACCCACACGTTGGGCTCCACGTACACGGCGTGGTCGTGGGGCACGTCGCAGTGCACCGGCACCAGAGCGCCCGGTACGTGCACCGGGCCGCTGGTGTCGAACGGCAGGCCGGTCCAGCGACGCCAGTCGGCGAGCGTGCCGGTGATCGTCATCGACCGGGCCGCGACGCGCTCGATGCGTCCGCCCGCCCGCGCGTGCACCCGCAGCCACGGGTCCACCGGCAGACCGTCCGTGCGGACCTGCGCGGCGTACTCGGTCATCGGCAGGTCGGGGCGGGTGTGCTTGCCGCTCGGGCGGACCGGAGCGACCAGCGTGTCGTACCCCCGCTTCGCGACCGCCTGCCGCATCGCGTCGAGCATCAGCGCGGACAATCCGCCACCGCGCCGATCCGGCCGGACGCAGATCTCCAACGCCGACACGAGGTTCGTCTCCGCGCCGGTGAGCCGGTTGATGGTGGCGCGTTGGATCATTCGGTCCCACCCGCCGTCGGGAAGCTCCGGCTCCGTCCACCGCAACGGCACGGCGTACGCCCGGGCGACCGCGCGCCCGGGGTCGGCGGAGTCGACGGCGACGAACACGAACTCCGGGTACAGGTCATGGGCGACGCTGTAGTACACCGATCCCATCGGATCCCAGAGCATGAACTGGGGCCACGCCCCGTCGAAGCCCTCGTCCAGCAGTGGCGCGAGGTCCGGCCGGTCCGCCAGGCACACGATGTCGAGAGTCACCGCGGCACCATACCGGCCACCCTGCCGACGCGCAGGTCAAATACCGCGTCGGCAGTTGAGCGACACGGCGTCGGCCCAACTGCCGGTGGCCAGGGCGATCGGGTAGCCGACCTCCCGGACCCGTCCGTCGGCGGTTTCCACGGCGAACGTCATCGGCACCGGCTCGGGATCGAACGTGGAGGGGCACTGTAGGAGCAGTTCGACGTCGATCCAGCCGGTGCCGCCGGGGCGTACCGTCCGGGTGTGGCCGGTGTCGCGGATCAACACGCCGGGTCGCTGCGCGCGGGCCGACCGCACGGTGATAGGGGACGGGCCGGTGTTGATCAGCGCGAGTTGCCCGTTCAGCCGCACGGCACCGGTCGGGGTCCCGCCTCCGCTGTGAGCGGAGGCGGGCAGCGCAACGAGCGCGACCGTGGCGTCCCGCTCCTGCTGTTCGCGCGAGTCCCGGATCTCGGTCATGCCCAGTCCGCCCGCCACGACACCGGCAGTGAAGACGGCGAGGAGCAGAAGCACGACGGTGCGACGGGGCGTACGAGTGACGGTCCTCGGCTCAGCGACCCGGTGGTCGTGCTCGTCCAGATCGATGACTGCGGGCTCGACAGGCACGGCGACAGCCCAGGACGCGTGGTGGCGACGGGTCAGGGCTTGCGGGCCACCGCGCCGTACGCGTCGATCGCCACCGCGTCGGAGTCGTCCGGACGCCACAGCGTGATCGGCGCCAGCCCGGGCTCCACCATCGTCAGCCCCTCGAAGCAGCTTTCGAGCTGCTCCGGGCTGCGCAGGATGTACGGGACGCCGCCGCTCTCCGCCAGCCGCTCGGCACCGGAGACCACCGCCGGGCTGGTGTCGGTACCGTCCCACAGCACCAGGTGGCTGCCGGACGCGGTGGCCTCCATCGCCCGCCCCACGATGGAGCGGACCACGTCGAGGTTGGGCTCGTAGCCCATCACGCCCATGAACATCACGGCCACGGGCTTGTCGAAGTCCAGCGTCTCGGCCGCCTCGAGGAGGATCTTCTCCGGGTCGTGGTAGTCGGCGGGCACGTACGTCGTCACGCCCTCGGAGGTCGTGCTGCCCAGCAGCGCCCGGGCGTGTACGAGCACCATCGGGTCGTTGTCCACGTAGACGATCCGGGACTCGGGCGCGACCGCCTGGGCGACCTCGTGGGTGTTCTGCATGGTGGGCAGGCCGGTGCCGATGTCCAGGAACTGCCGGATCCCCGCCTCGGCGGCCAGGTGACGCACGACCCGGATGAGGAACCGGCGGGACTGCTGCGCCATCACCACGATCTCGGGGTAGACCTCGGCCACGGCCTCACCGGCGGCCCGGTCGGACTGGAAGTTGTCCTTCCCGCCCATCCAGTAGTTCCAGATCCGCGCGGCGTGCGGCACCTCGGGCTGGAGCTTCGCGGCGAGGTCGGAATCCGGGCTGGCCATGCGGGGCTCCAATCAGAGGGGACGGCGGGTGGGGCCACTACTGCGGTGCGATCGCCACATCGTACTCATGTCTGGTCCACTTTCGACCACCGCTGTCGTTCGGGAGGTCGTCGCCGATTTCCCGGCGCTCGGGGGAGCGGCCCGACCCGAACGATGAAGTCGGCGAGCCGGACGGTCGGGTCCGCGCCGTTGCCGGCGCCCGTACCGTGCCGGTGTGGCTCACGACAGCTATCCGCCGGCGGTAGGCCGGTGGGTCCGGGTGCTGCGCCGCGGCGCCCTGATCGTGTTCGGCCTGGTCGGCCTCGTTTTCCTGACCGTCGGTGGCTGGTTGCTGGCGAGCCAGAGCTGGGACCGGGCCACCGGCACCGTGCAGGAGTGCACGACGCGGATCGAGCGCACGGCCGGCACGACCGGCCGGACGGTCCAGACCTGCACCATCAGTTGGCAGGCCGCCGACGGGCCGCACACCACCCGGGTCGACATCGGCGGTTCCGCCACCGTACCCGGACAGTCGGTGGAACTGCGGGTCAGCGGCGACAACGTCGTGCTGGCCACGCCCGGTTGGGTCGGTGCGGCGACCGGCGCCGGTGGCCTCGCCATGGCCGGCACGGCCGCCGTGCTCCTGGTCCGCCAGCACCGCCGCAACAGGCGGGCCC
>NZ_POTY01000101.1 GCF_003236315.1 Micromonospora craterilacus
GCCGCTCCCTGGTCCGGGCAGGCCGACGGCGTCGTCGGTGTTAAGAAGGGGCCCGGGCTCTACCGCAGGCGTTAACAAGGGGCCCTTCCTTGCTCGTCCGGTGTGCGGGGGGTTCGGATTGGACGAAGTGGAGCCCGGCCGAACGGTCGGGCTGCACACCTGAAAGGGCAAAGAGCAACCCCGACCTCGTGACAAACCCTTCGGGAGGGTTGTGGGGCGACGCGCTGGCCGCCATATTGCTCTGATCAACTTCCCTTGACGCCGATCCCACCCGCGCTGCGGCGGCTCGATCGGATTGGAGACCGCGTGTCCACACGGATTCCCGGCGACGGTGCGAGCCGGGGCGGCGGCACCATCCGTGGCCGGCTGGTCGGCATCATCGCCCTACCCGTGCTGGCCGTCCTGCTGCTGCTCGGGTACGTGACCGTCATCGAGGTCTCCAGCTACCGGGCCGCCCGGGCCGCCAGTGAGGCGGTGTCCCTCGCCCTCGCGGTGCAGGATCTCACCCAGGAGTTGCAGACCGAGCGGGGTCTCACCGCCGGTCTGCTCGGCGGCAACGTCGGGTTCCGCGACGAGATCACCCCGGCCCGGGAGCGGGTGGACCGGCGGCGGCAGACGGTCCAGACGGCGATCTCCGACGGCGGGCCGACGGCCGACCAGATCGACGCGGCCCTGCGGGAACTCGACGGGCTCACCGTGGTGCGCTCCGCCGCCGACAGCGGCAGTGCCGGGCGGGCCGCGACCTTCGACTTCTTCACCGAGCGCATCGCCGCGTTGAACCGCATCGACTTCGGCCTCGACCAGGTCCCCGATCAGGAGCTGCGGCGGCACGTGGCCACCCTCGACGCGCTGAGCCGGATCGAGGAGAGCACCGCGCAGCAGCGGGCCTTCCTCAACGGCGTCTTCTCCGCCGGTGGGTTCGCCCCGGGCGAGTTCCTCCAGTTCGCCGCGATGCGCGCGGCCCGGGAGGCGGCCCTGGCCGACTTCGCCGAGCAGGCCACCCCCAGCCAGCAGGCCGCCAACGACTGGGTGCTGGACACCGGGGCCGCCCGGGTGGCCGGCTACTTCGAACAGGTCGCCCTCAACTCCGCCGACGGCCGCCGGTTGCAGGTCAACCCGCAGTCCTGGTGGTCGGCCCTGACCACGGTGCTGGACGGCATGCGCCAGATGCAGCAGCACGTCGGCGCGGAGATCGAGGCGCGGGCCGCGGAGCGTCAGAACGAGTCCACCCAGCGGATCGTCGTGGTCGCCGCGCTGGTGGCACTCTTCCTGTCCGGGGCCATGGGCCTGCTGGTGGTCGCCTCCCGGTCGATCACCCGCCCGCTGGCGCTGCTGGCCGGCGAGGCCCACGAACTCGCCACCAACCGGCTGCCCGCCGCCGTGCGCCGGCTACAGGACGGGGCCGAGGAAGGCAGCCCGGAGGCACCGGCACCGGTTCGGGTGCCGGAACGCTCCAGCGTGGAGGTGCGGTCGGTGGCCGGCGCCCTCGACCAGGTGCAGGCGGTGGCCTTCCGGCTCGCCACCGAGCAGGCGATGCTGCGCCGCAGCACCACGGAGTCGCTGGCGAACCTCGGGCGGCGCAACCAGAACCTGCTGCGGCGTCAGCTCGGCTTCATCACCAAGCTCGAGCGGGAGGAGACCGACCCGGCCGGGCTCGCCAACCTCTTCGAACTGGACCATCTCGCCACCCGCATGCGCCGCAACGCGGAGAGCCTGCTGGTGCTGGTGGGCGCCGGGGGACCCCGCCAGTGGGCGACGCCGCTGGCGATCTCCGACGTGATCCGGGCGGCCATCTCCGAGGTCGAGGAGTACCGCCGGGTACAGCTGCGCCGCATCGACGACGCCTGGGTGGTCGGGGCCAACGTCAGCGCGGTGGCCCACATGCTCGCGGAACTGGTCGAGAACGGATTGACCCTTCTCGCCCCCCGACTCCGACGTGGAGATCCAGGGCCGGCGGACCAACGACAGCTACCTCATCGCCATTACCGACCAGGGCATCGGCATGTCCCCGGAGGACCTGGCGCAGGCCAACGCCCGGCTCCGCGGCGAGGTCGACTACGTCTCCGCGCCGACCCGCTACCTCGGCCACCACGTGGTGGGTCAGCTCGCCCGGGACCTGGACATCGACGTCCAACTGGCCCCTTCGCCGGTCACCGGGGTGACCGCCCGGGTGGTCCTGCCGCCCAGCGTGCTCACCATCCCGAACGCGACCGCACCGGAGAAGGGGGCGGTGGGCGGCACCGCCGCGCCGATCGCCATCACCGCCACCCCCACGCCGGTCACGGCGGAGTCAGCCGAGACGACCCCACCGGTCGTGGGCCGGGCAACCGTCATCCCCGGCGAGTTGGCCTCCGCCGACCCGGCGGAGGAGCGCACCACCAAC
Source organism: Micromonospora craterilacus (assembly GCF_003236315.1). GTDB lineage: Bacteria > Actinomycetota > Actinomycetes > Mycobacteriales > Micromonosporaceae > Micromonospora > Micromonospora craterilacus. The sequence goes on from NZ_POTY01000101.1 coordinate 2,384, forward strand.
GGGCTGCGTAAGCGCCTGCCCCGGGAGCGACGGTCGGTCTCGTCGGCGCCCGCGGCCGCCTCGTCGGCGCCTGACCGACGCCCGGCTGCCCTCGAAGACTCGCCCGCGGACATCCGGAACCGGTTGACCGCACTGCGCGCCGGAACGCAACGCGGCCAGATCGAACGGTCGACACCGGTGACCGCAACCGGAGACGATGCCGCGACCGAGCCTTGGAGGACCCGTGACGGTTGACACCCACACCGATCCGCACCAGTTGAACTGGCTGCTGGCGAACTTCGTCCGGCAGACCGACGGGGCACGGGACGCCGTCGCTGTCTCCTCCGACGGTCTGCTCATCGCCGTCTCAGCCGGTCTGGACCGGGGCGCCGGGGATCAGCTGGCCGCGATCGTGTCCAGCATGGCCAGTCTGGCCCGTACCGCCTCCCGCAAGTACGACTTCGACGGGCTGAAACTGATCATGATCGAGATGAAGCGGGGCTTCCTGCTGGTCTCGGCGATCAGCGACGGCAGCTGTCTCGGGGTGCTCGCCGAGGGCGGCTGCGACCTGGGCCTGGTCGGGTACGAGATCTCCCTGCTCGCCGAGCGGTTCGGCGCCCTGCTGACCCCGGCCCTGATCTCCGAGTCGAGACGGGTCCTGCCGCGGTGAGCGACAGTGGACCCCGGCTGCCCGACCCGCGCATGATCCCGTACTGGGCTCCCAGCACACCGCCGACCGGCCCCGCTTCGGAGCCGCAGCCGTGGCGTCCGGAGGAGCCCACGGACGAGGCGGCGGTGCGTCCGTTCCTGCTCACCGGCGGGCGTACCCGACCGGTGCAGGACGGGCTGCGGGTGGAGACCCTGCTCTCCGCCCAGCCGGCGGCGCTCTCCGCGCCGCTGCGTTTCGAGGCCCGCCGGATCGTCGAGCTGTGCCAGCGGCCCACCACCGTGGCTGATCTGGCGGTGGCGTTGCGGGTGCCGCTCGGTGTCACCCGGGTGCTCGTCGCCGACCTGCTGAACGAGGGCTATCTGCGCCGCGTGGAACAAGGTGAACTTTCCACCGCAATGATCGAGAGGATCAGGGACCGTGTCCGCGCTCTCTAGTCAGAGGCCCGCGCCCACCGCAGTGAAGATCGTGGTCAGCGGGGGGTTCGGAGTCGGCAAGACCACCTTCGTCGGCGCCGTCTCGGAGATCGAACCCCTGGTCACCGAGGCCGACCTGACCGAGGTGTCGGTGGGAGTCGACGACACCACCGGGCTCGCGGGGAAGACCACCACCACGGTGGCCCTGGACTTCGGCCGGATCAGCCTCGACGAGTCCCTGCTGATGTACCTGTTCGGCACCCCCGGGCAGGACCGCTTCGCCTTTCTCTGGGACGACCTCGTGGACGGTGCCCTGGGGGCCGTCGTCCTGGTCGACACCCGGCGGATCGAGGACTGCTTCCCCGCCATCGACTACTTCGAGGATCACCGCATCCCGTTCCTGTTGGCCATCAACAACTTCGACGCAGGCCGCCGGTTCGATCTCGCCGAGGTGCGGGAGGCCCTCGGGGTCGGGGACGAGGTGGTGCTGGTGGAATGCGACGCCCGCCAGCGGGAGTCGGTCAAGCAGGTGCTCGTCGCGCTCACCGAGGTGGTCCTGGCGCAACGCCTCGCCCGGACCTCAGGGTGAGGCGGGGCCGGGGCACGACGACAGGAAGGACAGCAGCAATGCGGACATCAGGCTGGATCAGGGCGGCGGCGGTCGCCGGCTCGGCCGTACTGGCGCTGGCCGGCTGCGCGGCCGACATCCAGCCCCGGGTCGCGGCGCCGGGCCCGCCGGAGAAGACGGCGTGCGACACCCTGACCATCGCGGTCAACCCGTGGGTCGGGTACGAGGCGAACGTCGCCGTGGTGAGCTATCTGGCCAAGAGCCGGCTCAACTGCACGGTGGTGGAGAAGGACCTCACGGCGGAGGAGTCCTGGAAGCAGCTCGCCGCCGGTGAGGTCGACACGATCCTGGAGAACTGGGGCCACGACGACCTGAAGAAGCGGTACGTCGACGAGGAGCGGGTGGCCGTCGAGCACGGCATGACCGGCAACAAGGGCGTCATCGGCTGGTACGTCACACCGTGGCTGGTCGAGCAGTACCCGGGGATCACCAGCTGGAAGAACCTCAACGACTACGCGTACCTGTTCCGTACCCCCACCTCCGGTGGCAAGGGTGTCCTGCTCGGCGGCGATCCCTCGTTCGTCACCAACGACCGGGCGTTGATCCGCAACCTCAAGCTGGACTTCACCGTCAACCTCACCGGCAGCGAGGAGAAGCTGATCGAGGCGTTCCGGGAGGCGGAGCGGAACCGCCGGCCCGCGATCGGCTACTTCTACGCTCCGCAGTGGTTCCTGACCGAGGTCAACCTGGTGCACATCAAGCTGCCGCCCTACACGCCCGGCTGCGACGCCGACCCGGCCAAGGTGGCCTGCGACTACCAGCCGTACGACCTCGACAAGATCGCCAACCGAGAGTTCGCCGAGTCGGGCAACCCGGCCGCCGAACTGATCAAGAATTTCCACTGGACCAACGCCGACCAGAACGAGGTGGCCCGCTACCTCACGGTGGACAAGCTGTCCCGGGACGAGGCGGCCAAGAAGTGGCTGGACGCCAACCCGGAGGTCTGGCGCGCCTGGTTGCCGCCGGACTGAGCCGGACGGATCGCCGAGGACCGCCCAACTGGGCGGTCCTCGGGCGGGCCACGGTCACGGCGCCGCCAGCGCCTCCGTCGGTGGCATGCGGGAGGCGCGGATCGCCGGGTAGAGGCCGGCGACGCCGCCGATCACCAGTGTGGCGCCGACCCCACCGACCAGCACCCACATCGGTACGACCGTCGTCCATCCCTGCGCGACAGCGTAGGCGGCCGTCGCCGCGCTGCCCAACGCGACCCCGCCGCACCCGCCCAATGCGGACAGGATCAGCGACTCGGCGAGGAACTGTTGCCGGACCTGGCCGCGGGTGGCGCCGAGCGAGCGCCGCAACCCGATCTCGGCCCGCCGTTCGAGCACCGAGATGACCATCGTGTTGGCGACGCCCACCCCGCCGACGAGCAACGCGACCGCGCCCAGGCCGAGCAACAGCCGGGTGAACGCCTCGCCGGCGGCCTGCTTGGCGGCGAGCGCGTCGGACGGGCGGGACACCGCGACCTCGTTGGGCGCCTGCGGGTTGGCGGTGGCACCGAGCACCGCCCGCACATCCTCCACCGACGACTCCTCCGACCGGGTGTAGACGGTGGTCGCATGTCCGTCGAAGCCGAGTTCGCTCTCGGCCGCCGACCATCCGACGAGTACGGCGGTGTCCAGCTCGGGGGCCAGCGGCGCCGGATCGAGGATCCCGACGACCGTGAACAGCACGCCGCCGACGAGCACCTGGACCTCCGGCCCGGCGCGGCCGAAGCCGAGCCGTTGGGCGGTGGCCGACCCGAGCACGGCGGCGGGATAGCGGGCGCTGGCGGCGTTGAGCCAGGTGCCGCTGCCCACCGTCGCACCGACGGTGTCCGGCAGGTCCAGCCGGGCGGCGTACACGGCGATGCCGTTGGTCTGCGCCCTGGGGATCCGCGCGCTGCGGTACACCTTCGCGTCCGCCACGCGCCCGATCGCCGAGTGGGCCAGCACCGGCCCGATCCGGCCGACCATGCTCTCGGCGACCAACGGCAGCTGTGCCTCGTCCCCGGTGAACGTGGTGCCGGGGGAGACCGTCAACAGGTTGGTGCCGAGGGCGTCGATGGTGCGGTCGAGGTCCGCGCGGGACGACGACGAGATGCCGACGACCGCGACCATCGCCGCGATCCCGATCGCGATGCCGAGCGCGGACAGGAACGCGCGGGTGGGCCGGGTACGCAGGCCGACTGCGCCGACCCGTACCACGTCGCGGGGCCGCAGCCGAGCGGGCCTCAGCCGGGGCTGCCGCGGCCCGGAGGTCCCGGTCATGGTGACACCACCCGCCCGTCGCGCATCATGACCTGGCGCGGCAGGCCGGCCGCGATCTCCCGGTCGTGCGTGATGATCACGACGGTGGTCCCGCCCGCATGCAGCCCGCGCAGCAGGTCCATCACGCCGGCGCCGGAGGCCGTGTCGAGCGCGCCGGTCGGCTCGTCGGCGAGCAGCAACGCCGGTTCGCCCACCACCGCCCGGGCGATCGCGACCCGCTGCCGTTCGCCGCCGGACAACTCGTGCGGCCGGTGGGTGCCCCGGTGCCCGAGCCCCACCCGGTCGAGCGCCGCCCGGGCCCGATGCCGCCGCTCGCCGAGCGGCCGGCCGGAGTAGAGCAGCCCGTCCGCGACGTTGTCCACAGCGGACGTTCCCGCCGCGAGGTGGAACTGTTGGAACACGAAGCCGATCCGGGTTGCCCGCAACGCGGAGAGCTGACGGTCGTCGAGGTCGGCTATGTCGTACCCGGCTATCCGGACCGTGCCGGAGGTCGGCCGGTCGAGGGTCCCGATCAGGTTGAGCATGGTGGATTTCCCGGACCCGGAGGGTCCGACGATCGCGACCAGCTCGCCGGCCGCCACGCGCAGTGACACCCCACCGAGCGCGGCCACCCCACCGGGATAGCGCTTCGTCACCTCGGTCAGCGCGATCACTTCGGCATCCCGACGATCATGCCCTCGGCGATGCCGTCGCCGGTGACCTCGACCCGGCCGCCGGAGAAGAGCCCGGTCTGCACCGGCACGTAGCGGCTCTCGTCGCCGTCGACGATCTCGACGCCGAATCCGCCTTCCCGCAACGCGAGCAGGGCCGCGATCGGAACGGTGAGCACGTTCTCGCGCTTGTCGGCGGTGAACGTCACGTCGACCGACGCGAAGCCGTACGCCGCGGCAGCCTCGGCGTCCGGCAGCTGCACGGTGACCTCGACGGTGGTCGTCGGGTTCTGGCCCTGCGCCCCGGGCGTGATGACCGTGCTGACGTCGGTGACCCGCCCCGGGACGGATGCGCCGTCGGGCAGCGTGACCCCGACGGTGGCGTCCTTGGCGGCGAGGCGTTGGTCGGCCGGCCGAAGGTCGACCGAGACGGCGCGGCCGGTGCCGGTGTAGGACAGCACGGCCTGGCCGGACCCGACGACGTCGCCGAGCGCAGCCTGGACGCTGTCGACGCGGACGGTACCCGGCGTGAACACCACCGAGCCCAGCTCGACCACGCCGGTCCGGGCGAGCCCCACGTCCTCCTGCCACGCGCGTACCGCCGCCGCCGTCGCCCCGGTGTAGGTGTCGTCGACGGTGAAGCCCTGGTATCCCAGCGCCTTGAGGTTCCGCTCCAGCTGGGCCACGTCCGGGCCGTCGTCGCCCGCGCGCAACGCCCGGTAGGCGGGCATCGTGCCGTACATGACGATCACCGGCCGGTTGTCGACCTTGACCAGCGGTTTGCCCCGGGTGACCAGGCTGTCGCCGTCGGGAGCGTAGGTGACGGTTCCCGGCGTCCGGGCCGTCACGGTCGTGGTCGACCCGAACCCCAGTTCGCCGTCGAAGGTCACGGTGTCGGTGAGCGTCTCGCGGGTCACCACGGCCGTGCCGGGCGGCTGCGCCCGGCCGTTGCCGTCGGTGGCCGCGCCACGGTCGGCCATGGTGAGGACGACCGCGGCGCTGGCCCCGGTTGCCACCAGGGCCGCCGCACCGGCCAGAATCCGACGCATCACCGCTGCCCGGGCGTGCTTGCGGACAGCAGGCTCTCGCACTTCTGCTGTGCGGCCGGGAAGTCCGGGTCGTCGCCGATCTCCGGGGTGATCCGGATGCCCGGCTGTCCCGGATCGGGGTCGGGGAACGCCTCGACGCCGTTCTCCCGCATGCAGCCGGCGAACAGCCGGCCCCGCTCGGCCATCTGCGCGTCCTGCTCCGGGGAGCGGTTGGCCTGCGGGTTGAACTCCCGGCATGCCTCCATCGCCTGCTCGACCTTCTCCCGGCCCACGCTCTGGTCGAACCGGAACCGGACTCCCTTGCCCGGCTCGGGGTCGGGGATGTCGAGGCCCTGCTCCCGCAGGCACTGCGCGAACTTCACGCCCATCTCGTCCGGGTCGACCGCCGCCGCGCTCGCGGACGGGCGGTCGCCGCCGGCCGCGTCGACGGAGGCCACCGCCGGGCCGTCACCGTCCGACCCGCATCCGGCCAAGACCAGGACAAGCCCCGGGAGTACGGCGACAGCGGCGCGTTTGAACCCTCGTGCCATCGGTTTCTCTTCCTGTTCGCGGTCGACCGGTTCGACCGGCTCAGGAGCGAGCCAACCGGCACGCCCGTTTCCCGGGCGTTTACCCGAGGCGTCGACGGCACCAGAAGTCGATCATTAACAGGAAAGAAACAGCCGGGCTGGCCATGATGTCGACCATGCGGGTGCTGGTGGTGGAGGACGAGCCGATCCTCGCGGACGCGATCGCCGAGTGGCTGCGCGAGGAGACCCACGCGGTCGACGTCGCGCACGACGGCGAGGGCGCGCTGGAACGGCTCTCGGTCAACGACTACGACGTGGTGGTGCTCGACCGCAACCTGCCCGGGATCGCCGGCGACGAGGTCTGCGGTCGGATGGTGGCGGCGGGCGCTGCCGCCCGGGTGCTGATGCTCACCGCGGCGGCCGAGGTGACCGATCGGGTCGCCGGGCTCTCCCTCGGCGCCGACGACTACCTCACCAAGCCCTTCGCGTTCGTCGAGCTGGCCGCCCGGGTCAGGTCGCTCGGCCGACGCTCCCGACCACCGACCCCACCGGTGCTGCGTCGCGCCGGCATCACGCTCGACACCAACCGGCACGAGGCGTTCCGCGACGGCAGGTACATCCCCCTCTCCAAGAAGGAGTTCGCGATCCTCGCCGAGTTGCTCCGTGCCGACGGCGCGCCGGTGTCGGCCGAGTTCCTGCTGGAGAAGGTGTGGGACGAACACGCCGACCCGTTCACCCCGGCCGTCCGGCTGGCGATCCTCAAGCTGCGCCGCAAGCTCGGTGACCCACCGGTCGTCGAGACGGTGACCGCGGTCGGCTACCGGATCCCGTGAGGCCGAGAACGTACGCGAGGTGGCCCCGGTCCACCCGGCTCGCGCTGCCGCGACGGGTCACGCTCCGGGCCCGGCTGACGCTCGTCTACAGCGCCCTGTTCCTCGTCGCCGGGGTCGTGCTGCTCGGCGCCACCTACGTGCTGTTCAACCAGCAGATCAACCGTTCGACGGTGAAGGTCGTCGCGCAGCGACCGTCGCCCGACACCGACTCCGACGCCACTGTGCGACAGAACGACGTGGTCTTCCGCGACGGGCAACCCATCGCGATCGACGACGTCGAGAAGTGGATGCGCGAGCAGCAGCAGCAGCTCCACGACGCGGCCACCACCTCGATGCTCACCCAAGGCGGGATCGCGCTCGGCGTGGTCGGACTGGCGGCGGCGGGCTTCGGCTGGCTGATCGCCGGACGGGTGCTGAGCCCGCTGCACCGGGTCACCGAGACCGCCCGGCGGATCGCGCAGGCGCCCGCGGCCGACCGGGTCCTGCACGAGAGGATCGCCCTGCGCGGCCGGCACGACGAGGTCAGGGACCTGGCCGACACGTTCGACGCGATGATCGGCCGGCTCGACCGTTCCTTCGAGGGGCAGCGGCGGTTCATCGCCAACGCCTCCCACGAGCTGCGTACGCCGTTGACGCTGAGCCGGGCCCTGGTCGAGATCGCGATGAACCGGAAGGCCGCCTCCGCCGACGTCCGGCAGCTCGGTGACAGCCTGCTCGACATCCACGCCCGCCACGAGAACCTCATCGACGGACTGCTCGTGCTCGCCACCTCGGAGAACGAGGTCGTCGACCCGCGGCCGGTCGACCTGGCCGACGTGGTGACCCACGTGGCCGCGATGACCCGGGCCGAGGCGGCCGCGGCCGGCGTGACCGTCCAGCAGGCCGCCGCGGAGGCCGTCACGAGCGGGAACGCGCTGCTCATCGAGCGGGTCGTGCACAACCTCGTGGAGAACGGCATCCGGCACAACCGGGGGCCGGCGGGCTGGGTGCGGGTGACCAGCCGGATCGTCGCCGGCGGGCGGGTGCAGGTCGAGGTGACCAACACCGGCCAGTCGATCCAGCCGCACGAGGTGCCGGCGCTGTTCGAACCGTTCCACCGGCGGGCCGGCAACCGTCAGGTCACCGGCCGGGGAGCGGGCCTCGGGCTGTCGATCGTCCGCTCGGTCGTACGCAACCACGGCGGCGGGGTGGACGCCGAACCCCGGGACGGGGGCGGACTCGTCGTTACGGTGACGCTTCCCGCGTTCGCAGACCACGGCTCTGCGGGTACGACTGGTGCCGGCGAGGCCGCCACCATTTGTCCTAGGATGCTTTAGGGGTGGTGTGCCTGCCCACCGGGGCGCAGCCACCGGGGTGGGGATCTGAGCACCCGCAGGATCGCGGCGCCGACGAGATAGGCGACCAGCGCGCCGGGCGGCAGTCCCAGCGGCTCCGGTGCGGACATCCGCACCATGCTGTTGATCAGCAAGCCGGCCACCAGGCACGCGTACCCGGTGACCGCCAGGACCGTACGGAGACGCGGCGCGGGCCACCGGACGGCCTGGTCGGGTCGCTGGCCGGAGGTCGGATGGCCGGTGCGGGCCTCGATCGACCCGAAGATCGCGACGAGGACGGTCAGGATCACCGCCAACGCGACCAACCAGGGCACCCGCCAGGCCCACCAGGTTCCGGTACCGACCGACGCGGGCGGCAGCCAGTGCACGGTGTTCAACACGCCGACGAGCACCACCACCGCGCTGAGGTGCCAGAGGAAGACGGTGAGGACGACGGCGTTCACCGCGATCACCGCCCGCCACGGGCGGGGACGGCGGAGCAGCCGCTGGGCGGGCCGGCGGAGCAGCAGGATGAGCCCGAGTTGGACGGCGGCCAGGGCGAGAAGTGCCAGGCTCGGCGGGGACGAGTTGTCCAACCGCTCGCCCGGCACGGTGATCATGCTGATCGGGTAGGGGCCGGGGATGGTCAGCAGCAGCAGGGCGCCGAGACCCACCAGGAGCAGGAGCAGCGCCGTCGGCCGGCCGGTCGGCAACCGGTGGGCCCGCAGCCCGGACCGCTGTCCCGTACCGGCGGCCGACCTGATGTTCTTCTCCGCGGCGTACGAGTCGTACCAGGCGAAACCGAGCTGGTGGATGGCCAGCCAGCCGAAGAGGAAGTTCCCGCCGGACAGCGGGCCGTGGCCGAGTAGCCGACCGATGTCGCCGATGGCCACGAGCACCACCAGGGTCAGCGGTACGACGAGCCCGAAGCGCCGGTGCAACCGGTACATGACAGGGGTGAGTGCCACCACGGCGATGTAGGCGCTGAGGAACCACAGCGGGATGGTGGCGAACCCCACGACGGTCCGGATCTCGGCCGAGTCGCCGCCGGCCAACCGTCCCACCAGACTTCCGGCCGCGAGGACGAGCAGCAGGACGGTGGTGGGACGCACCAGCCGCCCACTGCGATCCAGCAGCCACTGCGTGGCGTTGACCCCACGCGCCCGGCTGCTGGTCAGCGAGGCGGCGTTGGCGAAGCCACCGACCAGGAAGAACACCGGGATGACCTGGAACAGCCAGGTGAGCGGGCGCGCCCAGACCAGTTCGGTGAGCGCCGAGAAGCCGGAGACGTTCCCCGACGCGTCGCGGGTGACGACGGTGACCGTCCAGTGGCCCAGCACGACGAGGCTGATGGCCAGCGCCCGCAGGAAGTCGACGTACCGTTCCCGCTCGGCCGGCGTACGACTGGCCAACGTCCGTAGCCGGCGCATGCCGTCAGACTATTTTCCGGCAGCGCACGGTAACGGCGTCACCGCAGAACCCGTGCCACCGCTCGACCGACTTCCCGCGAACCGGTGACTCTGGGTGAGGATGCCGGAGGTCACCCGGATAGCTGAATTCTCGCCGGGTCGTTCGTCTGGCGGAGCGGCTCCGCCGGGTCGGGCGAGGATGAGCAGATGCGGCAGGCACCGCGCGGCCCAGTGGTCTTGGCGGTGCGCCCACCTCGACGAAGCGGGCTGCGGAGCGACCACGGATGACTCGCAAGCCGTCGTCGCGGTCCGGGACCGGTCGGGGCGCGCGCCGTGGTGCGGGTGACCGGCGGTTCCGGCTCCGGTCGTGGGGGCCGGGCCTGGTGTCCGGTGCCGCGGACACCGATCCGACCACGGTCGCGACGCTCGTCGTGGTCGGGGCGAGCACCATGTTCGGGTTGGCCTGGCTGACGCTGCTCATGATGCCTGCGTTGGCGGTGGTGCAGGTCCTCGCCACCCGGGTCGGGGTGCTGTCGGGACGCGACCTTCAGCAGGCGGTCGTCGACGGCTACGGACGGGTGGTCAGCACCCTGTTGTTGATCTCCATCCTCGGCGTCAACGTGGTGACCATCGCGGCTGACGTGGCGGCCGGCGCGGCGGCGATCGGCCTGTTGACCGGGGTCGACTCGCGATGGCTGGTACCCGTCTTCGCCGCCGGTGCGCTGGCCCTGCTGCTGATCGGCAAGTACGACGAGGTCGAACGGATCCTCAAGCTGGTGATGCTGGGTCTGCTCGCCTACGGCGCCGCGGCGATTCTGGCCCGCCCCGACTGGCTCGCGGTGGCCCGGGGCAGCCTGATCCCGTCCCTCTCGTTCACCCAGGCCCACCTCGCCGGCACCCTGGCCATCCTCGGTACCACGCTGACCAGCTACACGTACGTGTGGCAGACGGTGGAACAGGTCGAGGAACCGTGCTCGCGTGAACGGCTCAGGACCCGCGAACTCGACGCGGTAACCGGGGCCGGCCTGGCTGCGGTCATCTTCTGGTGCATCCTGGTCGCCAGCGGTGCCACCCTCGGCACCCACCACCAGCAGGTCACCACCGCGGAACAGGCGGCCCAGGCGCTGCGTCCACTGGCCGGGCCGTACGCCAGCGTGCTGTTCTCGGTCGGGCTGCTCGCGTCGGCCCTGATCGCGGTTCCGGTCATCATGGCCGCCGGCGGATACGTCGCCGCCAGCGCGTTCGGCTGGCCTCGCGGCCTGAACAAGACACCCCGCCAGGCCCCCCGGTTCTACGCGGTGGTCGGGGCGCAGACCCTCGCCGGCGTCGCCCTCGCCCTCAGCGGCATCGGCCCCATCCAACTGCTGTTTCTGGCCAGCCTGATCGGTGGCGTCGCCACTCCGCTAGGACTGATCATGCTCGCGCTCGCCGCCGGGAATCCGGCGCTGGTCGGCCAGAGCCGCGTCCACTGGTCCCTGCGGGCCGCCGGTTGGCTCATCGCCGCCCTGGTCACCGCCGTCAGCCTGTTCTTCCTCGCCCAGCAGCTGCACCTGATCGGGGGATGACCGCAGGCCCCGGGCACGCACGGGCCACCGGCCCGCCGTCGAGCGGGGAGTCGCTCGGCGGCGGGCCGGTGACGGTTGCCAATAAGAACGGCGCGGAGTACCGCTACGGCGTCGCGAGCCCGATGTTGATCGTCCTGGTCAGCGTGGCGTTGTCGTCGTCGCCGTCCAGCGACCAGACCATCGCCCCGCCGAGGCCGGTCCGCCGGATGTACAGCATCTTCTGCAGCACGACCGCCGGGTCGTCGTACGTCCAGAAGGTCGTGCCGTCGAACAGCCAGGCGTGCCCGGCGCGAAGGTCGCGGTGGACGGTGAAGCCCTTCCCGGTCAGGGTCTTGAGCTGCTTGTAGTCCTCGTAGCCGGGGGCGTGGATCGCCGGCGCGGGCCCGGCGGCGGGCTTGAACAGGCCGTTGCCGCCGCCGGTGACTCCGGTCCAGCCCTGCCCGTAGTACGGGATGCCCAGGACCAGCTTCCCGCGTGGCGCGCCGCGGCTGATCCAGCCGTCGATCGCCACCTCGACGGAGAAGTCCGGGCGGTCCGGTGCCTTGGCCGGTACGCGCAGCGCCGACTGCTGGTTGGTCACCCGCTCCCAGGTGCCGTGGAAGTCGTACCCCTGCACCGTGGCGAAGTCGAGGTACTGGAAGATCTTGCGTCCCTCGTATCCGGCGTCCATGGCCGCCGGGTTGGCGGGCAGGAACGCGGTCAGCGGGTAGTGCTTGCGGGTCGTGCGGCCGTACGCGTCGAGTTGCTTGCGGAACTCGGCGAGCAGCTTGGTGAAGTTCTGCTTGTCCTCGGGGCGGATGACGTTGCCGACGTCGCCGGGCCAGTTCGGCCACTCCCAGTCGAGGTCGATGCCGTCGAAGACGCCGGCGGCGGTGCCCGGTCCGCCGCTGCCGCCGTCCAGGTTGGGCAGGTTGCCCTTGAGGTAGAGGTCGATGCAGGAGGCGACGAACGCCTTGCGGGAGGCGTCGGTGCGGGCGGCGTTGGAGAAGTACGTGGACCAGCTCCAGCCGCCCAGCGAGATCATCACCTTCAGGCCGGGGTGCTTGGCCTTGAGCTTGGCGAGTTGCCCGAAGTTGCCGTTGAGTGGTTCGCCCCAGGCGTCGGCGACGCCGTCGACGCTCTCCTCGGCCGGGACGGGACGCTGGTAGTCGGCCCAGGCGTCACCTTCGCCCGGCCCGCCGTCGACATAGCAGCGGCCGTCCTCGCTGACGTTGCCGAAGGCGTAGTTGATGTGGGTGAGGCGGCTCGCCGCCCCGGAGGTGTCGAGCTTCTTGACCGGGAAGGCCCGGCCGTAGATGCCCCACTGGGTGAAGTAGCCGACCTTGTGGTAGCCGGTGCCGCGAGACGAACCGCCGGCGCTCGCGGCGGCCGGTGGGGCGGCGGTGACCAGCAGGGTCGTCAGGGCGACGAGGGCGGTGAGGCGGCGGTGGCGGAACGGTCGCATCGGCACACTCCCACGAGGGATGAGGCGGAATTAGTTAAGACACCTTTCTGATCGATGAAGCTAAGCGGACGACGTGCCACGGTCAAGAGCCGACCCGGTGGCTCTCCGGCGTTTCCGGCCGGGTGCGGTCACCCGGGGGGCGGTGTCCCGGGACGGCCGCCAGCTATGCGAGTCGATAGCCTGGCCCTGGATTCATCCGCGCCGGCCGCCGCCCTGCTGGCCGAGCAGCGGCCGACCGATCAGGACAGGAGGTCGAGCAGTGAGTTCCTCCGAGGTACCCGCGTCGCCGGTACGGCAGCTGCGGCTGGTGGTGGAGGCCGACGACTACGAGGCGGCGGTCCGGTTCTACCGCGACGTGCTCGGCCTGCCGGAGCAGGCGGCGTTCTCCAGCGGCGACGACGCCCGGGTGGTGATCCTGGACGCCGGGCGGGCCACGCTGGAGATCGCCAACCCGGCGCAGAAGCGGATGATCGACGAGGTCGAGGTGGGCCGGCAGGTCGCACCGCACATCCGGGTGGCGTTCGAGGTGGACGACACCGCCGGCACCACCGACCGGCTGGTCGCCGGGGGCGCCACGCAGGTGGCGCCACCGACCACCACACCGTGGCACTCGGTCAACGCTCGTCTGGACGCGCCGGCCGATCTGCACATCACGGTCTTCCAGGAGTTGCGTACGCTCGACGACCGCTCCTCGCTGGACGGCTTCGGCACCGACGCACCCTAGACCGAGCACCCGGATCGGTGCGTCAGCGCGTGATCGGGTTGCCGCCCGTGCCGGTGCCCAGCCGCCACAGTGCCACCCGGTTGCCGGCGGCGAGCAGCGCGAGGACCGCGCCGAGCACCGGGTGACCGGTGGCGAACAAGGCAGCCGTCGCGGCACCGAAGACCACCCACTCCGGTACGAGGCGGGCGGGGTCGGTCAACAGGTGTTTCGCCTTCGGGGCGACCCACCGGCCCCAGATGACGGCGGCGAGCGTCGGCGCCAGCACGGCGAGGAGCAACCGTGACCACCAGGCGCCGCCGGCCTGCCAGCCGCCGTACGCCAGCGCCGCCAGGGCCGCCAGCTCCAGCAGGAACCGCAACGCGAGATTGGCACCCCTCACCATGACAGTCTCACACGCCCCCAGCGTGCCGGCGCGCCCTGACGGGCCGCCGGGCTGACCGCTGGTGGACGACCGGCCCGCGTCGGGTGCTGGGCGCCTCAGCCGGTGGCGGTGATCGAGGTGGCCGTGAGCGCGCCGTCGGTGATCGGGCCGCCCGCCACGCTGACCCGGTCACCGGCCTTGATCTTGGCCAGCTGGCTCGCGGTGGACCTGCGTACCTCGGTCTCGTCGTCGGTGCGGACGGTGACCAGCGTGCCGTCGGCGGTCTCCAGGTAGAGGGTGCTGCCGTCGACCAGCTTCACCGTGCCGGTGGTGGCCGCCGCCTGGTCGGCCCCCGACCTGGTCTGCTCGCCGCCGAACCCACCGAAGCCGCTGGGCATCGCCGTCGGGAACGCGCCGGTGAAGCCACCGGGCCGCCCCGGGTCGCCGGCGCCGCTCGTGCCCCAGGCCAGCTGGGCCTGCACCCCGCCGAGGAATCCGCCGACCGCCAGCAGCAGCGCGCCGAGGACCAGCGTGGTGCGGTTCCACCAGCGTTTGGGTGCCGCCGCCGCGAGTTCCGTGGTGAGGTCGTGCTGCGCAGCCGGCGGCATGCCGACCCGGGTCGGGTCGTCGTGTTTCTCGATCCGGTCGATGATGACGGTGTCGGTGTCGTCCATGGCTGATCCTCGTTGGTCGGGGCCCGCGTGCCTACTCGTAGCGCAGGGCGTCGATGGGGCGGAGTCGGGCGGCTCGGGCGGCCGGCAGGCCACCGAAGAACAGCCCGATCGCGACGGACACGCCGAGCGCCAGCGCGATGGAGCTGGGCACGATCACCGGCTGGACACCGACGATGGAGAACCGGGCGCCGATCAGCGCCGCCGCGACTCCGAGGGCGCCGCCGATCACGCTGAGCAGGGTCGCCTCGGTGAGAAACTGGGTGAGTACGGTGCGTCGGCGCGCGCCGAGCGCCTTGCGGATGCCGATCTCCCGGGTCCGTTCGGTGACGGTGACCAGCATGATGTTGGTGATGCCGATGCCGCCGACGAGCAGGCTGATCGCGGCGACCGCGCCGAGCAGGGTGGTGAAGGTCGCCGCGGTCTGCGTCTGCGTCTCCAGCAGTTGTGCCGCGTTCTGGATCCGGTACGCCGCGGTGCCCGGCGTGGCGGCGGGCAGGCGCTGGTCGAGCACGGTCGAGATCTGGCTCTCCACCGCGTCGACCCGGCTCGGGTCGGCGGCCGCCACCAGGATCGAGCCGAGCGGCCCGTACCCGGTGAGCACCTCACGTACCGCGTTCAGGGGTGCGACCGCGGTGTCGTTGGCGTCCTGGAAGCCGGTCGACGACTTCTCGGCGAGCACGCCCGTCACGGTGAACAGCGCCCCGCCCACGGTCACCTGTTTGCCGACCGGATCCTCGCCGGCGAACAACTCCTCGGCGACGGTCTGCCCGATCACCACCACCCGGCGGCCCTGCCGGTCGTCCTCGGCGGTGAACGCGGCGCCGGTGCGTACCGGGGAGTTGGCGGCCGTGAACCAACTCGCCTGGGTGCCGACGAACTGGTTGATGTCGTAGTCGGTGCCGGCGTAGGTGATGGTGGTGGCGGTGCTGGCGATCGGGGAGACCGACACGATGTCGGGGGCGAGCACCGGGTCGGTCAGCGCGTCGGCCGCGGCGAGGGTCAGGCCGCCGCTGCCCCGGCTGGTGCTGGTGACCGTGAGGGTGTTGGTGCCCAGCGCCTCGATCCGGTCGCTGATCGCCTTCGCCGAGCCGTTGCCGACCGCCACCAGCAGGATCACCGCGGCGACGCCGATCAGGATGCCCAGCATGGTCAGCGCCGACCGCAGTTTGTTGGCGGTGACGCCGCGCAGGGCGAAGCGCAGGGTTTCGGTCAGGCCCATCCGCCGCTCCTCGGAACCGCCGAGTGCCGGCCGGGCAGCCCCGGCCCGGCCGGTGTGTCCTGCCGGGTGTCGGACCGGACCTGCCCGTCGAACAGCCGGATCAGCCGCCGGGCCCGGGCACCGACCTCGGGCTCGTGGGTGATCAGGATGATGGTCCGTCCGGCGGCGTTGAGCTGGTCGAACACGGTGAGGATGTCATCGGTGGAGCGGCTGTCGAGGTTGCCGGTCGGCTCGTCGGCGAGCACCAGCGCCGGCTCGGTGACCAGGGCTCGGGCCACCGCGACCCGCTGCTGCTGGCCGCCGGAGAGCTGGTTGGGCTGGTGGTCGGCGCGATCGGCCAGCCCGACCAGTTCCAGCGCGGCCATCGCCCGCCGGCGGCGCTGGGCGGGGCGTACGCCGGCGTAGGCCAGCGGCAGCTCCACGTTGGCCAGCGCGGTGGTCCGCGGGATGAGGTTGAACGCCTGGAACACGAAGCCGATGAGCCGGTTGCGGACCAGGGCCAGTTGTCGGTCGCTGAGCCGGCTGACGTCGACCCCGTCGAGCAGGTAGTGGCCGTCGCTGGGGGAGTCCAGGCAGCCGAGGATGTTCATCAACGTGGACTTGCCCGACCCGGACGAACCCATGATCGCCACGTAGTCGCCGGTGTCGACGGTCAGGGTGATGCCGCGTAGCGCCCGGACCACCGCCTCGCCTTCGCCGTACACCTTGGTCAGTGCCCGGACGTCCAGGACGGGCCGGCCGTGCGTGCCGAGGGCCGTCACCGCGATCCCGTCCCGGCCCGGGTGCCGCCGGTGAGGCCGCCGCCGGGCCCGCCGCCCGGGAAACCACCGCCACCGGGCCCGCCGCCGGGGAAGCCGCCGCCAGGTCCGCCGCCCGGGAAGCCGCCGCCGGTGTTGCCCGAGCGGCTGCTCTCCGGCAGCACCACCCGGTCGCCCTCGGCCAGCCCGGACACGATCTCGTACGCCTGGTCGCCTTGGAGGCCGACCTCGACGCGCCGGGACTCCTGCCCGGTGTCCGTCAGCACGGTCACCGTGGCGCGGGCGCCGGTGCCGGTGACCGCCGCCGAGTTGACCATCAGTACGTCCTCGGCGCTGCCGGTGACCACGCTTACCTGCACGGTCTGGCCCGGCCGGGCGCCGGTGGGCACCTCGTCGAGGCTGACCGTGGCCTGGTAGGTGACCACGTTGCCGCTGGTCGTGGCCTGCGGGTCCACCGCCAGCAGCGTGCCGCTCGCCCGGGCGCCGGAGAGCGCGTTCCAGGTCACGGTGGCCGACTGGCGGTCCTTCAGCCGGGTGGCGTCCGCCTCGGCGAACCCGGCGGTGACCTGTAGCTTGCCCAGGTCCGCGAGGTCGATGAAGCCGGACGAGGAGCTGGTGCCGCCGGCGGCGGAGTTCTGTTGGCCACCCTGTTGGCCACCCTGTTGGCCACCCTGTTGGCCACCAGCGGAGGTGCCGGAGCCACCGGCGGAGGTGCCGGAGCCGCCGGCGGAACTGCCGATCGACCCGTTCACCGCCACGACCGTGCCGGCCCTCGGCGCGGTCAACGTCGTTCCGGCGACCGCCGCCTCGGCCTCCTCGACCGCCAGTTCGGCCTGGGTGACCTCGTTCACCGCCGACGTGGTGTCCGAGCCGGCATCCTTGGCCCGGCTCAACGCGCTTCTGGCGGCGGTCAGGTCCGCCTCCGCCACCCGCAGGGCCCGCTTCGCGGCCGTGGCGTCGATCCGGGCCAGTTCCTGGCCCTTCTTCACCTGCTGCCCGACGGTGACGGCGATGTCGGTGACGGTGCCGGTGGTCGTGAAGCTGGCACTCGCGGTGGCGGCGCTCTGCACCGATCCGTCGGCGGTGACAGTGGCGGTCACCGTGCCCCGGGTGACCGCCACCGCCCTGGTGCCGCCACCGGGGCTGGCCTCGGCCGAAGGATCCGCGCGTAACAGCAGCCAGGCCCAGCTGACACCGCCGACCAGCAGCAGGACCAGGGCGGCGTTGACCGCGACAGCTGCCCGGCGCAGCGCGGCCGGCGGACGTACTCGCATGGTCGACAGCGTCGCCGGGACGCCTGGGAGCAGCTTCGGCGGAAGCTCAGAGCTGGCTCGGAATCGCCGGGTCCGCCGGTGAGTCCGAGGGCTCCCGGGGAACGGCCGGCAGCAGCACCCGGAACGTGCTGCCCCGGCCGGCGGCCGTGTCCAGTTCGACGCACCCGCCGTGGGCGTGCACGATCGACGAGGCGATGGACAATCCCAGCCCCGAGCCGCCGCCGTTGGTCCGCCCGCGGCTCGGGTCGGCCCGATACAGCCGTTCGAACACCCGGCCGGCGTGTTCGGCGGGGATGCCCGGCCCGTCGTCGTGCACCTCCAGCACGGCCAGCCCGCCGGCCGGGTCGGCCGGTGGCGGACCGGAGCGGAACACCCGGCCCGCCGACGCCGTGGTGAGCCGGCCGACCCGCACGGTGACCCGGGCGTCCGGGCCGGCGTACTGCAACGCGTTGGCGACCAGGTTGGCCGCGACCTGCCGCAGCTGGCCCTCGTCGCCCAGCACGGTCGGGGTCTCGAAGGTCTGGTCGCCCTCACCGAGCGTGCTGAGCCGGACCGCCCGTCGCGGCAGCCGGGCGTGTGCGTCCCGGATCGTGTCCGCGGCGATCTCCAGCAGGTCGACGGGGCGCAACGTCGGTACCCGCTGGCGATCCAACCGGGCCAGCAGCAACAGGTCCTCGACCAGGAGACTCATCCGGGTCGCCTCGCCCTCGATCCGGCTCATCGTCTCGTCCAGCAGCGGCCCGGGTGGCGCGCCACCGCGCCGGTACAGCTCCGCGAAGCCACGGATCGACGTCAGCGGGGTACGCAGCTCGTGCGAGGCGTCCGCCACGAACTGCCGCAGCCGCCGTTCCGAGCTGGCCCGGGCGGCCATCTCGGCGCCGATCCGGTCGAGCATCAGGTTGACCGCGGCGCCGAGCCGGCCCGGCTCGGTGTGCGGGTCCGTCTCGCCGATCCGCCGGCCGGGATCGCCGGCCGTGATGGTGGCGACGACCCGTTCCATCCGGGTCAGCGGGCTCAACCCCAACCGCACCACCGACGCGGCGAGCAGGCCGAGCACCACCAGCACCGTGCCGGTGACCGCGACGTCGATGAGCAGTAGGCGGTTGGCGGTCCGGGTCATCTCGGCCAGCGAGGTGCCGAGCACGCCGATCGCGCCGGTGTCACCGACCGGCACCGCCAGCAACCGCCACGCCGTACCCTGCCCGTCGACGACGGTGTACGGGCGTCCGGTCCGGGCGTGCTCGGAGAGTTCGGCTGCCGAGCCGGGATCCGGCGCGCCCTCGGCCGGGATGACGCTGCGCTCGACGTCCCGGGTGCCGTCGGCGTGATAGAACACGAACATCTGGTCGAGGCCCAGTCTCGCGGACCGGCCGGCCGCACCGCCGGGCACCGGCACAGGTGCGGCCAGGCCCGGCGACGGGCGGTCCGGGGTCGCCGTCGCGGGACCGAAGTCCGGCCGGGGACCGGCGACCAGCGGTCGGGACTGGTTGACCAGTTGCCCGTCGACCCGGTCGAGCAGGTAGCTGCGCAGCAGCAGCAGGCCGGCGATGTTCGCCCCGACCAGGGCGAGGGTGGCGAGGGCGGCCACCACGAGGACCAGCCGTGCCCGCAGCGACCAGTGCGGCCACCGCCGGAGGCGCGGCAGCCGACTCATCCGTGACCGCGGGGCAGCCGCAACGCGTACCCGACGCCGCGGACCGTCTGGATCAGCGGCGGCCCGGTCCGGTCGACCTTGCGCCGCAGGTAGTAGACGTACGACTCCACGATGCGTCCGTCACCACCGAAGTCGTAGTTCCACACCCGATCCAGGATCTGTGCCTTGCTCACCACCCGGCCGGCGTTGACCAGCAGGTACCTCAGTAGGCGAAACTCGGTGGGGGAGAGGTCGATCGACCGGCCGGCCCGGCGCACCTCGTGGGCGGCCTCGTCGAGCATGAGGTCGGCGTAGGCCAGCACCCGGTCGTCCCGTTCCGGCTCCGACTCGGCCCGGCTGCGGCGCAGGATCGCCCGGATGCGGAGCACCACCTCCTCCAGGCTGAACGGCTTGGCGACGTAGTCGTCGGCACCGGCGAGCAGGCCGGCGACCCGGTCCGCCACGGTGTCCCGGGCGGTGAGGAAGAGCACCGGCACCGGGCGGCCGGCGGCGCGCAACCGTCGGGCCACCTCGAACCCGTCCAGGTCGGGCAGCATCACGTCGAGCACGACCAGATCGGGTGCGAACTGTTCGACCTCGGTTAGTGCCGCGGCGGCCGTGCCGGCCACCCGGACGTCGAACTCGACCAGCCGCAGCGTGGCGCTGAGCAACGTGGATATGTTCGGCTCGTCGTCGACCACGAGTACCCGGGCCAGGCCGCTCGGCGATCGAGGTGGGGAGGGTGCCGGCGGCACCAGGATGTCGGTCTGCACCCCGACTGCCTACCGAACCTACCTCGGTGTGAGCTGAGGCGACCCTGTGCGCGCGCTGTCACCAGGACCGGCGTACCTCCTCGCCGGCGGTGAGTCCGGAGGTGATCTCGACGTACTGGTCGCCGCGCAGGCCGACGGAGACGGTCCGTGGCTCGCCGCCGGTGCCCACACGTACCGTGCCGGTGCCGTCGACCAGGTCGCCCACCGCCGTCGACGGCACCCGCAGCGCCTCCGCGACCTCGCCGGTACGGATGGTGACCGCCACGCTCTGGCCGACCAGCAGCGTGTCCGGGGCGTCGGTGAAGGAGAGCAGCACGCCGTAGCGCACCATCGTGCCGTCGGTCGCGCCGACCGGGTCGACCTGCCCGACGGTCGCCGCGAACTCCTGGTCCGGCCGGTCGGCGAGGGTGAGGGTCGCGCTCTGCCCGACCGCGATCGCGCCGGCGTCCGCCTCCGGGAAACGCGCCGACACCTGCATGGCGAAGGTGTCGGCCAGGGTGATGAAGGTGCTGCCCCGGCCGACCTGGCTGCCCACCGAGCCGGCGACGGACAGCACCTTGCCGGCGATCGGCGCGGTGATCGTGGCGCCGGCCAGTGTCTCCTCCGCCTCGGCGAGGCTCGCCTCGGCCTGGTTGACCCGACGCTGCGCGGTCAGGATCGGGTCACCGGCCCGGTTCGTTCCACCGCCCGGGCAGGCGGTGCCGCCCGTCGCGGGGGCGGCGGGGGAC
>NZ_POTY01000102.1 GCF_003236315.1 Micromonospora craterilacus
GCGGAGTAGAGGTACTCCCAGCGGGGCGGGTCGGGGTCGGCGAGGTTGACCGTGGAGAGCCGCCGCTGCATCGACTCGAAGGTGGCCGGGTCGCCGGTCAACGCCAGCGCGTGCGCGTCGGCCCGCGCCTCGACCCGCCGCGAGACCAGCGCCTGCACCGGCGCGAATACCAGCCCGGCCACCGTGACCAGGGCGATCAGCAGCGGGAACGCCCGAGGCTGGGCGACCGAGTCGACGCCCGCCAGGCGCAGCAGCGGCGGCCAGGAGCCGATCAGGTAGAGCGCCACCACGGCGGCTGCGGCGCCGAGCGCGCCGGTGAGCGTGCCGACCGGCACGTCCCGGTCCTTGGCGTGACCCAGTTCGTGGGCCACCACGGCGGTCACCTCGGCCGGCGTCGCCTCGCGCAGCAGGTTGTCGTAGACCACCACCCGGCGGGTCGGGCCGAAGCCCGAGACGTACGCGTTGACCGCCCGGGTGCGCCGGGAGGCGTCGGCGACCAGCACGTCGCGCACCGGTACGCCGTCGCGGGCGGCCATGTCCATCAGCTGGGTCCGCAGCGGTCCCGGCTCCATCGGGCTGAACCGGTTGAACACCGGCTCCACCAGCACCGGCAGCACGAAGGAGAGCAGCGCCACCAGGGTCGCCGCCCCGGCCGCGCCGAACGCCCACCACCAGCGGGGTGTCAGCCGGACGACGGTGTAGAAGCCGAGCAGCGCCACGGCGCCGATGACGGCGCTGACCGCGTACGACTTGAGCAGGTCCACCGCCCAGCCGCTCCAGCCGTTGGTGGCCAGCCCATACCGGGTGAGCACGGCGTGGCGCCAGGCGGAGAACGGCAGCGTCACCAGGTCGGCGACCAGCAGCACGGCCAGCCCGCCGAGGACCGCCTGCGCGATCCAGTGGTCGCCGAAGGGGCGCCCGGCCAGCTCGATCAGGCGGCTGCCCAGCGGGGTCAGCCCGAGCGCCAGCGCCACCAGCAGCCCGACGCCGAGCGCCGCCCACCCGCCGGGGCGCAGCGCGGAGCGGAACTGCCGAGCCCGCTCCACCTGGTCGGCGGGCAGGTCGCGGAGCGCGGCGAGCTGGTCGGCCCGGGGCGCCGGCGGGCGGTGCCACGGGATCAGCACCAGCGCGGCCACGACCAGGGCGACGCCGAGACCGGCCAGGGTGAGCAGCGCCCAGCCGCGTGGAGTCATCCGGACCCCCCGCCGCGCCGTTTCCACGTCATGCCGCCGCTCCTCCCGCCCCGTGCGCGCCCATCCTAGTTGTCCGCTCCGGGCCGTCCCGGCGCGATGGCCGCCACCACTCCGGCGCCAGATGGCACCATCAGGAGCCATAACCCTCTTGCAGTGGTGCCATCTTGGTGCCATCATGGCACCATGGATCTCACCCCCTATGTCGACGACCTCCGTCGGGAGTTGGCCAACGCCGCCGAACTGGGTGGCACCGAGACCCGGGCCCTGGCCGAGCGGCTGGCCGGACCGCTGGAGTCGGCCTTCCGGCTGGCCCTGCTGGACGCGCTGGCCAGCGCCACCGACGAGATAACCCGCGACCTCGCCCCGGGCTCGGTCGAGCTGCGCCTGCGCGGCCGTGACCCCCACTTCGTGGTGACGCCGCCACCGGCCGGCGCGGCCGAAGCACCCGGCCCGGTGACCACGCCGGACCTGGAGGACACCGCCACCGCCCGCATCAATTTCCGGCTCCCCGAGCAGTTGAAGAGCCGGATCGAGGAGGCCGCCGGCCGGGACGGCCTGTCGGTCAACACCTGGCTGGTCCGGGCCGCCTCGGCCGCGGTCGGTGCCGCAACGGGCGCCAGCCAGCCGCTGCGCGCCGCCCGGGGCGCGCAGCGCTACACCGGCTGGGCCCGGTGAAGCCGACCGTGGAAGACCGCCCGCCCCTGTCCACCATTGCCAGAAGGGACCCCACCGTGCCCACCTTCGACACCCCGACTCCTGTCTCCGTCACGCTCGACCTGGTCGCCGGTGACGTCGAGCTGACCGCGAGCGACCGCACCGACACCATCGTGGAGGTGCGCCCGAGCGACGCCGCCGCCGACGCCGACGTCCGCGCCGCCGAGCAGATCCGGATCGAGTACGCCGACGGCCGGCTGCTGGTCAAGGCACCCCGAGGACGAGGGCTCGGCCTGTTCGGCCGGAGCGGGTCGATCGACGTACGCGTCTGCCTGCCCACCGGCTCGTCGGTGACGGGCACCGCCGCGCTGGCCACGTTCCGCGGCACGGGCCGGCTCGGTGCCTGCCGGATCCGCACCGCCAGCGGCGAGGTCCACCTCGAGCACGCCGCCGAGCTGGACCTGAGCACCTCCGCCGGCACCGTCGTGGTGGACCACGCGAGCGGCCCGGCCCAGATCACCACCGGCTCGGGCCGGGTACGGGTGGGTGGCGTGGACGGCGACGCGACCATCCGTAACTCCAACGGCGACAGCTGGGTCGGTGCGATCACCGGAGCACTGCGGGTCAAGGCGGCCAACGGTGACATCACCGTGGAACGGGCCGGCGGCGACGTCCACGCCGCGACCGCGAACGGCGACGTCCGGGTCGGCACCGTCGCCCGCGGCAACGTCTCGGTCAGCAGCGGCTGTGGTGCGCTCGACATCGGCGTCCGCACCGGCACCGCCGCCCTGCTGGATCTGCACACCCAGCACGGCCGGCTGCTCAACCAGTTGGAGTCCTGCCCGGCCCCCGAGCAGTCCGCCGAGACGGTACGGGTCGACGCCCGGACCGGGTACGGGAACGTCGTCATCCGCCGGGCCTGAGCGCACGGTCACCACGGGAGCGAGGAATCGCCCCACCGGCGGGCCGCGCGGCCGTCGTGACGGTGGCCTGGTGCGCCGTCAGCGCCCCCGGCGGGCACCTCCGGGCCCGGCGGCGCCACGACGGAGTAGGTCCCGCCCGGATCGCGCCGACGGCCGGGCTCGGCCACCGGCGTCACTCAGGAGCGGGACAGCCGACGCAGCAGCGAGTCGGCCCCCAGCGGGTATGCGCCGTGCCGGCGTACCCCGTCGGCGACCTCGCGGTCGGAGGAGACCACCACCACCGGACGGCCCGGCGGCTCGGCGCGGACCAGGCGCCGGATCAGCTCGTCGGCGGTCTCGCCCTTGCGGGAGAAGAGCACCCGCACCCCGCGCGGGGTGGGCGGCAGGCCGTGCATCCGTTCGGCCCCGTCGAAGACCACCGTCACCTCGTCGCCGGTCTGGGCGGCGATCCCGCCTAGGCCGCTGATCAACCGCTTGCGCTGCTGCTCCAGCGACATCTCGCCGAAGCCGCGCTTGGTGACGTTGTAGCCGTCGACCACCAGGTGGGCCCGGGGCAGGGCGAGCAGCTGATCCAGCCGGGCCGGGTCGTCGGTGTCCCGGGCCCGGGCCGCGGCACCGACCGGGGTGGCCGCCGAGGAGTCGGCGAAGGCGTCCGCGACGAAGTCGGCGGGCAGCTTGTCGACCGGGTCCAGCGCCAGCTCCCGGCGCAGCCCGACGGCGGCCTGACCGATGGTCTCCAGCAGCAGCCACAGCCGCGCGTCGTCGACCGAGCGAGCTTCCTTGGCGCTGGCCCGGGCCACCCCGGCCGCCGCCTCGGCCTCGGCCAGCCGGGCCCGCGCCCGACGCAGCTCGGCGTCGGCGTCCGCCGCGGTCCGCGTGGCCCGGCCCCGCTCGGTGGCCAGCAGCTCGGCTGCCCTGCGCTCGCGGGCCTGGGTCTCCCGCAGCGTCCGGGTCAGCTGCCGGGCCTCCTCCCGCAGCTGGCCCAGCTCCTCTCGGGTCCGGGCCAGTTCGTCGCGCAGCTTGTCGGCCTCGACCCGGGCCACCGCCCGGTCGTGCTCGGCGCGGCCGGCCCGCTGCTCGGCCTGGCGGACCAGCTCGGCCACCACCGCGGTGTCCGCCTCGGCGCGCACGGCCGCGCCGCTGGCCTCGATCAACTCCCGCCAGCCACGCGGCCGGGCCAGGTAGGCCAGGGCCGCCACCTCGACCGGGTCGGCGGCGGCGGGGGCCCTCCCCTCGACCACCGCGGCGCCCAGGTCACCGGCGTCGGCCAGAACCCGGGCGGTGACCCGCTGCCGGAACAGCGGGTCGGCGGCGAGCTGGGCGGCGATCACCGGCGCACCGAGCCTGGCCCGCCGGTTGGGGGCGAACTTGGCGACCCGGCGCAGCGGCACGGGCACCTCGTCGGCGGGCAGGCCAGGCAGCACGGCGGCGGTGAGCGAGACGATCCGCTGGCGGACCGGCTCGGGCAGGCTCGGCTCCGGCTCCGGCGGCTCCGCGGGCGGTGCCAGATCGCCGGGAACCTCTTCCTCACCGGCGACCGGCACTGCGACGACCTGCTCCTCCTGCGGGAGGTTGTCGTCGTGCGGCTCGGTGAGGGGCATGTGGCAAGTCTCCCACCGCGACCGGGCCCACCGCCTGGTGAGTGAGCCGATCTCTCATCCTAGACCGGTGGTGACGGGTGGGGCCGCTGGGGCGCAAGTGTCGGACCGGACCGCTACCGTGCCGCCGATGGCAGCACAGGAGTACCTCCAACCGGCACTGGCCGGGCTCGACCCGGCCGTCGACGGCATCGACCCGGCCCTGCCGCTGTATGCGACGACGTTCGTGGTGGTCGACCTGGAGACGACCGGCGGCGCCCCCGACGGCGGCGGCATCACCGAGATCGGCGCGGTCAAGGTACGCGGCGGTGAGCAGCTGGGGGTGCTGGCCACCCTGGTCAATCCCGGGGTGCCGATCCCGCCCTTCATCACCGTGCTGACCGGCATCACCCAGGCGATGCTGCTGCCGGCACCGCCGATCGAGCAGGTGCTGCCGAGCTTCCTGGAGTTCGTCTCGGACGCCGTGCTGGTGGCCCACAACGCCCCGTACGACGTCGGTTTCCTCAAGGCGGCCTGCGCCAAGCACGGCTACCGCTGGCCGAACCCGAAGGTGCTGGACACCGCCGCGCTGGCCCGGCGGGTGCTGCTGCGCGACGAGGTGCCCAACCGCAAGCTCGGCACCCTGGCCGCCTACTTCCGCGCGGCCACCCAGCCGACCCACCGGGCGCTGGACGACGCCCGGGCCACCGTCGACGTGCTGCACGGGCTGATCGGCCGGCTCGGCGGGCACCGGGTCGACACCATCGGTGACGCGATCGAGTTCTCCCGGGCGGTCACCCCGACCCAGCGGCGCAAGCGGCACCTGGCCGACGGCCTGCCCCGCTCCCCCGGGGTCTACATCTTCCGCGCCGCCGACGACCGACCGTTGTACGTCGGCACCTCCCGGGACATCGCCACCCGGGTGCGCAGCTACTTCACGGCGGCCGAGAAGCGCGCCCGGATCTCCGAGATGCTGGCCGCCGCCGAGCGGGTCGAGGCGGTCGAGTGCGCGCACTCGCTGGAGGCGGAGGTCCGCGAGCTGCGGCTGATCGGGGCGCACGCGCCGCCGTACAACCGGCGCTCGAAATTCCCGGAGCGGGTGCTCTGGCTGAAGCTGACCGACGGGCCGTACCCCCGGTTGTCGGTGGTCCGGGAGATCTCCCCCGGTGACCGCGCCTACCTCGGCCCGTTCACCTCCCGGCGGGTTGCGGAGCTGGCCGCCGCCGGTTTCCACGACGCGGTGCCGCTGCGCCAGTGCACCCACCGGCTGTCGCTGCGCACCGTCACACCGGCCTGCGCGCTGGCCGAGCTGGGCCGCTGCCCGGCGCCCTGCGAGCACCGGATCACCCCCGAGGAGTACGACGCCCGCGCGGTGACACCGTTCGCCACCGCCACCATCGGCGACCCGCAGCCGGTGGTGGACGCCCTGCTCGCCCGGATCGAGACGCTCTCGGCCGGCCAGCGCTACGAAGAGGCCGCCGTGCTGCGGTCCCGGCTGGCCGCCGTGCTGCGGGCGACCGTACGCATGCAGCGCCTCGCCGCGCTGAGCACGATCGCCGAGCTGGCCGCCGCCCACCCGGCCGCCGGGGGCGGTTGGGAGCTGGCACTGGTACGCCACGGTCGGCTGGCCGGGGCCGGCGTCTCCCCGCCCGGGGTCCACCCCCGACCGACGCTGGCCGTCATCCGGGCCACCGCCGAGACGGTGCCGCCCGGCCACGGTCCGGTCCCGGCCGCCAGTCCCGAGGAGTCGGAACGGATCCTGTCCTGGTTGGAGCGACCGGAGACCCGGCTGGTCGAGATGTCCGCCGGATGGGCTTCGCCGGTGGCCGGCGCGGCCCGGTTCCGCGACCTCCTCAGCAAGGCCGAGAGTGCCGCTTCCCACCAACTCTGGTCCGAACGCTCATGAGCAAGTGTCCGATCGGACTACGTCGGCTCACTTAGTCTGTTAAGGAAGTGCAGTCGTGCCCGTTTCGAGGGTCTGCTCCCGGTTGCCGGTTTCCGGCGATCAGGGAGCGGGGGTGAGGGGGTGTCCCGGGTGGACGTCGACGCCGGTCGCGGCGGCGCCCTGGGGGGCGCACTCCCGACACAGCCGGGCGAGCTGCCGTTGGCCCGCCGGCTCCGCTCGCTGCTGACCTGGCCCACCGCCGAGAGCGAACCGGTCGGCCAGCTGGTCCGCGCCCACCGTGGCATCCACACCAGCGCCGATCCCGCGGTGCTGCGCCGGGCGTACACGATCGCGGAGAACATGCACCGCGGCCAGTTCCGCAAGAGCGGCGAGCCGTACATCACCCACCCGCTCGCGGTCGCCGAGATCTGCGCCGACCTGGGCATGGACACCACCACCCTGGTGGCGGCCCTGTTGCACGACACGGTGGAGGACACCCGCTACACGCTGCAGGCGCTGGCCGAGGACTTCGGCCACGAGGTGGCCCACCTGGTCGACGGGGTGACCAAGTTCGACAAGGCGTTCTACGGAAAAGCCGCCGAGGCGGAGACCATCCGAAAGATGATCATCGCGGCCGGCAAGGACGTCCGGGTGTTGATCATCAAGCTCGCCGACCGGCTGCACAACATGCGCACCCTGGGCGTACGCTCGGCGGCCTCCCGGGAGCGGATCGCCCGCAAGACCCAGGAGGTGCTGGTCCCGCTCTGCGACCGGCTGGGCATCCAGACCCTCAAGCGGGAGCTGGACGACGTGGTGCTGCTGCACCTGGAGCCGGAGGAGCACGCCCGGATCGCCCGGCACGTGCACGACCGCCCCGGGTGGGACAACTACCTCACCGACGTGGTGGCCCAGGCCCGGGTGGCGCTGCGCCGGGGCCGGGTCGACGCCGAGGTGGCTCCCCGCGCCCGACACCTCTACTCGATCTGGAAGGACACCGTCGCCGGCGGCCACACCGTCCCGTACGACCTGCCCCGCATCACCATCGTGGTGGACGGCCCGGCCACCGACTGCTACGCGGCGCTCGGCGCGATCCACGGGGTGTGGCGGCCGCTCCCCGGCCGGTTCAAGGACTTCATCGCCTCGCCGAAGAACAATCTCTACCGGTCCCTGCACACCAGCGTCTGCGGCCCGAAGAACCGCACCGTGGAGGTGCTGATCCGCACCGGCGAGATGCACCGCTCGGCCGAGTACGGTGTGGCCGCCGATTTCCGCTTCCCCGGCTCCGGCGAGGCCGCCGCCCGCTCCGAGCAGCTCGACTGGCTGCGCCGGGTGCTCGACTGGGAGCAGGACGCCGCCGACCCGGCGCAGTTCCTCCAGTCGCTGCGCTGCGACCTGGCCGAGGCACAGATCCAGGTGGTGGCCGAGGGACGGCAGATCGTCCTGCCGGCCGGGGCCACGCCGGTCGACCTGGCGTACGAGCTGGGCACCGACCGGGGCGACCGTTGCCTCGCCGCCCGGATCAACGGCCGGCTGGTCCCGCTCGCCTCCGAACTGGAGGAGGGCGACGTGGTCGAGATCTTCACCGAGACCGACGAGGAGGGCAGCCTCGACGCCGAGGTCGCCCCGCGCGGTCCACGCCGCGAGTGGCTGGGCTTCGTCAAGTCGCCGCACGCGCAGATGCAGATCAACCGGTGGTTCGCCGATCACAGCGAGCCGGGCATCTCGATCAGCGACAAGGTGCGGCTCGGCCGGGCCACCATCGGGCTGGCCCTGCGTCAGCACAACCGGGGGCTGGCCAGCGACCTGCCGCTGCTGCGGCTGTCGGAGGAACTCGGCTACCCCGACCTGGAAACCCTGCTGGTCGCGGTCTTCGACCGGGTGATCGAACCGGACGCCGTGGTACGCCAGCTCATCGACCTGGTCGACCATCGGCAGTGACCCACTGTGGTCCCGGGGGGCGAGCGCGCCCCTCGGCAACTAGCCTGGACCCATGATCCCCCGCTCGCGCCGCACCGGCCGCGCCGTCGCGTACCAGGTCTTCTACCGGCTGCCGCTACCGGTGCGGCGCCGGCTGGTGCGACTGGCCGTGCCCAAGTACATCGTCGGTGCCGTCACGCTGGTCCGCGACAGCGAGGCCGAGGGCGCGGGCCGGCTGCTGCTGCTCCGGCAGCCACCGGGTCGGGGTTGGACCCTCCCCGCCGGGCTGCTGCAACGCGGCGAGAACCCGGCGGTGGGCGCGGCCCGGGAGCTGTACGAGGAGTCCGGAATCCGGCTCTCCCCCGCCCGGCTGAGCCCGGCGGTACCCAACGCGGTCGTGCACGCCAAGGGGTGGGTGGACGTGGTGTTCACCGCCGAGGTGCCCGCGTCGAGCACGAAGTTGACCGTGGACGGGGCGGAGGTCTTCGAGGCCGCCTGGCACCCGCTGGACGACCTGCCGAAGCTGACCTGGCCCACGGCCCGCCTGCTCGCCTACTACGACATCGGCCCGCTGGCCGGACAGTTCCCGCCGCCGCTGCCCGACAAGACGCCGTGACCGGGCCCGATGACGGCCCGGCTGAGAGCCGAACGGCGGCGCCCCCCGACGGCGTCTGCGCGGTGGTGCTCGCCGCCGGCGAGGGCACCCGGCTGCGCCCGCTGACCGAGCGGCTACCCAAGGCGCTCTGCCCGGTGGGCAACGTGCCGCTGCTCGACCGGGCGCTGGCCCGGCTCGCCGGTCTCGGCCTGACCGGGCCGGCGGCGGTCGCCGTCAACGCCTGCTACCTCGGCGACCAGGTGGTCGACCGGGTCGGTGACCAGGCGCACCTCTCGGTGGAACCCGGCAGCCCGCTCGGCACCGCCGGCGGGGTGGGCAGGCTGCGGGACTGGATCGCCGGGCGGGGCGTGCTGGTCGGCAACGCCGACGCGTACCTGGCCGACCCGGCGGCACCACCTGGGCCGGACATCGCCGCGCTGCTGGCGGGCTGGGACGGCGACTCGGTGCGCCTGCTCGGCCAGCCCGCGCCCGACCCGAGCGCGCCGGGCACCTTCGACGGGCACGTCTTCACCGGCTTCTCCCTGCTGCCCTGGCGGCTGGTCCGCGACCTGCCCGCGGTCTTCGGCGACCTGGTACGCGCGGTGTGGCGCCCGGCCGAAGCCGCCGGCCGGCTGACCGTGGTCCCCTACCGGGGCACCTTCTACGACACCGGCACTCCGGCCGACTACCTCGCCGCCAACCTGCACGCCGCCGGCGACGGATGCCTGATCGATCCGGCCGCCACGGTCACCGGAGGCTGCCACCGCTCGGTGGTCGGCGCGGGCGCCACGGTACGCGGCGAGGTCACCCGCAGCGTGGTCTGGCCCGGCGCCACGGTTGGCGCCGACGAACGCCTGCACGCCGTGATCCGTGCCGGTGCCGACCTCACCGTCCCGGCGGACTGAGGCCCTCATCGGGCTTTAGCATGGGCGGCGACGCCGACGAACGGAGAACGCCCCGTGATCACCGCGATCGTCCTGATCGACTGCGCCACCGACTCGATTCCCGAGGTGGCCGAGACGCTGGCCAACCTCCCGGGAGTCAGCGAGGTCTACTCGGTGGCCGGGCACGTCGACCTGATCGCCATGGTCCGGGTCCGCGAGTTCGAAGAGATCGCGCAGGTCATCGCGGGCAGCATCTCGAAGGTTCCGGGGGTGCTCAACACCGAGTCGCACATCGCCTTCCGCGCCTATTCCCGACACGACCTGGAAGAGGCCTTCGCCATCGGACTGGGCAGCACCGACTGACCCGCCGGACGCGCGAGCCGGCCCACCCGAGGGTGGGCCGGCTCGCCTCGTACCGTCAGGGTCAACTCTGCTGCGGCACCGGGGCCTCCTCGGTGCTGGTGCCACCCGGAGCCGGGGCCTCCTCGGTGCTGGTCCCACCCGGGGCCGGCGTGGTGCCACCCGGAGCGGTGGCGGTGCCACCCGGGCTGGGCGTACCGCTCGCGCTGGCCTGCGGCACCGGGATGCCCAGTTGCTCGGCCAACTGCACCAGGGCGTCGTTGTGCGCCTGCAGGACCGGCAGCGCGGACTGCGCCAGCTGGACCACCTGCGTCTCGGTGCCCTGCGAGATCTCGGTCTGGGTCGCCTGGATCGCCTGCAGGGTGCTGGTCAGACCCTGGGTCACCCAGAGCCGGTCGAACTCCTCACCACTGGCGTTGTTCAGCTGGTCGAGAGCCGCCCGCTGGTCGGTGGTGGGTTCGTTCGGCAACTGCACGTTCAGCTGTTTGGCCAGGTTCTTCACCGAGTTGTCCAGCTCGGTGTGGTCCGTGACGAACTGCTGCGCCAGGTCCTTGACCTGCTGGTTCTGGCCCTTCTTCTGGGCCAGTTCACCCGCCGCGATCTCGTACAGATTGACCTGATGCATCGCCTGCAGGTATTGCGTGTCCTGCTCCGACGGCTGCGCCGCCGCCTGCGCCGCCGCTGCGGGTGCGACGCCCACCAGCACCAGCGCGGCCACCAGGCCGAGGCGTTTGATACCCAACATGCTTCCTCCCCGTTGAGACGTTGGACCGCACGGATACCCGGCTGGCCGGGGTTATTCCTGCGATCCGACGACGGGCGGGAAGCTCCGACGAGGGTCCGGAAGACCGGAAAAGGGCGTGGCGCCCGCCGGATGACTCCGGCGGGCGCCACGTCACGCTGTGGCGGACCTCAGCGGCGGGACTCCCCGCTGCCGATCTCCTCCCGCTCCACGCGCGGCTCGACCGGCGGGTGCCCCGGCGAGACCGGCGCCTCGGCCGGCTTCTCGATCGGGTAGAAGAAGCCCCGGATGGCCGGGCCGAGGGCCCCGAGCCGGTTCATCTTCTTCGGCACGACCCAGCCGGCGTAACCCAGCTCGCCGTGCCCGTGCTCGTCCGGCGCGGCCAGCGGCTGGTGCACCTCGACGAACCGGCCGTCCGGCAGGCGTCGGATGATGCCGGTCTCCACGCCGTGGGCGAGCACCTCCCGGTCGTGCTGTTGCAGGCCCAGGCAGAGCCGGTAGGTGACGTAGTAGGCCAGCGGCGGCAGGGTCAGCAGACCGATCCGGCCGGCCCAGGTCATCGCGTTCAGGCTGATGTGGAACTTGTCGGCGATGACGTCGTTCGCCCCGGAGAGGGTGAGGATCACGTAGAACGTGACGGCCATGGCGCCCAGGCCGGTGCGGAACGGCACGTCGCGGGGACGCTGGAGCAGGTTGTGGCTCCGGTAGTCCTTGAGGTAGCGGGCCTCCATGAACGGATAGAGCGTGGAGAGCCCGACCAGGATGCCCGGTAGCACCACCGTCGGCCAGAACAGCGGCGGAATCACGTACCCGTCGCCGATGGGAATGTTGATTTCCCAGTCCGGCATGAGACGGGTCGAGCCGTCGAGGAACATGACGTACCAGTCGGGCTGGCTGGCGGCCGAAACCACCCACGCCTCGTACGGGCCGAACAGCCAGATCGGGTTGATCTGGAACAGGCCGCCCATCAGCGCGATCACGCCGAAGACGACCATGAAGAAGCCGCCCTGCTTGATCGCGTACCGCGGGAACATCCGCTCGCCGACCACGTTGCTGTTGGTCCGGCCCGGGCCCGGCCACTGGGTGTGCTTCTGCTTGAAGACCAGCCCCAGGTGGACGCTGATCAGCGCGACCAGCAGCGCCGGGATGAGCAGCACATGGGCGATGAAGAACCGGCTGATGATGATCGTGCCGGGGAACTCGCCGCCGAAGATCGACGAGGTCAGCCAGGAGCCGATCACCGGGATGGACAGCATGATCCCCGAGGCGATCCGCAGACCGGTGCCGGACAGGCCGTCGTCCGGCAGCGAGTAGCCGGTGAAGCCGGCCAGGAAGCCGACCCAGAACAGCAGCGAGCCGATGATCCAGTTGGTCTCCCGCGGCTTGCGGAACGCGCCGGTGAAGAAGATCCGCAGCATGTGCACCACGATCGCGGCCATGAACAGCAGAGCCGCCCAGTGGTGCATCTGGCGCATGATCAGGCCGCCCCGGACGTCGAACGAGATGTCCAGGCTGGAGGCGTACGCGGCCGACATCGGCGTGCCCCGCAGCGGGGCGTAGCTGCCGTTGTAGATGACCTCCGTCATCGACGGCTCGAAGAAGAAGGTCAGGAAGACACCGGTCAGCAGCAGGACGATGAACGAGAAGAGCGCGATCTCGCCGAGCAGGAACGACCAGTGGTCGGGGAACACCTTGTTCAGCAGCTTGCGCAGCGGGGTCGCCGCCTGGAAGCGCTCGTCGACCGCCCGGGCGGTGTTGCCCGGCGCCGCTGCCATGTCAAACTTTCGCCGCTTCACGGCCGCTCCCAGAAGTCGGGCCCGACGGTTTCGGTGTAGTCGGACTTCGCCACGAAGTAGCCCTCGGCGTCCACCTCGATCGGCAGCTGCGGCAGCCGCCGGCTGGCCGGGCCGAAGACGGGCTTGGCGTTGTCGGTGATCAGGAACTGCGACTGGTGGCACGGGCAGAGCAGGCGGTTCGTCTGCTGCTCGTACAGGCTCGCCGGACAGCCGGCGTGCGTGCAGATCTTCGAGTAGGCGGCGAAGTTGCCCCACATGTAGTCGCCGTGACCCTCGCGCTCGTTGTTGCGGCGCGATTCCGCGGCGTCGACGTCCCGCAGGTGGATCAGCAGGGCGGGCGAGTCGGCGTGCAGGTTGCTCACGCCGTGCTCGATGCCCGGGAAGACGGTGATCTGGCCGCCGGCGCTGATGTCCACCGGGCGGATCGGCCGCCCGTCCTCGCGGATCAGCCGGATCTTCCGGCCGTCCTGCGGGGCGAACCCGGTCGTCATCATCTGGTTGTTCTTGTGCGGGTTGGAGATCAGCCCACCCACCAGCGGCGCCGCGACGACCGCGCCGACCGGCACCAGACCGGCCAGCAGCGAGACGCCGAGCAGCGGCCGGCGCTTCACGCCCAGCTCGTCGGCCATGTAGAGCATCGTCTGGCCGGTGATCTTCTGGTCCTCGGTGGAGACGCCCTCGTGCCGGTCCTGGATCGACACCTCCTTGGGCAGCAGCTTCTTGCCCCAGGTGAGGATGCCGAAGCCGATGCCCAGCAGCGCGACGCCGAGGGTGACACCGAGCAGCGGGGTGTAGAGCTTGTCGCCGCCGCGGCCCGGAGCGTACTCCCACGGCCACCAGATGTAGATCGCCAGGAAGGCGGTCGCCGCCAGGCCGGTGAGCAGGAAGAAGCCCGCCACCGTACGGACCAGCCGGCGTTCGGCCTTGCTGCCCGGAGCCACCTGCGGCTCGTAGTGGACGATCTCGATGTCGTCCCGGCGGGCGCCCTCACGGACGATGTCGAACCGGCTCAGCCCGGGATCGTTCACGTCGAGCTGCTCCTGGCCCGGTCGGGCCGTGTGGGTGCTCATGCTTCCCCTCGTCACGACTTGCCCGCAATCCACAGGCTGGCGAAGACGAGCGCGACGATGCCGACCAGGAAGATCGCCACACCCTCGGTGGAGGGCCCGTACCGGCCCAGGTT
The DNA here is from genome assembly GCF_003236315.1 of Micromonospora craterilacus. Taxonomy (GTDB): domain Bacteria; phylum Actinomycetota; class Actinomycetes; order Mycobacteriales; family Micromonosporaceae; genus Micromonospora; species Micromonospora craterilacus. The sequence goes on from NZ_POTY01000102.1 coordinate 13,710, forward strand.
GAACCCGCCCGGGTCGCCGTCGTGCTTCAGCGTCTGCTGGATGTAGGCGATGATGTCCGCCTTCTGCTCCGGCGTGATCTGGTTGTCACCGAAGACCGGCATGTTCTGCGGGCCGCTCAGCATCGCGGAGTAGATCTGCCGGTCGGTGGCCGGCTTGAGGCTCGGCGCGTACTTGCCCGAGGAGAGGGCACCGCCGCCGCCGCTGAACGCGTGGCACTGCGAGCAGTTGATCCGGTACAGCTCGCCGCCGATCGCGACGTTGCCGTCCTCGTGCAGGTTGTCACCGGCCGGCACGACCGGGCCGCCACCCAGCTCCTGGATGTACGCGGCCAGCTGGTCGACCTGGTCCCGGTTGAACACCTCGGGCTTGCGCGCGGCCTGGGCCTCCTGCCGGGCCATCGGCATCCGGCCGGTGCTCACCTGGAACTCGACCGAGGCCGCGCCGACGCCGATGAGGCTCGGCCCGCGCCCCTCGACTCCCTGCGCGTTGCGACCGTGACAGGTCACACAGCTCACGTCGAACAGCGCCTTGCCCTCGGCGGCGGCGGCGCTCATCGGCGGGTTGTCCTGCGCCTGCGCACCGGGGGCGAAGACGGCGTAGGCGCCGCCGGCCAGCATCAGCGCGGCGACCAGCCGGACCGCGGCACCCAGCCGACGGCGGCCCCTGCTGCGCGCCACGGGCCGCCCGCGCAGTCGCGCGAACAGACCGCGTCGGCGGTCGTTGTCAGAAGTCATGACCTGTGTCCTTAACCGATTGGACCTTGTCTCAGGGGTGGAGCGGCGGCGCGGCGTACGGCGCCAAGATCACTGGAGCCAGTAGATCATGGCGTAGAGCCCGATCCACACGACGTCGACGAAGTGCCAGTAGTACGACACAACGATCGCCGATGTGGCCTGCGCCGGCGTGAACCGGCCCATGGTGGTGCGGATCATGAAGATCACGAAGGCGATCAGACCGCCGATCACGTGCAGTCCGTGGAAGCCGGTGGTCAGGTAGAACATCGAGCCGTAGCCGTCTGCGTTGATCTTGATGCCCTCGTGCACCAGCTCGCGGTACTCGTTCGCCTGGCCGAGGACGAAGATCAGGCCCATCACGAAGGTGACCGTGAACCAGCGGCGCAGCGCGTGCACGTCACCCTTCTCGGCGGCGAACACACCGAGCTGGCAGGTCACCGAGGACAACACCAGGATCACCGTGAAGGTGGTCGCGTACGGGATGTTGAGAATCGCGGTGTGCTCTGCCCAGAGCTCCGGCGCTGCCGCGCGGATGGAGAAGTACATCGCGAACAGTGCCGCGAAGAACATGAGTTCGCTGGAGAGCCAGACGATCGTCCCGACGCTGACCATGTTGGGTCGGGTCAGCGAGTGGATCCGGCTCTTGTCAATGGCTGGGGCCGCAGTCACGCGGTCATTATTGCCGTTGACCACGGCCGGCGATCAGCGGGGGGCCAAACCCGGGGTACGCATGGCCCGATCGGTACCGTCCGGTTCGCCTGACCTAGGCTGATTGGCGTGCTGCACGTCGATCCGATCTCCCTGGCCACCTCGGCCGCGCCGCAGCTCACGGCGGGCGCGACCAGCACGGCCGCGCCGTCGGCCGCCGTCGAGGTGACGGCCCGCGTCGTGCCGCTGGCGGCCGAGGCCACCCCGCCGCCGTTCTCCATCACCGCCGTGTTCACCGAGGCCAGGTTGGACAGCTGGCTCGCCGTCGGCCTGGTGCTCGCCGCCGGCCTCTACCTCTACGGGGTGCACCGGCTGCGGGTACGCGGCGACCGCTGGCCGGTCGCTCGGACGATCTTCTTCCTCGGTCCCGGCCTCGGCGGCATCGCCTCGGTCACGGTCAGCGGGCTGCACGCCTACGACACCGCGCTGCTGTCGGTGCACATGGTGCAGCACATGGTGCTGTCCATGGTCTCGCCGATCTTCCTGGCGCTCGGCGCGCCGATCACGCTGGCCCTGCGTACCCTGCCGACCGGGCCGCGCAAGCGGCTGCTCGCGGTGGTGCACAGCCGGATCGCGCGGATCTACACCTTCCCGCTGGTGGCGTTCGCCATCTTCGTGGTCAACCCGTTCGCGCTCTACTTCACCGACCTGTACCGCTACACCCTGGAACACGCCTGGGCGCACGAGCTGGTGCACGCGCACTTCATCATGACCGGCTGCGTGTTCTTCTGGCCGCTGCTCGGTCTGGACCCGCTGCCGGGACGCTGGCCGTACCCGGGCCGGGCCCTGCTGATGCTGCTGTCGGTGCCGTTCCACACCGTGCTCGGGCTGACCATCATGCAGAGCACCACCCTCTTCGCCGGCGACTGGTACCCCTCGCTCGGGCTGAGCTGGGCCGACCCGTGGGAGGACCAGGTGCTCGCCGGCGGCATCCTCTGGGCCGGCGGCGAGTTCGTCAGTGTGACGATGCTCGCGGTGCTGGTCGTGCAGTGGATGCGCCATGCCGAGCGGGAGGCCCGCCGGATCGACCGCGAACTGGACCGCCAGGAGGCCCGCCAGCGCGCCGCGGAAGCCGCCGGCTGAGCCGAGCCCGGCCGGACGCGGGGCGGCGTGTCGCGCGAGCCACACCGACCGGTACGATCGGCGGCGCAGCTACGAGGTGGGAGCCAGTTCAAGCCATGAGCGATCGTCTGTGCACCGTCCTGCTCTACAGCGACGACCCGCAGGTCCGGGACCGGATGCGGCTCGCCGTGGGCACTCGCCCCGCGGCCGACCTGCGCGTCGAGTTCGTCGAGGCGGCCACCTACGCGGAGTGCGTCCGGCTGGTCGACGACTACGAGATCGACCTGATGCTGCTCGACGGTGAGGCCACGCCGGGTGGCGGCATCGGCATCGCCCGGCAGATCAAGGACGACTTCGACACGGCTCCCCCGACCTGCGTGGTGATCGCCCGCGCCGCCGACCGATGGCTCGCGGCATACGCCGAGGTCGACGCCACCCTGGTGCACCCGCTCGACCCGATCACCACCGCCGCCACGGTGACCGAGCTGCTGCGGACGCACGCCGCCGCCTGACGTACCACTCCGGCACCGCCACGGCGCCGGGCGAGCCGGCGCCGGTCCCGTCCCACCCGTACTCGTCTGCTCGGGAGGCCCGCCATGGGCGATCGGACCTGGCCGCACCTGCTCACCGCGCTGCTGCGCGGGGAGGAACTTTCCGCCGCCGACACCGCCTGGGCAATGGGCGAGATCATGTCTGGCTCCGCGGCACCGGCCCAGATCGCCGGTTTCGCGGTGGCGCTGCGCGCCAAGGGTGAGACGCCGGCCGAGGTGACCGGGCTGGTCGAGGCGATGCTCAGCCGGGCCGTCCCGGTGGAGCTGCCCGAGGAGGTACGCGCGACCGCGCTGGACGTGGTCGGCACCGGCGGCGATCTCGCCCACACGGTCAACATCTCCACGATGACCGCGCTGGTCGTCGCCGGCGCCGGGGTACGCGTGGTCAAGCACGGCAACCGCGCGGCGTCCTCGTCCTGCGGCACCGCCGACCTGCTGGAGTTCCTCGGCGTACCGCTGGACCTCGGCCCCGAGGGCGTGGCCCGGTGCGTGGCCGAGGCCGGCATCGGCTTCTGTTTCGCCGCCCGGTTCCACCCGGGCATGCGCCACGCCGGCCCGATCCGCCGGGAGCTGGGCGTACCGACGGCGTTCAACTTCCTCGGTCCGCTGACCAACCCGGCACGACCCCGGGCCGGTGCGGTCGGTTGCTTCGACGTGAAGATGGCACCGGTGATGGCGGCGGTCTTCGCCGCCCGAGGTGACTCGGTGCTGGTGATGCGCGGCGAGGACGGGCTGGACGAGTTCACCACCGCCGCACCGACCCGGTTCTGGGTCGCCCAGGACGGCACCGTCCGGGAGACCGTGGTGGACGCCACCGACCTCGGGGTGCCCCGGTCTACCCTCGCCGACCTGCGTGGCGGTGACGCCCCGTACAACGCCGACGTGGCCCGTCGCCTGCTCGCCGGCAAGACCGGCCCGGTACGCGACGCCGTCCTGGTCAACGCCGCCGCAGCCCTGGCCACCCAGACCCCCCTGCACGGCGACCTCACCACCGCCCTCCGCGCCGGCCTGGACCGGGCCGCCGAGTCGATCGACTCCGGTGCCGCCGCCCGCACCCTCGACCACTGGATCGAGGTCGCCCAGACTCCGGCCTGATCGTCTGCCTCGCCGGTCCGGTCGCCGAGCCGGCGTTGCAGGCAACCGCCCGCTGCACTCCGGTGACTTCCGCCCGACGTGACGGCTTACTCAGGACGCAGACGACCAAGGGCCGCCTCCTGGTGGAGGCGGCCCTTGACGGGACTTGATGCGCCGGGGTGTCGGCGCCGGGGTTCAGTGCTCGGCGGTGCGCCGGGTGCCGCTGTAGTACTCGAAGAGCAGGCCGCAGGCGGCGAAGATCACCGCCACCAGGCCGACGCCGAGCAGCCAGAACTGCCAGAACACCAGGCCCAGGCCGGCGGTCGCGGCGGCCAGCGCCAGACCGAACGGCCAGTAGCTGCCCGGGCTGAAGAAGCCGATCTCGCCCGCTCCGTCGGCGATCTCGGCGTCCGGCCGGTCCTCCGGGCGCAGGTCGATCCGGCGGGAGACGAACCAGAAGAAGCCGCCGCACATCGAGCAGAGCAGGAACGACAGCAGCAGGGCCACGGTGCCGATCCACTCGACGTGGCCGCCCGATTCAGCCGCCGTCCAGCCGCCGTACAGCACGGCCGCGAAGAGCAGGAACCCGGCGATGGTCAGGAAGATACGCCATTCGGTCTTCATGCCCGTTGCCTCAGCTTCCCGTGCCGGCCGGCGCACTGGCCTTGTTGAAGTTGTCCGTGGTACGCCGCGTGTCGAACGGCTTCGTGGTCACCGCGTACGGGTCCTCGCCGATCGCGGCCAGCGCGTCCTGGGTCGAGGCGCCGTCCTGCTTGGCCGCGAGGAACCGGTCGAAGTTCTCCGGCGAGACCACCCGCAGCTCGAAATTCATGAAGGCGTGGTAGCTGCCGCACAGCTCGGCGCAGCGGCCCACGTACGCCCCCTCGGCCTCCAGCTTGGAGACCTCGAAGACGTTACGGATGCTGCCCGGCATCACGTCCCGCTTGAACAGCATCTCCGGCACCCAGAACGAGTGGATGACGTCCTTGCTGGTCTCCTCGAACCGGATGGACCGGTCGGTCGGCAGCACCAGGATCGGGATGACCTCGCTGGTGCCGAGCACCGACGCGGTGGTGTTGGCGTCCACGCCCTGGCCGTCGCGGTAGTTGAACTGCCAGTTCCACTTGAACGCGACCACCTCGACGGTCATGTCGGGGTTGCGGCTGGTCTTCACCACGTCGGTCTGCACGACCGCGGTGTAGTAGAAGAGCACGGCGACGATCAGCACCGGCGCGATGGTGTAGAGGAACTCCATCGGCAGGTTGTAGCGGGTCTGCACCGGCAGCTCGTTGCCGCGCTTGCGGTACCGCACGACGCACCAGAAGATCAGGCCCCAGACGAAGACGCCGACCACGAGCGCCGCGATGCACGAGGCGATCCACAGGTCGTACATCCGCCGGGCCTCGGGGGTGATGCCACCCTGCGGCCAGCCGAAGCCGCCGAACGCCGAGCCGACGTTGCAGCCCGTGAGCAGGACCAGCAGCGCCGCCCCACCGAGACCGAGCCCGGCGAGACGCCCGGCACGACGCCCCCGGTGCCCACCGGCTCCTGGGGATGCGCTGCGCCGTACGGCCGTCGGCCGTACCTCCGAACTCCTTGCGACCACCTGGTCCTGCCTCCCTAGCGCGCCGCGGTGTCTTCCTCGATCCGGCCGGCTCCGCCGAGGGGAGCCACCGCACCAGCGGCAAAGGCGTCACCGACGGTCGCAGATTACTCGACCATGGCGGGCTCGACCCGGTTGGGGTCAGTGTCCGCACCCGATGGGGGATCTTGTCAGGACCGAGACGATAGCGTGGGCAGACGTGATTCCTTCCCCGGTCTACCTGGACGCGGCCACCGCCGCGCCGCTGCACCCGGTCGCCCGGCAGGCGCTGCTGGCCGCGCTCGAGGACGGCTGGGCCGACCCCGACCGGCTCTACACCCAGGCCCGGCGCGCCCGCCAGCTGCTCGACGCCGCCCGCGAGGCGACGGCCGAGACCCTCGCCGTACGTCCCGACGAGCTGTCCTTCACCGCCAGCGGTACGACGGCCGCGCACGGCGCCGTGCTCGGTGGCCTGGCCGGCCGGCGGCGGTCCGGCGGCGTCCTGGTGCACTCGGCGATCGAGCACTCGGCCGTGCTGCACGCCGCCGAGCAGCACGTCGCCCGCGGCGGTACCGCCGTCGAGGTGCCGGTCGACCGCCTCGGCCGGTTGGATCTCGACGGCTGGTCGGCGGCGGTGGCCGGGCCCGGGGTAGCGCTGGCCGCGCTGATCGCAGCGAGCCACGAGGTGGGCACCGTTCAGCCGGTCGAGGCCGCGGCGGCGGCCTGCACCGACGCGGGCGTACCGCTGTACGTCGACGCCGCCCAGATGGTGGGTCGGGTGCCGGTGCCGGCGGGCTGGTCGGTGCTGACTGCGAGCGCCCGCAAGTGGGGTGGCCCGCCCGGCGTCGGCCTGCTGGTGGTCCGCAAGGGCACCCGTTGGGAGTCGCCCTGGCCGGCCGACGAGCACGAATCGGGGCGTACGCCCGGCACGCTGAACCTGCCGGCGGTGGTGGCGGCGGCGGCGAGCCTGCGCGCGGCGGCGGCCGACGCGGCGGCGGAGGCGGCCCGGCTGTCGCCGCTGGTGGACCGGATCCGGGCTCGGGTGGCGGCCGACGTGCCGGACGTGGAGGTGGTCGGCGATCCCGAGCACCGGCTGCCGCACTTGGTCACCTTCTCCTGCCTCTACCTCGACGGCGAGGCGCTGCTGCACGCGCTGGACCGGCGGGGCTTCGCCGTCTCGTCGGGTTCGTCCTGCACCTCCTCCACGCTGCGCCCGTCGCACGTGCTGGAGGCGATGGGGGTGCTCTCGCACGGCAACGTACGGGTCTCGCTGCACGCGGGCAGCACCGAGGCCGACGTGGCCCGGTTCCTCGCCGAGTTGCCGGGAATCGTGGCCGACCTGCGGGCCCAGGCCGGGGTGGTGGGGCTGTGACGACACCCGACGGCCCGGTCGCCGACGAGCATCACGAGATCCTCGACTGTCTCGGTCAACGCTGCCCGCTGCCGGTGATCGCGCTGGCCCGCCGGCTCCCCGAGCTGCCGGTCGGCACGGTGGTGCGGGTGCTGGCCGACGACCCGGCCGCCGCGGTGGACATCCCAGCCTGGTGCCGTCTGCGCGGCCAGGAGTTCCTCGGCACCTCACCCGGCCCCGCCTACGACGTCCGCCGGCTGAGCTGAAGGAAGGGCCCCTTCTTAACGCCGGGCGTAGAGGAGGGGCCCCTTCTTAACGCCGGGCACGGCGCCGGCTGCCCGGGTCAGGGGAGCAGGTGGGGGCGGATCTCGTCGGCGGCCTGGTCGCCGTACGACTCGGCGAGGCGCTTGACGAACAGGTCGCGGCGCACCTGGTACTCCTGGGTGCCGACGGTCTCCAGCACCAGCGTGGCCAGCAGGGAGCCGACCTGGGCGGCCCGCTCCAGTCCGACACCCCAGGACAGTGCGGTGAAGAAGCCGGCCCGGAAGCCGTCGCCGACGCCGGTGGGGTCGACCGCCTGGGTCTCCCGGGCGATCGGCACGTGGATCGGGTCGATGTCCCGCCCGGCGATCTCCACCCCGTGCTTGCCCAGCGTGGTGACCCGGATCCGCACCCGGTCCAGCAACTGGTCGTCGGAGAGCCCGGCCTTGCTCTGCAGCAGCGACTTCTCGTAGTCGTTGGTCATCAGGTAGTCGGCACCGTCGATCAGCGCCACCACGTCCTCGCCCGCCATCCGGGCGAGCTGCTGGGACGGGTCGGCCGCGAACGAATAGCCCCGCTCGCGGCACTCGGCGGAATGCCGCAGCATCGCCTCCGGGTCGTTGGCGCTGACCAGCACCAGGTCCAGCCCGCCGAGGCGCTGCGCGACCGGGTGCAGCTCGATGTTGCGCGCCTCGCTCATCGCCCCGGCATAGAAGGAGGCGATCTGGCACATGTCGGTGTCGGTGGTGCAGACGAAGCGGGCGGTGTGCGCCACCTCGCTGACGTGCACCGAGTCGCAGTCCACCCCGTGCCGCTCCAGCCAGGAGCGGTAGTCGGCGAAGTCGGCACCGACGGCGCCGAGCAGCGCCGGGTTCAGGCCGAGCTGCCCCATGCCGAACGCGATGTTGGCCGCCACCCCGCCCCGGCGCAGCACCAGGTCGTCCACCAGGAAGGAGAGCGAGACCTTGTGCAGCTGGTCGGCGATGAGCTGGTCGGCGAACCGGCCCGGGAAGCTCATCAGGTGGTCGGTGGCGATCGAGCCGGTCACGGCGATCTTCATGGCAACCCTCGGGGTCGGGAGCAAGGCGCGGTCAGACTACCGGCCCGGTGACCGCCCAGCGACCGGCCTGTCAGACCCCGGACGTCCCGCTGGTCACCCCCGAGCTACTGCGTCTCGCCGGCCACGGCCGCGCGGCCGTGGCCGGGATACGGACACGACGACGGGACGGCCGTCAGGCCGTCCCGTCGTCGTGGAGACCGACTCAGCTGAAGGAGTCGCCGCAGGCGCAGGAGCTACCCGCGTTGGGGTTGTCGATGGTGAAGCCCTGGGCGTCGATCCGGTCGGCGAAGTCGATGGTGGCGCCGGCCAGGTACGGGGCGCTCATCCGGTCGACGACGACCTCGACGCCGTCGTAGCCGCTGACGACGTCACCGTCGAGCGAACGCTCGTCGAAGAAGAGCTGGTACCGCAGGCCGGAGCAGCCGCCCGGCTGCACGGCGACCCGGAGCCGCAGGTCGTCGCGGCCCTCCTGCTCGATCAGGGCCTTGACCTTCTGCGCCGCGACGTCGGTGAGGACGACGGACGTGGGGGCCTGGGCCTCGGTCGACTCGGTCTGCGCTGGCGTGGTCACGTGGAATTCTCCCTGCGCGCGTTCGGTGTGGTCTTTCCTGGCCAACGTCCTCCGCCGGTCAGCGATTCCCACAGTGGTCCAGTTTCCGATTGTAGGCCGCCCCAGGCCGGGGTACCCGGCGGTGCACGACACGTCGGCGCAGGGTCAGCGGCTCCACTGCCGGGCCAGCCGGGCGCCGAGCGCCCGCAGCCCCTCCGCCGGCCGGTCCATGGCGGCGGCCAGCCCGCCGCGCTCCTCGCCGCCGAAGTGCTCCACCAGGCTGTACGCGTCGGTCACCCCGACCGACGCCGCCTCCCGCCGCCCGGTGCTCACCTGGCCGGCGAGCACGACGCAGGGTACGCCCCGGTCCCGGGCGGCGCCGGCCACTCCGGCGACCACCTTGCCGCGCAGCGACTGGTGGTCGAACTTGCCCTCCCCGGTGACCACCAGATCCACCTCGTCGAGCACGGAGTCAAGCCCGATGGCCCCGCTGACCAGACC
>NZ_POTY01000103.1 GCF_003236315.1 Micromonospora craterilacus
GGTGATGCCGAACGGGTCGTACGGTCGCCCTGGGTCGGCGGGGACGAACCATTTGACGCGCACTGCCATCACCTTCCTCCGAGAGATGCGCGGCCGGGCCCTCCCCGGCACCGACCGCGCACCCCGACCAGTTGGGTGCGGGGACCGCTCCGAACGGGGGAAGCGGCGCGTTCCCCGCACCCGGCTCACGAACGGGACCCATTCCGCGCGAGTACTCCGTCACACGGCCAGCCGACTGCTCGATGCGATCGCCCAGGGGCCATCGCGCTTCCGTAAACCACGGTGGCGGACCGATCCAGGCACGTGGAAGTAGGCAGGCCAGGGAGGGATGTGGATGGTTGGGGAGGGAGGGATACTTCACCGGCCGCCGCATCCCTGGTGGTGGCAGTTACCGGTGAGGCCGATCGGAGGTACGCTCGCGGGCGGCGTCCGCGCTATTGCACTGTTCAAATTCGGGCGTTGGTCGGAGGTGCCGGTTGATCAGCACGTACGTCCGTCGGCTCCGACTGGCGGCCGAGCTACTCGCATTGCGCCAGAGCCGGCAGATGTCATCGGAGGCCCTGGCCCGCTCGGCGGGTCTGCCCCGGACGACCGTCTCGCGTTTGGAGAACGCCCGGATGCGGCCCGATCCGAACGATGTGATGAAACTGCTGGAACACCTCGGCGCGACCGGGGACGAGTGGACGAACCTGATGACCATCGCCCGGCAGGCCAGCGAGCGCGGCTGGTGGGAATCAGCGGTCGGTGGTGGCGCTCGTCAGGCGCTTTACGCCAACCTGGAGGCTGGGGCCTCGACCATCCGCGAGTATCAGATGACCCTGCTGCCAGGACTGCTGCAAACACCTGAGTACACCGAGGCACGGGCAAGCGTCGACAGGGCGGACTGGTCGACGCACTTCAACCCCGAAAGGGCGGTCGAGGCACGCGCCGGCCGTCAGCGCGTCCTCCACCGTCCCGACGGCCCCACGTATGAGGTCGTCATCGACGAGTTGGCAGTCCGCCGTCCGGCCACGGCAGACGACGTACTGCGTGAGCAACTGATCTCCATTGCCCGCCAGTCCAGGACCGACAGCAAAATCACGGCGCGCGTGCTACCTGTAGACGGCCGGATCGCGGGCCATCTGGTGCCACGTTCGGGGTTCTCGATCTACACCTACCCCGACCCGCTGGACCCGGTGGTCGTCGCGGTTGACACCGTCACCGACGACCTGGTGCTCACCAAGCCCGACGCCGTGGCCCACTACCTCAACCTGTATGAGCGACTGAGAGATGCCGCCCTCTCGGCCAGCCAAAGCGTGCGGTTCCTGATGGACGCCGCCGACAAGCTCCCCACTCTCGTGACAGGAAGAACAGCGTGACTGAACAAATCTTCACCAACTGGCGGAAGTCCACCAGGAGCAGCGGCGGCGGCAACTGCGTCGAGGTGGCCGACAGCGGCGCCCTGGTCGGCATCCGTGACACCAAGGACCGTGCAGGAGGGACCCTCGTCATCTCGTCCGACGCCTGGGGGGGTTTTATCGATGCGGTCAGGTGCGGCGAGCTGTCGCCAGCCTGACCACGGGCCTGCGACTGCCTGCTTCTCGTTGGGTCGTCCCCGGCTAGGGGACGACCCAACGTCGTTCTGGGCGGATCAAGAAGCCTAACGATGGCCAACCTCACGAGCCGCCTTGAGAACGATGACGCACAGTGCAATGCTTTCTCAGTCACGTCATTGAACTGTTCATCGACTGCGCGGTTCTCTGCGTAGTCGGCGCCATCCCTGGGGGCCGGCGGTGAAGAACGATCAACTCCGCGAACAGCGAGAGCGCCTGCCGTCGCCACGGCATTCCGGGGAGTCAATGTCCAGGTCGGAGCTGGCCGCCTGCGTCAACGAGGTGCTGTACCCGGACCCGCAGAGGCGCAGCCGCAGCCCAGTCAATGCCAACTACATCGGCAAGCTTGAGGACGGCGTCATCCACTGGCCAAAGCCGGAGTACCGAGCCGCGTTGCGCACCGTCCTTGGCGTCGGCTCTGACAAAGAGATCGGCTTCTATAACCCCCGAGCGGTAGCCCGCGCTAACGTCGAGGACGTGGACCGACGGGACCTGCTCGGCGCTCTCGGCTCTGTGATCGGTGTCAGCATCGCCAGCCCCCCGGCGATGGCGCTACTCGGCAGGGAAGGACCATCCGAGCTGCCGCACCGGGTCGGCCGCGACCACATCGAGCAGGTCATCGAGGCAGCCGAGATCTTTGAGAAGTGGGATAACAGCCACGGCGGGGCGCTCGCCCGCGAGGTCGCCGACAGCAAGCTACGCCAACTGGCCAAGCTACTGGAGCGGCCGTGTCCGCCATCCCTCAAGGCAGACCTGCACGCCGTGATGGCGCAGCTCGCAGGGGTGGTGGCGTTCATGTTGTTCGACGCATACGAGCACGCCAGCGCTCGCAAGCGATTTACCTTCGCGCTGCAATGCGCTGAAATCGGTGGACACTGGCAGCACCGTGCCACGCTGCTGGCGAACATGGCGCGACAGGCGATCTGGTGCGGGCAGCCCGAGGACGGCCTCACCTATACGGAATTGGGGCTGGTCCGCGCCGATCGACTGACGGCAACAGAGCGCGCGATGTTGCATACCGTTCGCGCCAGGGCGCTGGCCAAGTTCGGGCCACCTCGTGCACAGGAGGCCCTCACGGCCGTCGGGGCAGCGGATGAGGAATTTGCCTGCTCGCGATCGGCCGAAGACCCCAGCTGGATGCGGTTCTACGACGCCGCGCAGCACCACGGCGACACCGCCCACGCGCTTTACGACATCGCCGTTCGCAGTGGACTCAAGACCGAGGCGAGCAGCCGCTTCCGCTTCTCGGTCTCACACCACGAGCCGGAGTTCGCTCGATCCAGGGCGATCTCGCGCACCAAGCTCGCCTCACTGACCATGTTGCACGGTGATCCGGACGAGGCGGCGCAGATCGGCCAACTCGCACTCGACGACGCCGGAACAGTGCGCTCACGCCGAGCCATCGACGATCTCCGTGAACTACACCGCCTCGCCTTCCGTCACGACAGCGTCCAAGAGGTGCACCAACTGCGGGCTCGCATCGATGCGACCGTCGGAGCGGCTGGATGACCGAGACTCTGACGGTATTGACCCTCGCATGCAGCCAGGTAGGGCTTGCCGCCGACGGCGCTGGACTCATCCGAGCGGGAGAGAACGCCCTGTACCGACTCCGCAGCGGCATCGTCGCCCGAGTGGGCCGCCATGGGCAAGGTGAGGTGGCGGCCAAGGAGGTCCGGGTATCTCTGTGGCTACAACAGGCTGGCGTGCCCGTTGTCCAAGTAGTCCCCGACATCCAACAGCCGGTGGAAGTCGACGGCCGCGCCGTCACCTTCTGGCGCGAACTGCCAGGCCACCATGAGGGCGGGATCGAACAGGTCGCCGATGCGCTCAAGCAGATCCACGAACTACAGCCGCCCCCAGAGTTGGCTCTACCACCCTTGGCGCCCTTCGTGCGGCTTGAGCAACGGATCGCCGAAGCAAAGGTGTTCGACGCAGCAGACCGCGGCTGGCTGATCGACCACCTGCGGTACTTGACGGACCAGTACGGGATGCTCCCAACCGGCCTCCCACACGCAGCCGTACACGGCGATGCCTGGGGAGGCAACATCGTCACGGTCGGCCCCGACCAGCCTCCGATCGTGCTTGACCTTGAACGCTTCGCCTACGGACCACCCGAGTGGGACCTCACGTCGATCGCGGTCGATCACCTCACATTCGACGCAATGCCCCGCGACGCGTGGTCCCGGTTCTGCACTCGCTATGGGTACGAAGTCACCGAGTGGGCCGGCTACGAAGTCCTACGTGACGCCAGGGAGCTGCGCAAGGTCACCTTCGCCGCACAGATGGCCGCCCAACGGCCTCACCTCGAAGCACAGGCCCGCTATCGCCTGGCCTGCATCCGGGGCGAACACGGACCACGCCCCTGGCACTGGATCCCGGCGGCTTGATGGCGTCCCCACCCGTGCCGGGGACTTCGACCCCTTGAACCTCCGCTGGTCAACGTCGACAGCCTCACCGGTGCGCTCTACCTCGACAGGGCGACCGAGGTCGCGGTCTGCAACCAGGCGTGGGACGACGTGATCTCACGAGCGCTCGACGAAAGATCGTCGAGGTCTCTTGCCACTGCATCGATGGAAGCGGCGACCGTCGTTGGTGGATGCGCGCACGATCAGCGGCAGATCCGTGCATCGCTGACAGCGATGGTAATGCACGCCATGCTGGCGGCCTCAAGTGAGGGTATAAAGATTTCGTGCTCAAGGGCCACTCGCTGAAGGCGTCAGGGCTGGCGCCGAAATAGCAACTTTAGCAACTGGAGTGCACGGGTTCGTCGAGCGCTGTCCCGAGACCAGAGATATACGCCAGCAAGAATCCACATCGGCGCAGCGGCTAGTAGAACCGCGAAGCTTGCCGGTTCTGTCACTTGGGACCTCCTCGGCGCCCGGGCAGGCATAAGTAGAGCAAGCGGCCGGGGCAGTTGAGTGCCCCATCGCGGGGTTTCTTCAATCCTGATTCGCCATGAAGGGAGTGTGACGCAGTTTGACTTATCTGGACGATCGGAAACGAGGTTTGACGGCTTCTTACCGCCATTTACATAAATTGACAGTGGCGTGGCCACGGGATGGCTTGTTTGCCCAATGCCAACCAGTCACCGTAGAGTGATGTGGATGACTTCCACGGCTTCCTCCATCGACGACCTCGTAGCCGAACTGCGTGCCAAGCTGAAGCGCCTTCATCGCCTAAACGGCGAGCCAAGCACCCGCGAGCTAGCCCGGCGGACAGGCGGAGCAATCACCCATACGACCGTGCACGCAGTGCTTCGATGTGTGCGACTGCCGCGCTGGGGCCCTCTCGAGCTCGTCGTGGAAGCGCTCGGAGGCGAGCAGGGTGAGTTCCGTCAGCTATGGGTAGCGATACGTGATGCCATGGATGTTGTGTCTGCCGCCACCGCGCAAAGTGGACATCCGCCACCTGAAGCCGGACATACTGCGCCAAGCGGCGACTCTTACGACGAGCAAACCGATGATCGCGACACAAGTGTCGCCCTACGCGACAGTGTTATTGCTGTCGTGTCGAGCATGCTTAAGTCCCCAGAAGATCAGGCTATGGTGGACGCCGATGGCGATATCAACATCCGTAGCGGTTCTGCAATGGTATTTGTGCGCGTGCGCGACAATCCACCTTTGGTTGACGTGTTCTCGCCAGTCCTAACCGACGTGGCAGAAACAAAGGAAATGTATGCCAAGCTGTCTGAAGTCACGAACCGAATGCCTATTGGCAGAATCTACTATGCAGCCAGCACGGTTTGGGCCTCCATCCCGGTGTTCGGCCGAGATTTCCAAGCAGTGCATCTGATGCTCGCAGTTCAGGTTATGACCGGGCTGGCCGACGAGTTGGGCGACCGACTGCACCGCGAATTCGGCGGCAGGGAGTTCTTTCAGTAGCTTCCCGGAAATCGTGCCCCTCCGAGCTCTGGCACGATGGCCGATGCACGCTGTTCGGCAGATCCGCGCCGACTCTCCGCGAGCGGTCACGTAACCCTGCGTAGCGCGCCGGATGCGGCAGATCCGCGTGGCGTCTCACCCGGCGTGTCGACCCCGGGACCACATTTCCTCGCGGCTCTGATTTCACACAGACATAAATATTTCTCTGTGAAATCAGAGCTGTTGGGGACATTGCCCCTGTGCGCGCCCGCCGGGCAGGCTGGTCGCGTGACGCGCGCTCATCGGCTACTTGTCCGGACACCAGCAACCGGCTCCGACGTCACCTTCGGTGACGAACGCCTCGCGGCTGGGTGCGGACGTCGCGGCCAAGATCGCGAGCCCCGCCGATCAGCCCCACCCGTCGCCATTCGGCAGGTCAGCCACAACGTCCACGCGTACCCGGATGCAGTTTCTGAGATGCGCGGGCGTTGTCGGCTTGACCTCAAGTCCAGATCAACTTTTATGGTCAACGTCTTTCGATGTCCCAATGCACGAGGAGGAACCGCCTCATGACGCTTAGCTGGGCATACATCTACGAGCATCCGGGCAGCGACCCCGTCGACGACCGGGTCGTGCTCGACCGCGATGGCCAACGCACGTACCTCGTGCCCGTGCCGGACCCGTCGATGGCCCCTGCCGTGGCGGCGGACCTGGTGGCGGAGGGGGTCGCGTTGATCGAGCTGTGCGGCGGGTTCGCGCTGACGGCGGCGGCACGGGTGGTCGAGGCCGTCGGCGGGCGGGTGCCCGTCGGGCACGTTACGTTCGCGGTGGACTCGGTGCGCGGTGCGACGCAATACGGTGAACTGTTCGAGGCCGATCAGTCTCACGCCGACTGACCGCTTCCGCCGTATGCCTGCGTGGCAGTGCGTGACCTGGCTGCCCTGGGCCTCGGCGAGGCGGCGGGCCGGATGAGGCGTTCGCCGAGAACCATCATCAGCGCGACGACGCCGAGCAGGGCGCCGATCAACACCGTGCTGTGCACGCCGTGGCTGGGCAGCGCGAGGCCGCCGACCAGGGCGCCTCCGGTGATGCCGACGTTGACAGCGGCGGAGACCGTTGCGGCGGCGAGGTCGGACCGCCCAGGCGCCACCTGCAGTACGAGGCCGCCGAGCGCCGCGGTGAACGCGGCGAACGCCAGTCCGGCCAGAGCGATCAGACCGACGGCCACGGTCGGCCGTTGGCCGAGCGCGTACAGGCCGAGCAGCGCCACCGACTGCAGCGCGACGGTCGCGACCAGGGCCAACCACGGGCTGCGGTCCACCACCGCTGCGATGGCGAGGATGCCGAGGACGCTGGCGACACCGCGCACCAGCAGGATGGCCCCGACCGACGAGGCGGAGAAGCCGCTGACCTTGGTGACGAAGAGGGCGACATAGGTGTACGCGGCTATGGCACCGGCGGTCGCGAGGACGGCCACCGCCACCAGTAGCCAGAAGCGTCGGGCATCGGGCGTGGCGCCGCGAGCGGCATGTCCCTGGTCGGGCCGCGTCGAGGGCAGCAGCGAGGCCACCACGGCGAGCACGATCGCGCCGAGCGCGGCGACCGCCAGGAACGAGGCCCGCCAGCCGGCGCGTTCGCCCAGCCAGGTGCCGGCGGGTACGCCCAGGGCCAGCGCGACGTTGCCGCCGGCGAACACCACCGCGATCACCCGCCCGCGTAGTCCAGGTCGGAACAACTCGGCTGCCGCCGGCACCACTACCGCCCAGAACAGCGCATGGGTGACGGCGGTCGCCATCCTGGCCGCCAG
This sequence comes from Micromonospora craterilacus, assembly GCF_003236315.1. Lineage (GTDB taxonomy): Bacteria > Actinomycetota > Actinomycetes > Mycobacteriales > Micromonosporaceae > Micromonospora > Micromonospora craterilacus. Next base: position 7,260 of record NZ_POTY01000103.1, read on the forward strand.
TATCAGCGTGAACGTGCTCGCGAACACCGTGATCGCGGTGCTGACGACGAAGCCGGCCAGGAGCGCCGACAGCAACCGTCGGCGAGGGACTTTCCGGACCATCGCCGTCAGCGGGACCGAGGCGACCGTCACCACTGCGCCGTACGCGGTGACGAGCAGGCCGACCTGCGACGGCGAGACGGTCAGGTCCACGGCCATCGGCAGCAGCAGCCCGATCGGCAGCGCCTCGGCGGTGGTGTAGAGGAACGTCCCGCCGGACAGGCCGATCAACGCCCCCACTGCCCGTCTGCGCCGCGTCCGACCCGCCATCGTTACCCCCTAAAGCTGTTACGGAGGAAACGTAGGTGCCCCCCTCGATGCGGTCAACTGGTAAAGTGGATTTCGATGGAAACATCTGAGGACGTCACGCGGATGCGCCTGGTGGGCGGCAACCTCGCCCTGGACTTCATCAACACCCGCGCTGGTCCACCCGTCGGATCACCGGACGACGACGTACTCACGGGCTACCCCGACCTGATCGCCTGGGGCGGGTACGCGGGCGCGCTCACCGAGGCGGAGGCGGCAGCGCTACGCCGGCTGGCTCACGACGACCCGCGCGGCGCCCACGCCGCCTTCGCGCGATCGCTGCGCACCCGCACCTACCTCGACGAGATATTCCGGGCGCTGGCCGCCGACCGAAGCCCGAGCACGTCCGCGCTGGCCCAGCTGCGCGACGACGAAGCAGACGGGCTGCGCCACGCACGACTCGATCGCGGACGCACCTTCGTGTGGACCTGGCGGGACGACCACACGCTCGACCGGCCACTACGACCGGTCGTGCACGCCGCCGCCCAGCTTCTCACCACGGGCCAGCTGAACCGGATCAAGGGATGCGGAGGCTGCCGCTTCCTTTTCAACGACGAGAGCAAGAACCGCAGCCGCCGCTGGTGCAGCATGGACGACTGTGGAACCACCGAGAAGATCCGACGCTACGTCGCCGCACGACGTACGCGTGCGACGCGGTGAGCGCCGGAGCCGTCCGGCTGGCGATGATCGGCAAGCCGCATTGACCTTTGGCGTTCCGCCCGGCCGGATGGGGGATTGCGGAGGCGTTACCGGGTGGTAACGATGTCGAGTCATGGACTCAGCCTTGACTCTGGTCGGACTGCCCATCGCGCTCGGCATCATCATGCTCGGCCTTGGTCTGGGGCTGACCATCGCGGACTTCCGCCGGGTGGCCCAGCACCCGAAGGCCGCCGTCATCGCGCTGGTGTGCCAGGTGCTGCTGCTGCCGGCGCTCTGCTTCGGTCTGGTGCTCGGCCTCGGCCTGCCGCCGGAACTCGCCGTCGGGATGATGCTGTTGGCCGCCTCCCCGGGCGGCACCACGGCCAACCTCTACAGTCACCTGTTCGGCGGGCACGTGGCGCTGAACATCACCCTGACCGCCATCAACTCGGTGCTCGCCGTGGTCACCTTGCCGATCGTGGTCAACCTGTCGGCGTCGTACTTCCTGGCCGACGCGGCGAGCATCGGGCTGCAGTTCGACAAGGTGCTTCAGGTCTTCGCCATCGTGCTCGTCCCGGTCGCGATCGGCATGCTGATCCGGGCCCGGGTGCCCAACGTGGCCGAACGGCTGAACCGCCCGGTGCGGATCCTGTCCGTGGTGGTGCTCGTCGCGGTGATCGCCGGCGCGGTGCTCGGCGAGCGCGAGAACATCGCCGACTACTTCGTCTCGGTCGGTCTGGCCGTGCTCGCGTTCAACCTGCTGAGCCTCGCGATCGGGTACGGCGTGCCCCGGTTGGCCGGGGTCGATCGGAGCGCCGCGACGGCGGCCGGGTTCGAGATCGGTATCCACAACAGCACCCTGGCCATCACCATCGCGCTCAGTCCGGCGCTGCTCAACAGCACCCAGATGGCGATCCCGGCGGCCGTCTACGGCATCGTCATGTTCTTCACCGCGGCGGCCTTCGGTTACCTGGTGACCCGCGTCGGCACCCGGTCCGTCAGTGCCGGAGGTGAAGCCGCCGCCACCTGAGTTGTGACTGATTGGTGACTCTTGGTGGCGGAGTCGTGTGCCGGTCCGGACGGCGCACCGCGATTGTGAAACGATCGTCGTTCGTCATCCGTCGGCCCGTTCCGCCGGTCTGCCATGTACCGGTCGCCGGCCGGCAGGCGGGACGGCGCACCTCGTACCCCTTTGGAGAGCACGATGTCCCTCTCTCCGGCTCGGGTCTTCGCCGCGCTGAACGCGGTGCGACCGCCCGACCAGGCGTCCCCGGTGATGGGCAAGGCGGTGGTGGTCGGCGGCAGTGTCGCCGGATTGCTGGCCGCCCGGGTGTTGGCCGATTTCGCGGAGAGCGTCGTCGTCATCGACCGGGACGACCTGCAGGTGACCGGCGGACGGCCGGGCGTGCCACAAGGGACCCAACTGCACGCGCTGCTGCCCGGCGGATTCCTCCAGCTCGAGCAGCTGTTCCCGGGCTTTCGTGCGGCGGCCCTGGCCCAGGGTGCGGTCGAGGCGCCCCCCGCAGCCAGGCGAAACTACCTCGACGGTCGGCTGAAGGTCGTCGTGCCCGACGATGCCGACAGCCTGGCGGGCAGCCGGCCCCTGCTGGAAGGGTTGATCCGCCAGCAGGTCCTGCGGCTGCCCAACGTCAAGACGATCACCGCCCGGGCCACGGGTCTGGTGTTCGACGGTGCCGTGACCACCGGGGTCCGTTACGACGTCGGCGGGGCGCCCGGCGTCGAGAGCGCCGATCTGGTGGTGGACGCGATGGGCCGGTCGAGCCGGCTGTCCGACTGGCTGGAGCAGGGCGGCTGGGAGCGGCCGGCCATGCGGCGGATGACCGTGCACCTCAACTACGCGACGGCCCTGTTCCGGCGCCGGGAGGCGAACCCGGAGCTGACCGTGGTGCTGGCGCTGAACAGTCCGAGGATGTCGTCGGACGTGGCCGGTGCCGCCTACTTCGCGGTCGAGGACGGTCGGTGGATGGCCATGATGGCCGGCTACGGGGACAACCGCCCGGGGAGCACCGCCGAGGATTTCGTCCGCCGGCTGCGGGACCAGTTCCCGCCGGAGTTCGGCGAGGTCGCCGGCAGCGAGATGCTCGGTGAGGTCCAGACTTACCGGCACGCCGACAGCCGGCGGCGGGAGTTCCACGCGCTGGCGCGGTTTCCGGCCGGGCTGGTCAGCGTCGGCGACGCGGTCGCGTCGTTCAACCCGGTGTACGGGCAGGGGATCACGGCGGCGGCCCTCCAGGCGGCCTGCCTGTCGGCGTACCTGCGGTCCGCGCCGGATCTGGGCGTGCCCGCCCGCCACTTCCTCGACCTGCAGAAGGTCGTGGTCGACGCGGCCTGGTCGACGTCGACCTCCGCCGACCTGGCGCTGCCGCACGTCGACGGGCCCTACCCGCGCGGCTACCGGTTCTCCAGCTGGGTCAGCCGGCAGATCGTCACGGCGACCATCACCGACGTCACGGTCGCCCGCCGGTTCAACGAAGTCGTCTCCATGCGGGAGCACCCGAGCTCGTTGGCCGCACCCGGGGTGATCCTGGGCGCCCTGCGCGCCAACCGTCGGGCCCGCTGACCGGTCACCGGCCGGTGCGCTGGTGGCCCGGAAACCGGTCAGCCGCGGTCGGAGAGGAAAGCCACCGGGCCGGCCTGCTCGACAATGATCGGGATGTCGGTGTCGTAGTGCTCCGGGAGTTCCGCTCGTGCCTTCTCGACGTCGAGGGTGCCCACCTCCACGCCCGAGCCGTCGTGCCGGGCGCCGATCGAACTGATGTCGATGCCCCGCGTCCGCCAGAGGTCCCAGTCGACCATGATCCGATCCTGCAACGCGTTCAGTTCGGCGAAGGAGTGGGCGGCGTTCCGCAGGACCACGCACTGCCCCTGGGCCGCGTCGCGGACGAACGCCTCGAACTCCGGCGAGGGCACGCCGTAGACGATCGCGTACCCCTCCTCCGGCACGACCTCGAGCCCGGCGAAGGTATCCCGGTAAGTGGACTCCCCGGCCTGCCGGATGCGATCGAGTGCCTGGGACATCTCGTCGGTGGTGGGATACATCGTCGCCCCGGCGGTCACCACCGGGTCAGGCGGTCGCGGGTCAGCGCCGCAGTCCCGAACGCCTGACTCGTCGCCAACCTGGCGGTTCGTCTCCCCGGACCCGGCCCCACCCGGCTGACCACAGCCGCTCAGGGCGACGAGTGCCATCGTGAGCCCTGCGAGCACCTTCCGCACCATGCCTCCCCTTCCGGGTTCGGCCGGACGGACGTCCACCGGAGACGCCCCGTCACCACCTGGCAGCAGTGTGCCATTGCCAGGCACGCCGCACCCCCCGTTGTGTCGCCTGCCGCGGCCCACGACAGGATGTCGCCATGGATGATCAGGTTCTTGAATCCGCAGTTCGCAGGCGTGTCGTCGTCACCGGGGCCACCGGCAAACTCGGTCGCGCCGTGGTGGCGCACCTGCGCGATGCGGGCGTCGACGTGCTGGCGGTGGACCGCATCAGCGGGCGCGACCCCCGCGATGTCGACGGCGAGTTCCTGCTCGTCGACCTCACCGACTACGGGCAGGTGGTGGAGGCGCTCACCGGCGGTGCCGACGAGCACGCCGGCCGGGTCGACGCGGTGGTGCACCTGGCGGCGGTCCCGGCGCCCGGGCTGATGCCGAACGCGGCCACCTTCGCGAACAACTCCGCCGCGACGTACAACGTCTTCGCCGCAGCCCGGGCGGCCGGGATCAGGCGGGTGGTGTGGGCGTCCAGCGAGACGGTGCTCGGGCTGCCGTTCGAGACCCCGCCGCCGTACGCGCCGCTGGACGAGGAGTACGCGCCGCGCCCGGAGTCGACCTACTCGCTGAACAAGGCGCTCGAGGAGGAGATGGCGCGGCATTTCTGCCGGTGGGACCCCGAGCTGGTCATGGTGGGCCTGCGGTTCTCCAACGTGATGGACGTCGAGGACTACGCGAAGTTCCCGTCCTTCGACGCCGACCCTCAGCTGCGCCGTTGGAACCTGTGGGGCTACATCGACGCCCGCGACGCGGCGCAGGCGGTCGAGCGGGCGCTGGTCCACCAGCAGCCCGGCGCCGACGTGTTCATCATCGCCAACGCCGACACGGTGATGAGCAGGTCCAGCGCCAGCCTGATGGCCGAGGTCTACCCGGGCGTCGAGGTGCGCAAGGAGCTCGGCGAGCACGAGACCCTGCTCAGCATCGACAAGGCCCGCCGGGTGCTGGGCTACGAGCCCCGGCACTCGTGGCGGGACCACGTGGACGCCACCGCGTAGCCGCGACTCCCATTTCTAGTACGTTCGTACATGTACGAACGTACTAGAAATGGGGTGTGGGGTGGCGTACGTCTTCCTCCTGCTGGCCATCGCGGCCGAGGTCGCCGGCACGAGCCTGCTCAAGTCGACGGAGGGGTTCACCCGCCTGTGGCCCACGCTCGGGCTGATCGCGGCCTACGTGACGGCGTTCGCGCTGCTCGCCCAGGCGGTCAAGGGGATCCAGGTCGGCGTGGCGTACGCCATGTGGTCCGGGCTGGGTACGGCCGCGATCGTCGCCATCGGCGCGGCCTTCCTCGGTGAGCCGCTGACGCTCACCAAGGTCCTCGGCGTCGGCATCGTCATCGCCGGCGTGGTCCTGCTCAACCTCGGTGGTGCCCACTGAGCACCGAACGCCCGCCCCGTACGGCCCGTCGCCGCGACCCGGAGGGGCGGCGCCGCGCCCTGGCCGCCGCTGCCCAGGAGGTGATCGCCGACGTGGGTATCGGGCGGACCACCCACCGGGCGGTCGCGGAGCGTGCCGACGTGCCGCTCGGCGCGACGACCTACTACTTTCCCACCCTGACCGATCTGGTCGCCGCGGCGCTTGAGCGGGCCCACACGGACCTCGGGGTGGAGCTGCGGCGCTGGGCCGACCACCTTGGCGACGGGACCGATCTGCCGGCCCGGCTGACCGGGCTGATCTGCGAGTATCTGGACGACCGGAGTCAGGCGCTCACCGAGTTCGAGTTGTATCTCGCCGCCGCCCGCAGCCCCGAGCTTCGCGTGCTGGCTGCCTCCTGGGTGGACCAGGTCCGTGAGGTGCTGGCGCCGCTCGTCGGAGCCGGTGCCGCGCGAGCGCTCGCGGTCTTCCTGGACGGCGTCGCCCTGCAACACCTCGCCACCGGCGAGCCGGTCGACCCCACCGCCATCGAGACGGCTCTGGCCGCACTCGTCGACGCCGACCCCGGCAACTGACCGACGACCGCGGACGCCGCGCGGGCGGGCCCGGGGCCCGGTGGGTGCGTGCGAAACTCGCCTCATGGTGACGGCGGAGCGGTCCCGGGAAGTCCGTTCCGTGGTCGACACGCTGGCCGGGTGGGCGACTCGCCGGGCGGCAGGACCGGCGGGTGCCCGGGTGCGGGGTGGACGCCACGTCCGGTGGGGCGGCGGATACGCCCTGCTCGGCCGGTGCCGTACGCTGCCCCACGTGACGAGGGTCGGTGCGGTGCCGACGGCGCGGGCAGGTTTCCGCGGCGCCGCCATGGCCGTGCTGATCGCCGTGTTCGTGCTGCATGTCTGGCAGTGCGTGGCGAGTTTCGACGTGTCGCGTCCGTCGGCGTCGCCGAATGGTGTCAGTCATCAGATCGCCATCACCGGCGTCGTGGCCCCGATCGCCGACGAGGCGACGGTGGCCGCCGGCCGCTGGCCGGCGCAGGCGGGGTCGGCGCTGCTGCCCGCCGGGTCGGTCTTCGTCGCCGACGGCGAACGTGGGCCGGCCGTCGGCGAGGTCGCGACGACGGGCTGCCTGGTCCTGTTGACCGTCGGGATCCCCGTCCTGGTCGGCCCGCTACGGCGGTGGATGCTGCGTACTCCGGTGACCCGGGGGTCACCCGGCCGGGGTCCGGTGCGCGTCTGGTCCGGGTGCAGCCTGTTCCAGATCTGCGTGCTGCGTACGTAGCCGCCGACGTTCGCGACCAGCATCGCCTCCGGCGGCGACCGCGTCATTCGGCGGTGCCCGGCCCGGTAGGGGTGTCCGGCTGGTCGCTGTTTCCCGTCGGTGCCGTCCCGCCGGTGCCATGGCCGGCCTCGGCGTCGGCAGCGGCAGGGTCGCGGCAGTCTCGTCGTGCAGAGGGACTTTCGTGAACGACAGCATCACCTACATGCTCGCCCTGCGTGGCCTGTGCTGTGACCGGTCCGAGGCGGCGGTACGCCGGATCCTGGAGGCCCTGCCGGGGGTGCATCGGGCCCATGTCTCGGTCGTCGCCGGCCGGGCCGTGGTGGACGCCGATCCCGCCGCGGTGACCTCCGCCGTGCTGGTCGCGGCGCTGGCCGTGGCCGGCTACCCGGCGCGCCTGGGTGGTGGACGCGGGTGAACCACGCAACGCCCCCGCCGCGGCTCTGACCGTCGGGCGACGGCCCCGGTGTCGGATCTCATCAGCCGGGCCAACACAGTTGCACTCATTGCAATGTCAGCATATGTTTCGGAGCGAGAGCCGGAGTAGGGAGGGACACCAGGTGGGTGCCGGGCACGATCACGGGCAGCAGGTGTTGCGCGCCGGGGCGAAACATCGCGGGCGGTTGTGGGCGGCCTTCGTCCTGCTGGCCGTGTTCATGCTGGTGGAGGCGGTCGGAGCGTGGTGGACCGGTTCCCTGGCGCTGCTGTCGGACGCCGGCCACATGTTCACCGACGTGCTCGGCATCGGCATGGCGCTCGCGGCGATCACCGCAGCGAGCAGAGCGTCCCGGGACGGTCAGCGCACCTTCGGCCTGTACCGGACGGAGGTCCTGGCGGCCCTGGCGAACGCGGTGCTGCTGTTCGGGGTGGCCCTCTACGTGCTGGTGGAGGCGGTACGGCGACTCGGCGAACCGCCGGAGGTGCTGGCCGGCCCGATGCTGGCGGTGGCCCTGGCGGGTCTGGTGGCGAACATCGTGGCCTTCCTGCTGCTGCGCTCCGGCTCGAAGGAGAGCCTGAACGTGCGCGGCGCCTACCTGGAGGTCCTCGGGGACCTGTTCGCCTCGGTCGGCGTGATCGTCGCGGCCGGCGTGATCGCGGTGACCGACTGGTGGTACGCCGACCCGATCATCGCGGTGGCCGTCGGCCTGTTCATCCTGCCCCGCACCTACAAGCTGGGCCGCGCGGCCCTGCGGGTCCTCGTGCAGGCCGCGCCGCCGCACGTGGACGTCGCCGAGGTCCGCGACGGGCTGCGCGCGGTCGACGGTGTCGCCGACGTGCACGACCTGCACGTATGGACGCTTACCTCCGGCATGGAGGTGGCCTCGGCGCACCTGACCCTCGGCGCCGGCGCGGACCTCGCCGGGGTGCTGGCCACCGCCCGGCGGGTGCTGCACGACCGGTTCGCCATCGAGCACGCGACCCTCCAGGTCGAGCCCCAGGACGCCGATGGCGTCTGTGACGGCGCACAATGGTGACATTTCATCCGGAACTATTCGCCGCCCGCCGCCGACCAACTGGCGAGCCGTCCAGTACCCGGGAGCCGTCCGTGAACCGCCCGCACAATCCAGTCCTGCCCGTACGCGTGCCTCCGGCGGCCGCCGCCGTGCCGACGGCGAACCGGCGGCCGGGGACGGGGCGATGAGTCCGGGAGCCCTCCTGCGCCGACCGGTCCTGGTGCCCGCGGCCACGGTCCTGGTCGCGGCCGGGGTCGGGGCGGCGCTGCTCCGGTGGGGCGGCGGCAGCGTTCAGCCGACCCCGCCCGGGCTGCCCGACCCGGGCCCGACCACGGCGTGGCTGCTGCCGGCCGCCCGGCTCGGCATGCAGATCGGGGCGGTGATCACCGTCGGGCTGCTGCTGGCGGTGGCCATCCTGTCCCCGCGCGACGACGGCGGCCGGCTGTCCGTGCTGGGCTACCGCCGGCTGCGCGCCGCCGCGCTGACCGCGGCCCTGTGGTCGGTGGCCGCCGCGGTCGCGCTCTGCTACACCCTGGTCGACCTGTTCGGGCTGCCCGCCGCGCAGGTGTTGTCGGTCCGCGCGGTGCTGAACTTCGCCCTCACCGTGCCGCTGGGCCAGGCACTGGCCCTGAGTGGCACGCTCACGCTGGTCACGGCGGCGATCGCGGCGCGGAGTCTGCGTCCCGCCGGGGCGGTGGTGGCGCTGCTGACCGCGCTGGCGGCGCTGGTGCCGCCGGTCTTCACCGGGCACGCCGCGTCGGCCAGCAACCACCAGTTGGCCGTGTCCGGCCTGCTGCTGCACGTGGTGCCGGTCACGGTGTGGGCCGGTGGCCTGTTCGCCCTGGCGGTCACCGCTCGGGGCGGCACCGCCGACCTCGCCGTCGCCGTGCGCCGGTTCGCGCCCCTGGCGCTGGCCTGCCTGGTCGCGGTGGGCGCGTCCGGGTTGCTGTCGGCGGGCGTACGGCTGACCGGCCCGGCCGACCTGACCGGCACCCGCTACGGTCAACTGCTGCTGGTCAAGACCGCCGCACTCGTCGCGATCGGGGTGACCGGGCTGCTGCACCGCCGCCGGGCGATCCCCGCCCTCACCGCAGGCCGGCGCGGCCCGTTCCTGCGCGTCGCGGTGGTGGAGACGCTGCTCTTCGCCGCCGCGGTGGGTACCGCCGTGGCGTTGTCGCGTACGCCGGCCCCGGTCGGCGGGGCCGAGGAGGATCCGGCCACCGCACTGCTCGGCTTCCCGATGCCCCCGGCGCTCAGCGTCGAGACGGTGGCCCGGCTCTGGCTACCGGAACCGCTGATCATCACCGCCGCCCTGGTCGCGGCCGGACTCTACCTCGCCGGGGTGTGGCGACTCTGGCGGCGCGGCGACGCCTGGCCGCTGGCCCGCACCGCCCTGTGGTTGGCCGGCTGTGCGGTGATCATCATCGCCACCTCCAGCGGGTTGGCCCGCTACGGGCCGGTGCTGTTCGCCGTGCACATGGTGCAGCACCTGCTGCTGATGATGGTCGCGCCGATCCTGCTGGTCCTCGCCGGGCCGATCACCCTGGCGCTGCGCGCGCTGCCGCCCTCGACGGACCCGCGCTGGCCGGGCCCCCGCGAGTGGCTGCAGGCCGCCCTGCACTCCCGGGTGTCCCGCGCGTTGACCCATCCGGTGGTGGCGCTGGCCCTCTACGTGGCCAGCCTGTACGTGCTGTACTTCACCGGCCTGTACGAACTGGCGGTGCGCTCGCACGCCGCCCACCTGGCCATGGTCGCCCACTTCCTCGGCGTCGGGTACCTCTTCTTCTGGGCCGTCATCGGCATCGACCCGGCTCCGCGCCGCGTACCGCACCCGCTCAAGATGATCCTGGTGCTGATCAGCATGGTGCTGCACGCGTTCCTCGGGGTCGCGCTCATGCAGTCGTCCACCGTGCTGGCCGCCGACTGGTGGACGGCGCTGGCCCGACCGTGGGGGCCGACGCCGCTGGAGGACCAGCGCGCCGCCGGCGGCATCGCCTGGTCCTTCGGCGAACTGCCCACCGTGATCGTCATGGGGGCGTTGCTCTACCAGTGGATCCAGGCGGACCAACGGGAGGCGCGCCGTCGGGACCGGGCCGCCGACCGTGCCGAGGCGGAGGGACGCGAGGACGACGAACTGGCCGCCTACAACCGGATGCTCGCCGAGCTGGCCGAACGCGACCGCCAGGTGCGCGGATAAGGCCCCACCTCCGCCGTCCGCCACGTCGGCCCGACCCGGCCGCACTGCCCGCCCGCCTGCTCCCAGCAAGCTGCCAGCTGGTCGGTACAGCATTGATCGCCCCCACAGAGAAGGTTGACGCGCCATGACGAGGAACACCCGACTGACCCTGGCGATGATTCTGGTGGTGATCCTGGTCATGCTCGGCCTGATGACCTACAACCGGAGCAACGCCCCGAGCGCCGTCGCCGGGGACACCGGCGAGGGCGTCGACCCGGCCGTGCTGGTCCGGGACGACAGCCACCGGCTGTCCACCGCCGCCGACGGCCGGGTCACCCTGGTGGAGTTCCTCGACTTCGAATGCGAGTCGTGCGCCGCCGCGTACCCGGCGGTCAAGGAGATCCTGGCCACCTACCAGGACCGGATCACCTTCGTCGTGCGGTACTTCCCGATCCCCAGTCACCCCAACGCGGAGCTGGCCGCCCGCGCCGCCCAGGCCGCGGCCAACCAGGACCGGTTCGCCGAGATGTACACCCTGCTCTTCGAGAACCAGGACGCCTGGGGGCACCAGCGCACGCCGCAGACCGAGGCGTTCGTCGGCTACGCGCGTACCCTCGGCCTCGACCTGGACAGGTTCCAGCGCGACCTCGACGATCCGGCCACCGCGGCCCGGGTGGACCGGGACAAGGCCGACGGTGAGAGCGCCGGGGTACAGGGCACCCCGACGTTCTTCCTCAACGGTCGCCAGCTGACGCAGGTGCGTACCCAGGGGGACCTGGTCGCCGCCATCGACGCCGCGCTCGCCGGATGACCGCGACCCTGGGCCGCCGTTCGGCCGCGAACGCGCCGGAGACGGGGTTCCTCGCCCGGGTCACCGCCTGGGTCCTGGCCGTCGGTGGCGGGATCGGCCTGCTCGCCGCGGGCACCCTGACCGTCGAGAAAGTCAATCTGCTGTCCGACGCCGACTACGTGCCGACGTGCAGCATCAACCCGATCCTCTCCTGCGGCTCGGTGATGACCACACCGCAAGCCGCCGCCTTCGGCATCCCCAACCCGCTGCTCGGCATCGCCGGATTCGCCGTGGTCACCACCCTCGGCGTCGTCCTCCTCGCCGGCGTCCGGCTACCCCGCTGGTTCTGGCTGGGTCTCCAGGCCGGCGCCACCTTCGGCGTGGTCTTCGTGCACTGGCTGATCTACCAGAGCCTCTACGTCATCTCGGCGCTGTGCCCGTACTGCATGGTGGTCTGGGTGGTGACCATCGCGATCTTCCTGTACACCACCCTGCACAACCTCCGGCGGATCCCGGCATCGTCACCGCTGGCGCGGCTCGCCGGTCTCGCCGGCTACCACAGCGTCATCCTGGTCGCCTGGTACGTGGTGATCCTGGCCGCCATCCTGCACCGCTTCTGGGACTACTGGTCCACGCTCCTCTGACGCGGCTGCCCGGATCATGGTCGCGTCCGGTTGCCGAGGCAGGCGACGCCGGGCCCGCTGGTCCCGTACGGTTCGACGAGGCAGGGAGGAGCTGACGTGGGCACAGCGTCCGATCCCGAGCAGGTCGGCCTGAAGGGGACCGCCTCGGTGCGCCGGGAGGACGTCATCGGGTTCCGGGTACGCGCGCAGCACCTGCACCGTCGGCTGCCCGCCACGTCACGCCACCGCGCGGCGCGTTGCGGCCTGCCGGACGGCGCGCCCCGCTCGGCGGTCCTTTCCCTGCACGCCCGAGCCGGCGGGGTCGGCCCGGACGACTGGGACGATCCCGCGTTCACCCAGGTCTGGGGGCCGCGGGGAGCGGTGTACGTGGTCGCCGAGGCCGACGTCGCGGTCTTCACCCTCGGCCTGCTGCCCACCGACGGCCGGAAACGGCAGGCGGCGTACGAGGCGGCCGACGCGGTACGGGACGCGGTCGGCTCGCGCGACGTCCGCAAACGCGACGTGCTCGGCGCGGTCGGGAACCGGGTCGAGCGGCTCCTGCTGGCGTGCACCACCGGCCGGCTCCGGGTCCGCTGGGACGGCCGGGACACCCTGGTGCGGGTGACCGACCCGCCGCAGGTCGACCCGGACGAGGCGCGCCGGGAACTGTTGCGTCGGTTCCTCGGCGCGCTCGGGCCGGCCACGGTGCAGGGGTTTGCCCGGTGGGCCGGTCTGTCCATCGTTGACTCCCGCGAGAGTTGGCGGGCCCTGACCGACGAGCTGGTGGAGGTGACTGTGGCGGGCCAGGGCGGCCCGGCGATCCTCGACGCCGACCGGGCCGCCCTGATCGACGCGCCCCAGGCCGGCGGCGTACGCCTGCTGCCGCCCGGCGATCCCTACCTGCTCGCGGCCGACCGCGAGCTGCTGGTGCCGGTCGCCGCACACCGCAGGGCGATCTGGCCCGCCGGCACCGTGCAACCCGGTGCCCTGTTCGTCGGCGGAGAACTGTGTGGAACCTGGCGCCGGCGTGGGCACCGGGTCGAGATCAGCACCTGGGCCGAGGTCGACGACGCGGTCCGGGCCGCCGCCGAGCGGGAAGCCGGTGGTTTCCCGCTGGCGCTGGACCGCGACATCGCGGTCACCTGGGTAGGGCACTCACCCGGGTCTGGTTAGGACATCGGTACCACGGTTGCCCGCCGCGAGCGGGCGGCTCAGCGAAGCACTCGTCGGCCCAGCCTGAACCGGCGCTCCGGCGCGACGGTCACCGGGTCGGGCGGGATCCACCGCTTGACGAGTTCGTTGGCGACGACGTACGCGACGGTGAGCGCGGCGAGCGTGGCCAGCACCGGTGACGGCGGCGGGGCGAGCCCGAGCGGTGCGGCCAGCGGGGTGAAGGGCAGCGCGACGGTGACCGCGATGAGCAACGCCCCGGTGGCGAGCAGCGGCGTGGACGGCCGGCTGCGCAGGAAGGTGCGGTTGGTGCGCAGCACCATCAGGACGATGATCTCGGTCGCGGTGAACTGGATGAACCATGCGGCGCGGAAGACGTCGGTGGGGACGTGCCAGAACCAGTGCAGCACGGCGAGCGCGCCGAGATCGACGGCGATGCTGATGGAACCGTAGACCAGCATGAACCGGCGGATCGCCCGGACGTCGACGGTGCGGGGACGTTGCAGCTGCTCCGGGTCGGCGTGGTCGGTGGAGATGGTGGTGTACGGGATGTCGGAGAGGAAGTTCAGCAGCAGGACCTGACGAGGCAGCAGCGGCAGGAACGGCAGGAGCAGCGTGGCGACGCTCATGCTGACCACGTTGCCGAAGGAGGCGCTGGTGTTGACCCGGATGTACTTGAGGGTGTTGGTGAAGGTCTGCCGGCCGAGCCGGACGCCGTCGGCGACGACGTTGAGATCCTTTTCGAGCAGCACGATCGCGGCGGCCTGTTTCGCGACGTCGACGGCGGTGTCGACGGAGATGCCGACATCGGCGGCGTGCAGTGCGGGGGAGTCGTTGATGCCGTCGCCGATGAACCCGACGACGGCGCCGCGGGCGCGCAGCGCGGTCAGGACACGTTCCTTCTGCACCGGGTCGACCTCGGCGAACACGTTGGTGCCGGCGATCCGGTCGGGCAGGTCCGCATCGGCGCAGCTGGCGATGTCGGTGCCGAGCATCGGTTCGCCGGTGAGACCGACCTTCCCGGCGATGTGCGCGGCGGCGTGCCGGTTGTCGCCGGTGATCAGCCGGACGGCGATGCCCATGCCGGTGAGCCGGTCGATCGCCTCGGCGGCATCCGGCTTGGGCGGGTCCTGGAAGGCGAGGAGCCCGACGAGGGTCATCTGGGTCTCGTCGTCGACGGTGGCGGTACGCGCCCCGGGCAGCGTTCGCACGGCCAGGCCGAGGACGCGGTTGCCGCGGTCGCTCAGTTCGGTGAACCGCCGCTGGACGCGGTCGCGGACCTCGTCGAGCGGCACGACGCCGCCGGCGCTACGGGCCGTGGTGCACACGCCCAGCACGGCGGCCAACGAGCCCTTGGTGATCAGGGTGGCGGTGCCGCCGTCGTCGACCAGCAGGGACAGGCGTTGACGGCTGAAGTCGTACGGGACCTCGGCGAGCCGGAGGGCCGGGTCGGCCGGCGGCTGCCCGGCCATGATCGCGGTGTCCATCGGGTTGGTGAAGCCCCGTTGCAGACCGGCGTTGAGCCGGGCCAGGCGGGCCGCCTCGTCGTCGTGCTCGCCGTCGACGGAGAGGCTGGCGGTGAGCGTCACGCAGCCGGCGGTGAGGGTGCCGGTCTTGTCCGTCAGCAGCACGGTCATGGCGCCGAAGTCCTCGATGGCTTCGAGGCGTTTGACGATGACCCGGTGCGCCGCCATCATCCGGGCCCCGGCGGAGAGGCTGACCGCGACGATCGCCGGGAGCATCTGTGGGGTCAGGCCGACGGCGAGGGCCAGGGAGAACAGCAGGGAGTCGATGGCCGGCCGGCCCATCAGCAGGTTCGCGAGGAGGATGCCGACGAGCAGCACCACCATGATCCGGACCAGCAGCAGCCCGAAGCGGGTCAGGCCCCGTTGGAAACCGGTGGCGGCGGGGCGGGCGCCGACCCGGGCGGCCACCTCGGCGAAGGCGGTGTCCCGGCCGGTCTGCATGACCACCGCCCGCCCGGTGCCGCTGACCACGTGCGTACCCATCCACAAGGCGTTGGTCCGCCCGGTCAGGTCCGCGTCGGCGGGGGTGGCGTCCGGGGTCTTCTCGACGGGAAAGGACTCCCCGGTCAACGTGGCCTGGTCGACCTGCAACCGTTGGCTGTCGACGAGCCGGCAGTCGGCGGGCACCACGTCACCGGCGTGTAGGAGCACCAGGTCGCCGACCACCACCTCCTCGACGGGCACGGACACCTCGCGGCCGTCGCGGATCACCTCGACGGCCACCCGCACCCGGGCCTGCAGCGCGTCGACGGCCCGCCCGGCGGCGCGCTCCTGCCAGAACCCCAGCCCGCCGCTGGCGGCCACGATGGCGAGGATGATCGCGCCGTCGATGAGGTCGCCGACGGCCATCGACAGCACCGTCGCGGCGACGAGGATCAGGATGATGGGGCTGGTGAACTGGGCCAGCAGCAGGCGCCAGCCGCGGCGGCGGGCCACGGTGACCCGGTTGGGGCCGCGCTCGCGCAGCAGCCGCGCGGCCTGCTCGCCGGACAGCCCCTGCGGCGGGGCGCCGACGGCGGCCAGCGCCTCAGGTAGCTGACCAGCCCAGAACGCCATGGTGCGGCCGTGCGGCCCGACCC
>NZ_POTY01000104.1 GCF_003236315.1 Micromonospora craterilacus
GTTGTGGCGCACGCCGCCTCTGTTGTGGCCGGTCGCGCTGGCATGGGAGCGGGGGGCGTGGAGGGCGCCGGCCCACACGGCCCAGATGCCAATGAGGACGGCGGCGGACAGGGTCAGCACCGTACCCACCATGGCGTGCTCGTCCACGTAGCGGCCGACCTCGTCATCGTCGCCGAGGGCGATGCGGTGGATGGTGAGGGCAGCCCAGTCGAGGGCGGCCATCAAGCCGGCAGCGCAGGCGGCCAGGCTGTACCAGCGGGTCGGTCCCGTGCCGGACCTGGTGGAGGCGGCAGGTCGTCGTCGGCGTCTCCGGGGGGCGGCTAGTTCCATCGTGGGCCCGTCGATGGGCTGGGTGGTCACAGTCCCTCCCTCGCGGGTCCGGTGAATGGGACTCATCTGCCTAGCTCTGCGTGTGCGAAAGTTAACGGCAGGTATCGTGACCACCAATGGTGCGGTGGAACTTCCACGTACGCAACCGTCCGCGCCGTGGGAAACGCACTGGGGCGCGCTGTCTGCAACTTGCGGCCAGCATGAACCCGCCTACCAGGCAGGGGCGCGGACGGTTGAGGGCCGAAACCTGTCGAGCAGCACCAGGGGCGGCTGCGGACGGTCAGTCCGGCCGGGCAGTCAGCCGATACAGGTGCGCCGGATACAACGACTGTGTGCCGTCCGGGTGGATGACCACCAGCAGCGGCACACCCTCCGGCATCTCATGCTGCTCACGCTCACTCGGGGTGGGCGGCCGTGCCGTCATCTCGTCGTCCGGGCCGATCGCGACCCGGACCGGCTCGACCGTCTCACGCACCACAACGCCGTATCCGACAACAGCCCAGGCCAAGCCTTCCTGGCGGAGCTGCATCAGGGCGGCGCGGGCAGTCTTCGCGGCCACGCCGTACGTCTGCGCCAAGTCCCGCTCGGAGGGTAGGCGGGCACCTGGCCTGAGCTGTCCGTCTGTGATCTGGTCCCGCAGCAGGTCGGCGAGTGCCAGATAGCCGAGCGGGCGCTGCCCCGGGTAGATCACGCTCGCAGGCTAGGAGCCGTCCCGTGCGAGACGATCGGGCTAGCCGGCTAGCCCAATCTTGACGGCGGCTTGCCCGGCCAGACACCCGCCTCACGCTCTGCGGTGCGCCGCTCGTGCAGTTCGGTCAGCCACTCGACCCGCCGCTGCCAACGGGCGGCGGCGGCCCGGGGCAAGTTTCAGGTGGTAGGCGATGCTCTCGGGCGCCGCGGACCTGGCGTACCTCTCGTTGTCGCGGCGGGACGGCGGCGTGCACATCAGTTGTCCAGTCCCGTGTCGGCGGCCTGCTGGACCGCCGCGAGGTGGATCCGGTAGCTCGCCGACTGCGACAGCCGCGACGAAGAGCCGAGCACCGGCCGGTCCCACAACACGATCAGCTCCACATCCGGTGCGCGATATGTCTGCGACCATGGCGAGTCCGGCCGCTCGGTGACCGCGAGCACCACGCCGGTGCCGTCGTACGCCGCCCCCGGCCACTGGTGGCCGGAGTGGTACACCCGCGCGCCGGGCCGCAGTCCGCGGTGGTCGGGGATGTCGACGTACCGGCACTCCCGCAGGCTGGCCTGCATGGTGTCCAGCTTGGCGGCCTCCTCGGGGGTGAGGGTCGCGAGTGCGGCGTCCAGGGCGGTCACTGCTCGGCCGCCGGGGTCGACTCGGCAGCCTGACGCTCCTCGGCAATCGCCAACCCAACGCGGAGCGTGTCGTACAGCAGCTGAGCGCGGTGCGGGTCCTGCGGTGCCATCACGGTCAACGCGGCCTCCACCCCCTTGAAGTCGCCGGCGGCGAGTGCGGCATGGAAGATCCGCTCGCAGGTTTCAGCGTCGAAGGTCTGCATCGGTCGGTCCTCTCGGGTCAGTTGGTGGTTCCGGGTGGCGCGGCGTCCCCGACCGCGCTGCTTCGGATGCCATCGCCGCCACCACGGCTGGCAGCATGGCGTCCGGCACGAAGGCGAGGGTGCGGAGCGTGGTAGCGGTGCCGGATGCGAAGCCGTCAAGCCAGAGATCCAGGTCGGCACGGGTTTCGATCTTCGGCCCGCTCACCGGGCACCTCCTGGGACCGCGCGGAGCTTGACGCGCAGCCGGGCGGCGATCTGCTTCCGGGTCGGCTCCACCCAGCCATGCCAGGAACGGCCGGGAACCCACAGCTGGCAGTGCTCACGCTCCGGCGTGCCGCACCAGCGGCAGCCCATCGGTGGAGGCGGGACGGTGTGACGCAGGCGGAGCACCCGAGGCGGGGCGGTCACGCGGCTTTCCGATCGGCTTGCTTCGGGGTGGCCGGGCGGCCCGCTCGGCTCGCCAGCTCCGCCTCAACCCCCGCCAGCAGCGCAAGCGTCAGCTGACCCGACTGCGACGGCGGCGCCGCACCCTTCGGCCCCACCTGGTGGAATGTGCCGGCGGCGAGCCGGTCGGCGACCACGTCCAGGCCGCGCCGCAGGTTGGTGGCGATGGTGTTCAGTGTCTCGGTCGACGCGCCCTCGAACCCGTTCACGCCGGTTCCAGGTAGGCGCGGCGCACCCGCAGCAGCCATGCCTCCACCGCGGCCCGGTCTGGCTCGTCCGGCAGCGGGGACCGGGCCGCGTTGAACCGGTCTTCGTAGTCGGCCATGGCCTGCCGGGCGTGGTCGATGTTCCCGGCGGCGACCCGCTCCCCGAAGTCGAGAAACCGTTGCGGGTCGGTGAGGCGGATCTCGACCTCACCGGTGGCGTACAGCGCGAACCCTTGGTGACACAGCCTCAGAAGATGTCTCGCGTGCTTCGCGGTCCGTTTCCTGGTATCGGCGGAGAACGAGCCGTCGCCTCGCGCTTCCAGCTTCCGAAACTGCTGGGTCGCATAGCCGAGGTACGAGTCGCGCACCCGGGGTGCGCTCAGGAACGCCGACCGGATGCCGATCAGCTCCTCACCGAGCGATGTCACCGTCTCCAGCAGGTCGCGGGGGAGCCACACCAGCTCGGACACGGTGGGGTTGCCGCCCAACGCCAACCGCGCATACTTGCGGGCCTCATGCCAGGTAGCGTCGGGTTTGCTGGTGACCCGGGACTCGTCCGTCGGGTTCAGGCCGGCGAGGGCCAGCGTCGGGGCGGCGAAGACACCGAGCCGGTCGACGTCGGAGTCTGGGCCGGCGAGCCCGTACGCGGTGCTTCCGACGATGCCGGACAGGATCAGGGTCATCGCGTGCCCCCTTGCGCCGGCGCCAGCACCTCGTCGGGCACCTCGACGGTGCTGGCCGGCTGGTCGATGTAGAAGGCGCGGAGCTTGTCTATCAGCGGCGTCACCTCCGGGCCCTGCGGCATTCCGTGCTCCTCCATCGCCTGCCACTCGTCCCGCAGGATCCAGGCGGCGTCGTGCCGCTCGCCACCCATCCGCAGCAGGTTGAACAGGGCGTCCCGGAAGGCCGAGGTGACCCCGCAGCACTGCAACAGGTCGCCGTCGCTGCGCAGCCGGAAGGCGCACCACTCCTCGGCGGCCAGCGGACCGATGAGGTCGGGAACCTCCTCGTCGTCACTGGGGTCGTAGTCGTCGGCGTGGGCGTTGTGTTCGTTCCAGCGGGTGAAGTCGTCTTCGGTCGGACCGTCGTGCCCGTCGTAAAGATCCATCACACGCCCTCCGACCCGTCCGGCCACACGATCCGGGCCTGCACCTCCACGGCGCGGCCGTCGCGTACCTCCAGCCGCCACAGGTCGCCCGCGTCGTCGCCGCAGCCGTTCAGCCGGCCGGCGAACGTACGGCCGCCGCCGAACTGGTCGATGAGCTGCTGAACGTCGGCCACGAGGCTGTGGGCGTTGTAGCTGTCCTCGGTCACCGGAACGATGCCGACGGCCTGCTGCCGCAGCAGTAGCCCGTGCTCGGTGTCGACCTCGTCGGTAACGACGCGGAGCTTGACCGTCTTGTTGTTCAGCCACGCGCTGCCGGGCAGGTAGCCGCTGTCGCGGATCTCCGCCCACGGCAGGGGCGGGTCGATGGTGATTTCTCCGCTGACTTGGGAGTCGTAGGCCATCCGGGGGCTCCTCACTGTTTTGGCCGGCGTGCCGGCGGTGGTCAGGTGTCGACGTGGGTCGCCCATGCAGCACAGGCAGTCGTAGGTGCAGCGGGCGCGGCCCATTCCGTCATCGCGGCGGACAGCCGCCACAGGCCGCAGGTGCTCCCGCGCCAGGCACGTCCACACGGGGCCGCCACCGGCGATGTACAGCTCCCAGCGGGGTTGCCCGTCGACCTGCTCGCAGCCATCCGGGCATCGGCGGACGATGAACCCTTGGCGGCCGACGTTGGGGCCGGCGGCGATCCGGGCGGCGTCCCACGGCTGCGGCGTCCAGCGGGGGTCATCGGGGCCGGCGGCTGTCATCTGCCACAGGCAGGCGCGGAGAACCTGGTCGCGGACGGCGGCGCGGCGTGCCTGCTCGCCTTGCACGGTGGCGAGGCTGTCGCGGAGCCAGGCAGCGAGAGCGCCAAGCTCGCCGTCGTTGATGTCGGCGAATCGGAGGGTGGGGAACGTCGGTAGCGGCATCCTGACCTCTCATGGCTGTCTCACTCGCAGAAACTACTATCAAGATACCCCATGCGGGCCAAGATTGGCGGTAACTGCCGGATCAACCCGCCAGCGGCAACATCGGCTGCGCCAACGACCGCGCCGCCAACTCCCGCTGGCCAGCACCCCACTCCCGGGCCGCCACCGGGCAGTTGCTCTCCCACGCCACCAGCCCGTGCGGGCACAACCCGACGTGGCGGCGTGCGTTTCCCGACCAGTCGGCCGAGTCCGTCGAATCGATCAGCCCACCCACCAGGCCAAGTAGCGGACCCTTCCCGCCGAGGGTGTGCAGCCGCAGGCCAGCGGCGTGCAGCACCCGCACGATTTCAGCCGCCTCCCGCACCGGGCGCCGCAACAACGCACCCACCGCCACCACCGGCTCGGCGCGCAGGTCGATACCGGCCTGCGCGTACATGTCGACGTGCCGCAGGTAGCCGGCCGGCGTCGTCCCCGTCACCAGCGCGGCGATATGGACGCCGGTGTCGGCCACGCGCAGGTCCACCACCGACGCGAGGGTCCGCCGCTGATGCTCTTCCTCGGTGAGCCCCGTCCGCGCCAGTGCGGCCCGGGAGGCGGGCCAGTCCTGCGGCGCCGCCCACAGCAGCCGGCCGATCTCCTGCCCGTACCGGCGGATGTCCGCCGCGTACTCGACGGCGGTGACGGTCCAGCCGCGGTACCGCATGAGCTGGTCGTAGCCGCCGGAGTCCAGCAGCCAATCCGCGACGGCCACCGGCAGGTTCTTCGCGCGGCGTAGCCGCACGTACGACACCAGGACCCGCACACCCCACCACAGGGCCGGCACGTCTCCGCCGAGCCACACGATCGGCCCCGGCCCCTCCGGCTCGGAGTACGCGGGCGTCGGGCCCCGGCCGATGTGCACGTTGACGCGCTTCTGCTCACCGTTGCCACGGCACGCCTCGTACACGTCCTGCACCCACACGTCCAAGCCGCGCAGAGCCTCGTCCAGGCGGGCCAGGTAAGGGCGGGGGAGGAGGGCGTACACCTCCGCGCCCCACTCGATGCCCAGCGCGGTCGCCTGCTCGGCGAGGCGGGCCGCGGTGACCGACCCCGGCTGGCCCATTCTCAGGTCGTACGGGTCGAGGACGGTGTCCAGCTCGACCAGGCCGTGCAGCGCCGACAGGATCAGCACCCGCGCGGGACGGCCGGACGCTTCGGTGTCGAGGCGAGCCGACATCTCGGCGTTGGCGAGGGTGTGACGGAACATCGACCCGATGTAGAGATCGCGGGCGGCGACGGGCCGGGCCAGTTTCCGGCCGCCGCACGGGATGACGTAGGTGATCCCCTCGTACGGGGTCACGGCCGTCCGCCGATCACTTCGGCGCGGGCGAGCAACCGCCGGGCGGTCGCCTCAGGCACGAACCCGCCCTCGGGCCGGCAGCCGTGCGGGCAGGCCATCCGCTCCACCAGGCCGTAGAGCCGGCAGATGAGCGGCCGGACCTCCCGCACTGAGCAGCGGCGAAGGGGCGTCAGCGCCGGGCAGGGCATGTGCAACGGGCTGATGTCGATCCCGCGCTCCCGGATCCGGTCGCGTTCCAGCGGGGTCATGGCGATCGCGTTGCACGACTCGTGGCACAGGCCCTTGCAGTCGATGTCCGGGAGTTCGGCGTAGAGCTGGTCCATCTCGGCGGTACGGTCGCGGCCCTGACGACGGCGGGCGCTCACGCCGCTACCGTCCGGTACGTCGGCGCCGGATCGGGCCGCTTCGGGTACGGGCGCGGCTCGAAGCCCTCACCGAGCGGCACCATCCGCTGCTGCCGCGAGGTGCCCGGCCTGATGACGAACCGGTGCACCCCCGGGTGGGGGAGATTCACCGCGCGCACCTTCCGCAGCGACCGCCGCAGCCACGGCGCGTCGCCCTGAGGGTTGTCCGGCGCGTCCGCGCCCGCCGCGACAAGCCGGCGGACTACGCCACCCGCGCCGCGCTCCCCGGCGCGGACCTTCTGCAACGTCCGGCGCGTGAGGACCGTGCCGTTCGGCAACACCGTCAACGGGCCGGCGGTGGCCCGGCCGCAGTAGTCGGCGTTGCTGGCCTGGTAAATGATCCCGACGTGGCCGGGCATCCCGGCGTCAGGGCGCGGTACTCCGTCCGCGAAGGCGACCACCCCACGCACGCCCTCGTTGAAGGCGTCCCGCAGCAGCAGACGGATGAACCGCGACTCCGCGTTGGCGAGCACCTCATCGAGCAGGACGAGGCGGGACAGATCCGCGCCGGTACGAAGGTCCAGGGACGGCAGCGGATTCGTGATGACCTTGGCGTTCGTGGGGGTTCCCAGCGTTGCCACACCAGCGAGCCGGTTCCCCTCAATCAGCCCGTAGGGCAGCTTCACGGACGGGTAGCTGCTCAGGTAGTGGTGGGCGAGGATGAATGCTCTCGCCTGGGCGGGCTTGATTCGCTCGACCTTGTACCGGCGCGGGTCGAATCCTCCCTCACTGGTGTGCCGCCACGAATGCCGGCCAGCGGTGGTGCGCTGGCACCAGCCGTCCTCGAACAACGCCAGCTGGCCTGGGCAGTTCCGGCGCGTCACTGGTCGTCCCGATCTGCGCCTGCCGCAGCGATCGGCGCGGTGTGGACGTCGTTACTGGCGTGGTACTCCCAGCCGGCGGCGCGGGTGTAGCCGAGGGCGTGCAGCTTGCGGTCGGCGGCGTTGCGGAGGCACGCGACGTGGTCGGTGTCCCAGTCGCCGTCTTCGGGTGCGCGGAGGATGTTGTGGCAGTCGCGCCGCTGGCCGGGCTGCCAGCCGTCGGGGGTGAGGAGCAGGGTGCTCTGGAAGGCGGCGATGGTGAGCGCGGCGGTCGACATTCCTCAACTCCTAAATCAGTCGTGGCAGCTACTATCAAGATACCTTGTCCGGGCCGGGCATGTTGCCGGAACGCCGAAAACCCGCCCAAACGAGGGAGCCCCCCGACCCGAAGGTCAGAGGGCTCCGTACTCGGTGCTGCTCAGTCCATGGACTCCCACGGCCAGGAGCCCGAGACACCGCGCTCCAGGAGCGGGATCATCCGGAACGCCTGGTCGGTGAGCCCGCCGAACGTGTGCCGGAACTGGCCACCGGACGGCGCGTGCCCGCGCTCGTAGCCAGCCAGGTTCCAGGTGTACATGGGCACCTGCGACGGCACCGACTTCGACACCTCGACGGTGTCGACGCCCTGCTGCTCGTCAGTCAGTACCACCACCCGGCGCTGCCCCGCGAAGTGCTTACGCAGCGCTGCCGCGGTCGCCGTGCCGCCGCCGAGGAACCAGCCGCCGGACTTCCACCGTTCCACCGACCGCAGCAGCGACTCACCCTGCTGCATCGGGAACACCTTCGTCAGCGCCCCATGCGGATCGCCCCAGTAGCGGGCGGTGGACGAGAACGACACGACCTCGGCCTCGGCGCACCGCTGGGCGAGCGCGACACCGAAGATGACGGCGGCGTCCCACCGCAGCAGGGTGCCGTCCTTGGAGAACGTTCCGTTCATGCTGGTCGAGGTGTCGACCAGGATCAGGGTTCGGCCCTCCAGGGTGGGGATGTTCGCGAGGGCGTGCCCGAGGGCCTGCTCCAGCGGGTACGACCACCGCAGCGACGGGGCGGCGCGGTAGGCGGACAGGAACCGCATCGGCAGCTGCCGGGACTTCGCCACCTCGGCCGGGTCGGCGAGACGGACGGCCACCTGCTGCGCGGTCGCGTCGGAGACGCCGGCCTGGTCGAAGTTCCGCAGGTTCCGCAGCAACGCCATGTAGCCCATCGACGGGATGAGCGCTTCCCACAGTCGGGCCTTGTCGACCCGGTTCCCGGCCAGCGACAGGGCGTCTTCCCACGTCATGCCGGCCGCGCGCAGCTTGTCGGCGTCGAGCAGCCCGGCCGGGTCCTCGGCGGCCAGCTCCCGCAGGGTGGCGTTGAACGCGACGACCGGCAGGGCGTCCGGGTCGACCGACCACGGCCGGCCCCGCATCCGCTCGTGCATGTGCGCGAACAGGGCGGCCTGCTCCGGCGATTGCGCGACCGGGTGCACGAGGTCCAGGACGCGGCCGAACCGGATGCCCTTGCCGTCGGTGTCGTACTTGAGTAGCGACCGCTGGTTGTAGAGCCGCACGGCGGCGTCGGCGATGCCCCGCTTGACGGGCTTCGGGATGCGGGCGCCGTACCGGCACATCCAGTAGGCCAGCAGCTCGCCGGGCTCGTCGGGACGCAGCAGCGCGGCGCCGATGATCTGCCGGTTCGTCACCGGCCCCTCCTCGACGGGGGTGGCGAGTCGCGCCCGGACGGCCTCGGCCGCGGCGACGATCGACGCCGACCGCATGTTCGCGGCCTTGCGTAGCCAGCCGACGAACCCGAGCATCCACGCCGGGTCGGCGACGGCCACCTGCCCCACCAGCGCCTCGAACCGGGCGTCACGGGCATCGGCCGACTCGTAGAACGTCTTCTCGGCGACCATGTTGGTCACGGCGAGCAGGAACAGCTCCGACTTGGCGTCACGCGCGAATCCCGGGCCGCCCTCGTGGGTGCGGGCGGTCGGGGTCGACGCGGTGACGACCGGGGACGTCGCGGCGGGCCGCACGGCAGGCCGGTTGAACTTGGACACGAAAATGGCTCCTTCCATAGACGGGAGGAGCCACCGGATGTCCAGGGTGCGGGTGCCCGAGATCAAGTCGGCCACGGCGTACGTAGGCGCTCTGCCGATTGAGCTACCCCAGCCGAAGCCGGGGGCGGGACTCGAACCCGCAACCACCCCATTAGCAGTGGAAGTATCCGGAGCCTGGGCACCGGGCACCCGCATCTGGAGTTGTGGCCTCCCGAGATCAAGGCGTCCGTCGGTGTTGGTCCCTTTGACAGAAAGAAGTAACCGCTGGACTGGGCACCGGGAGGTGCGTCAGGTCTGAACATAGCAGCTCGATCGTAGATCGTGCGAGCGAATCGCCGAACGTGTCCATAGCAGATGGCACACAGCTTGGAGGCCGGGACCGGGGTCGAACCGGCCTCGGCACAGAGAGATCGCGGTCGGGTTCGAACCGACGTTCACTCGCTTTGCAGGCGAGGCCCTAGCCACTCGGGCACGCGATCATGGCACCCCCGGTAGGGATCGAACCTACGGCCTGCGGTTCCGGAAACCGCCGCGCTATCCACTGCGCTACGGGGGCATGGTGGGAGCGGAGAGATTCGAACTCCCTGAGCGCGAACGCACCCGGGTTACAGCCGGGCCCACCTCACCATCGGTGGCGCACTCCCTTGGGGTGACTGGCGGGTACTGACCCCGCGTCCTTCCGGACCACAACCGGACGCTCTACCACTGAGCTACAGCCACAGTGCCCGCGGAGGGTGTCGAACCCCCGACCTACGCCGTGTGAAGGCGTCGCTCTCCCACTGAGCTACGCGGGCATGGCTCCGACGGCTGGACTCGAACCAGCACCAGGCTTCCGCCTGAACGGATTAACAGTCCGCCCCGATACCAATTACGGTTTACGTCGGAATGAGTAGAGCCGACGGGATTTGAACCCGCATATATCCGAGTTGAAAGCCCGGTGACTTTGCCAATTCGTCTACGGCTCCATGGTGCCCCGAGAGGGTGTCGAACCCCCGGCCTCCGTCGCGTCAGGACGGCGCTCTCCCGTTGAGCTACCGGGGCGGGAGCGGGACCGGGATTCGAACCCGGGAACCTCTGGGTTATGAGCCCAGCGCGCTACCAACTGCGCCATCCCGCAAGTGGGCCGCCGGGGACTCGAACCCCGAACCTGCCGATTAAAAGTCGGCAGCTCTATCCATTGAGCTAGCGGCCCGTGTGGTGCCCCGCGCTGGAATCGAACCAGCGACACGCAGTTTAGGAAACTGCTGCTCTATCCCCTGAGCTAGCGGGGCAGTGGTACGCCGTACTGGGATCGAACCAGTGACATTCCGATTAAGAGTCGGAAGCTCTGCCAACTGAGCTAACGGCGCCTGGCGGTGAGGGTCGGGATCGAACCGACACGGGCTTGCGCCCCAACTGTTTTCGAGACAGCGGCCGGCGCCTACCCTCGGCTGGCCTCACCATGCGTCGGGTACGGGCGATTCGAACGCCCATCCTCGTCGTCCCGAACGACGCGCTCCACCAAGTTGAGCTAGTACCCGTTGAGTCGGGACGGGGAGTCTCGAACTCCCGGCCTCCGGTTCCCCGAACCGGCGCGCTACCCCTGCGCCACGTCCCGATGCGTGCCCCCGGCGCGAGTCGAACGCGCGGCCTTCCGGTTCGTAGCCGGACGCTCTTTCCACTGAGCTACGGGGGCAAGAACTTGCGTGCCGACGCCCGGATTTGAACCGGGGGCCCCGGAGTTATCAGCTCCGTGCTCTAACCAGGCTGAGCTACGACGGCTTGGCGAAGGGTGAGAGATTCGAACTCCCGGCGGTGTTACCCGCTCCGCATCAGCAGTGCGGCGCCATCGACCAGACTCGGCCAACCCTTCATGCGCGCCAACGACGGGGATCGAACCCGCGGCCCTCCGATCGACAGTCGGATGCTCTACCACTGAGCTACGTCGGCATGGTGGACCCGACCGGACTCGAACCGGTCACCTCCGCTTTGCAAGAGCGGCGCTCTGCCAGATGAGCTACGAGCCCATGCGTGCGCTCGGGGAGAGTCGAACTCCCACGCCTTTCGGCACCGGTTCCTGAGACCGGCGTGTCTACCAAGTTCCACCACGAGCGCGTGGTGCCGACGCCCGGTGTCGATCCGGGTGCCTTCCGGTTATGAGCCGGACGCTCTGCCGTTGAGCTACGTCGGCGTGGAGCCAGCGACGGGAGTTGAACCCGCTATCTCCGTCTTACGAGGACGGCGCACGGCCGTCGTGCTCCGCTGGCGTGGAGCCGGCGGCGGGAGTCGAACCCGCACCTGCCGATTACAAGTCGGCCGCACGGCCACCCGTGCTCCACCGGCAGGGGAGTGGGAGGGGCCGCACCTTGCGGGCCTGATGGACGGGGCGTCTTTCAGGCCATCCGTTGTACTTCACCCTGGCTGCCACTCACGGTCGATGCCGGTCTTGCCGCCCGGGAACTAGCCACCTAGCGATCTTCGGGGTGCGGCCCCACCTGCGATGTTACGGAGTGCCCCCGACAGGATTCGAACCTGCACTGCACGGCGTCTCTGACCGTTGTCTCCTGCCACTTGGACTACGAGGGCAATGCGCGCCCGGCCGGCGGCGGATCCGGCTTCTCCCGAAAGAGCGTGGTGCCATCGGTTCCACGTCGATTCAGGCGCTCGCTCCCAGGCCAGGATTCGAACCCAGCTCTCCGCATCCAGAGTGCGGCGTCTTGCCGACTAGACGACCCGGGAAGGGTGGCCGGCGGACCGCGGTGGGCCCGTCGGCCGGTCAGCGCTGCGCCAGCGACCCCCACGCCGGCACGAGCGGCTTGATGCGGAGCACCATGCCGGCCTCGGCCGGGGTCCGGTCGCCCTTCGCCTGGTTGCAGGGCGCGCACGCGCTGACGGTGTTCCGCCAGGTGTTCTTCCCGCCACGGGAGCGGGGCAGGATGTGGTCGACGGTGGCGGCCGGGCCGGCGCAGTAGCCGCAGCGGCGGCCGTCGCGGGCCAGGACGCCGCCCTTGGACCAGGCGGGGCCGTGGCTGTACCGCCAGCGGGTCACCACGTACCGGACCAGGCGGACCACCCGGGGCATGGGGAACACCCCGATCAGGCGGTCTGGTTCGGCTTCGTGGATCTCGGCGACCCGGCGGCACAGCATCCGGATCGCGTGAGCGACCGTGACCCGGTGGAGGGGCCCGAGGTCGGCGTTGATGACGAGCACTGCGTCCACGGTTTCCCCTCCTTTCTTGGCTGCGAGTTGGGGGCTGGCGTGGTGTTGGGGACTTACGAGCGGCTGGCGGGATTCGAACCCGCGACCTCCACGATGGCAACGTGGCGCGCTACCGGACTGCGCTACAACCGCATGGAGCCGACGGCCGGATTTGAACCGGCGAACCTCCGACGTACCAGGTCGGCGCTCTGGCCAGGCTGAGCTACGACGGCAAGGTGCCTCTCCCGCTGGGCGGGAACGCGCCTCTCGCCCCGGTGGGCGATTTAGTCCCGCTGGTGCCGGGTCGGCCGGCCGCACGATTCCCGTGGTCACGACGAGGCGTCACGTACCCCGGGCGGGGGTCGAACCCGCGCTGACCGCTACTTGAAGGCGGTGCCTCTACCGTTGGGCTACCGGGGCTTGGCTCCGGGTGCAGGAATCGAACCTGCGTCCTCTCGATCCAAAGTCGAGGCGCCCAGCCAGCAGAGCAACCCGGAACGATGTTGGAGCGGTACCGGGGACTCGAACCCCGCCCAGCAGCTTGGAAGGCTGCCGCTCTGCCAGATGAGCTAGCACCGCGAGCGTTGCGTAGGCCAAGTCGGGCTCGAACCGACGATCTCCGCCTTGAGAGAGCGGCGAGCTTTGCCAACAGCTCCACTGGCCCATGCATGGCCGGACGGGATTCGAACCCGCAACCCCCGCCCTGCGGCGGTGCTCTGCCCTTGAGCTACCGACCGGGAGCGTCCTCCATGCTGGCCGCCGTCGGAAGTCCGGCGTACCGAGCTGGCGCGTCGGTTTCCTCGGCCGGGGCTTCCGTCCCTGGCGTCGTTGACCTCGGCGGTCTCCCTTGCGTGCCCACCCAGGGACTTGAACCCCGCGCCTCCCGGGCTTCAACCGGGCGCTCCGCCGTCAGAGCTTGGTGGGCATGTACGTGGACCCGGGGAGATTCGAACTCCCGGCCTTCACCTTGCCGAGGTGACGCGCTGCCAACTGCGCCACGAGCCCATCACGACCATCCCCGGCCGGCGACGGCGGTTGCTGCCGCCGGCCGGGTGTCGTCTGTATGCCATCCGCTGTGGAGTTCTCAATGATCATCACCAATCCGGGCCCGAGGGCCCGGGGTGTGAGCAGGGGCGACAGGGCTCGAACCTGCAACCGCCGGCTTTGGAGGCCGCCGCGCTACCAGTTGCGCCACACCCCTATGAAGTTGGTTCCATGTACGAAAAAGCCGCCCGACCCCTTGGCTGGGTGGGCGGCTATCGCGCTCGAAGCTCGCGGTCAGCCGCGCCACCTACCGGTCTTGAAGTTGTCGACGGAGCACCCGGCGATGGCCAGGCGCCACTCACCGCGCAGCGAAAGCTGCTGCGGTTCTGGCGTTGCGTGGCGCATCATGACCGGCTCACTCCTCATCGGATCGGTTGGTGGTAACGGTAGGCCCGGAGATCACGACCGGCAACGGAATTACCGTGCAGGGCGGCTCCGGAGAGTGCCGCTCTGATCACCGTACGGCAACGCTCGGGGGTGTGTCCAGGACGAATCGGGCGGAATCAGCCAGCAGACCCGGCCGCGCCGAGGTGGGCGAGCCGCAGCGTCTGCCCGAGCAGCATCCGCGCCTCATCCTCTAGCGCCGCCTCGACATCCTGGCGCCGGGCTTGCAGGTGCCCGATCAGTGCCGTCTCCACCTCGGCGGGCAACCCGGCCCGAAGGATGACCTGCTGTTCTGCCGGGACCACCACGTCAGATGGTCGTGGCTGCGGCTCGCCGCCCGCCAGCACGCGGCGTGCGCTACCGGCCCGCCAGTCGAGGCCGCGGTCCAAACCTTCGAGGGTGTGATCGGCCGGGCGCGGGAAGCGGGCCTCCTCCACGCTGCGGAGCGTCTTGACCCCTATGCCGGACTGTTCGGCGAGCTGATTGCGGGTGAGGCCGAGCTGTGTGCGGCGGGCGGTGACCTGGTCGGCGAGGCGCCCGGCCCCGGCGTACCGCTTGCGGCGTGCCTCCCCGGCGGGTTGCTTGTCTTCGTGGATGGGTGGGCAGGGCCAGCCGATCGGGACGATCGGCGCTCCGTCGGCGGTGTACGAGCAGGCGCGGCAGACCCCGGTGGTGGGGTCGAGATGGGGGAAGTCGGTGGCGGCGACGGGCTGGTGGTCGAGGTGGTGGGGTGTGCCTCCCGGGCTGGCAGTGATCATCCGGTGACGGTACCCGGGGTTGCCGCATCGTGGTGTCGAGCAGGTGGCGCGGACTGGCTGCTCACGGGCCAGGCGGGATCGCCCGATCGGTCGGGCGTTCACGGCCGAACTTCGTACACCTCGGCGACGGCGCCATCGTCGCGTACCTCGAACCGCCCGGAAGGAACGGCGACGGCGGTGCCCGACCCGAGCCGTAGCGCTGAGCGGTCGAACCACCGGCCGTCGAGATCGGGCGGCAGGAACCCCGCAGGCAGGTCGGGATGAGGGCGGACCACCACGTAGTCAGGCTCGTCGGCGGCCACGGGCTACACCCCGGCCAGTTCCGCTGCGGCGCGCACCCGCTCGGCGCTGTCCGGGGCGAACAGGTCGTACACGCTCACCGGCCAGCCGAACGCCACCTCGGAGAGGGTGTCTGGGGCGAGCCGCGCCCACGGCCGGGTACGGCGCAGCCCGGCCATCGCGAGTTCCCACCGTTCGCCGTCGGGCAGGTCGTACCACTGCTCGGCGGCGTGGTCACGTCGCCACGAATCCTGCTCGGAGGCGGTCATCTCCGACCACTCGTTGGCCCCGCCCCCATCAGCCCAATCGGGCCGCCACTGCGGGTCAACGGGCGGCGTCCAGTCGGCGATTGCTCGGTTCGGGAATCCGTCGGTCACTGAGTAGGAGGTGACCACGGGTTCGTCGTCGCGGGACCGCAGGAACCCGATGACCTGCTGCCAGCCAAGGTCTGTCCACTGGTCGCGTGGACCGTCGGGCGTGCCCGAACGCCACAGGCCGCGCCGGTAGATGCCCGCCTCCAAGCCCTGGTCGATGATGTCGGCCAGCCACGCACGGTCGGAGCCTTCCACCCAGGCGTGCCCTTCGCCGTAGCCGCGTAGCTTCGCAGCGAGGCGTACCGGGTCGGAGCCGGCGGCCAGCGCCGTGTTCAACTCGACGTCACGGGGTGTGCAGGCGCACGCCGGCCACGTTGAGGTCGAGGCCGTCGACGCGCAGCCACAACCGGATCGCCTGGACGAGCCGCCGCCGCGCCTCGTAGTCGGTGGGGCGGGCGGTCGCCTCCCGCAGCATCCGGTGCAGGTCGCCGTTTCCGCCGTACAAGCCGACGGACGTCTTCGGCGACATCGCAAGGATCGCCTTGGCCCGGTCGTACCCGCCACGGTACGGGTCGAGGTCCCAGGCTGCGTCGGCCGGGCCTCGGGCGATGCAGTCGAGCCACGCCCATTCGCTGCCGAGGATTTCGGCATCACCGGAGGGGGAGTGGAAGTAGAAGCGGCTCATCCGGTCGCCCCGGCGCGCACAGGGTGCTCATCGGCGACCAGACGGCACCCGGGGTGGTGGCAGGTGTAGCCGTGGACGTTGAACTCCTGCCACGGGTGCGGGCCGGCCGGGCTGCCGACGGCGTACGCGATAAGCTTGTCGGCTTCCGCGAGATACCAGCCGCGCATCATCTCGCTGGCGTCCCGCCATTCCGCCTCGACGTTCATGCGCCGGGGAACGTTGTGTTGCAGCAAGTACAGGGCGATCGCCTTCTGCGCGGAGAGCCGCGACTGTCCGGCCAGCCGCTCGCGGTAGGCCGCGATGTGGTCGCGCACCTCCTCGGCGCCCTCATGCCGACCTTCGGCCCACAGGGTGCCGTCGCCAGCCCACAACTGGACCGCGTACTCCGTTTCGCCGCCGTGGCACCGGTGCGGCATCAGCTCGGTCACGGTCAGCCCGGCGGCGGTTGCTTCGCGGGCGAGGTCGATGTGGCCGTGGTGCGGGGCCGGTGCGGTGGACTGGCTCATCGTCTGATGGTACTTATCGGGACACATCGTCAGATGTGCGGCAGTCAGTAGGCGGTCAGCACGACGGTGGTCGCGTCGTCGCGGTAGCCGTCCCGCTCAGGCGCGGCAGCCACCAGCGCGTCAGCCACCAGCGCGTCAGCGAGGGCCTGCGGGTCGCTGGCGGCCAGGGTGCCGTCGGCGGCCTGGTAGACGCGGGCGGCGTCGGCGTTGTGGATGCGACTGCCGCGCCGGGTCGCGCAACTCGCAGCAACACCCGTCATTGACTCGCCCCCTCAACTCCGAACGTTAGCGAGTCTGCGGGCCCGTGAGCTGCCACGACTGGCCGCTGTCTGGCTGGTCGACCCATAGCGTGTGACCACCGTCCGGCGTCACCGTCAAGCCGAGACGGTCATGATCCGGCCGCCCCGCCGACCTCCAACGCCGGCATACCGTGACCACCTCGTTCCACACGCGCCGCTCGCCAGCCTGCACCACCCGCACGCTGTCGCGGCCCGCGTGGACTCGCGCCCACGAGTCCGTACCGGCGTCGACCAGCAGATGCACGGTCTCGTCGGCGCTGAGGAGCAGGGCCGCCTGGTAGACGCCCGGCTCAGCGAGACGCCAGAAGAACTCGCACGCCGACTCGACCAGTAGTTCGACGTCGGCGGGCTCGCCGGCCTGCTCGTCGCCGGTGCCGCCCATGCACATCTCGACCATGCGGTCCACGGTCGGCCCCAGCGGGCCGTCCGCCGGTCGGGCCTCGATGAACGACGCGACCTGGCGGACGAACCGGCCTGACGCCGTGCCGTCCTCGTCCAGTCGCAGCGGCACCACCCCGTACGACAGGTTCGCCAGCACCAGGCCGCCGGGGTGGCTCTGCCGCAGCCACGCGGCCGGCACCCGCCGCACGGAACAGGTGGCGATGATCCGGTCGTAGGGTGCCCCCGGCAGGTAGCCTGACAGGCCGTCGGCGGCCGTCACGGTCGGCCGGTAGCCGGCCACAGCGAGAGACGACGCCGCGTCCGTCACCAGATGCGGATCGATGTCGACAGAGGTGACGGCCTTGTCGCCGAGGATCTGCGACAGCAGGGCCGCGTTGTAGCCGGTGCCGGTGCCGATCTCCAGCACCGTGCAGCCGGGGCGCAGATCCAGGGCTTCCAGCATCACCGCCATCACGCCGGGTTGGGTGGATGAGCTGGTGGGGCGGCCGTCCGGGGCGATCTGCGTGACGATGGCCTCATCGGAGTACACGGCGCGGAGGTATTCGCCGCGGCAGGCCGGGTTGTCGGCCCGCATCACCTCGCCGAGCTGGCCGCCCTCGACCAGGCGGTAGACGGCGGGCGCGAACTCGTGACGGGGGACGGCCGCGAGAGCGGCGGCGACGGTGGGGCTGGTCAGGTGCCCGGATGCTTCGAGGCCGGCGACGAGCTGCTGCCGCAGCCGCCGGTAGTCCGTCATCGTGGTCATGTCTGCTCCAGGGTGTCGGCGATGGCGGCGGCGATCGGTAGCCCGGTCTCGTGTTCGATCCAGGCCCACTGTCCGCCCGAGTTCACTTCCAGGAAGACGTACTCCCCGCCAGGGGTAACGATGATGTCGACGGCAGCGAACACCAAGCCCAGGTCGGCGAGCAGTGCCCGGAGCTGGGACGCGGTCGGCTCGGGCAGGTCGGCGCGCTCGTAGGTGAGGCTGTCGTAGTCGGTGCGCCAGTCGACGCGAGCGGCGTCGGAGTGGGCGTCGATGCGGGCGGTGAACAGGCGGCCGTTGACGGCGGTGACCCGCAGTTCGTGGTCCTTGTGGATCTGCTGCTGAAACAGGTGGGCGGTGCCGGCGACGGCGTCAGTGATCTGCCCGGCCGTCACTGGCGTGGTGGACACGCCGTGCGCCCGCCCATCGTGGTCGACGTAGGGGCGGGCGTGGAACGGCTTGTACACCGCCCCGGCTGGTGAGGCATCCACGAAGCGGCGGGCTTCGGCGGCATCGTTGGTGATCAGGGTTGGTGGGATGCGTAGCCCGTGGCGGGCGGCGGCCGACAGTTGCCGGGGTTTGAAGTCGGCGGCGGCCATCGCGTCCGGGTCGTTGACCCACACCGCCGCGTTGGGCAGCGCGGTCAGGATTCCACCGACGCCCATACGTGCCTCTTGTGCCGCCCACCGGTACTCGAACTCGCTGAGCGTGTCGGGAAACCGGAACGGGCCGGGACGCCGGTAGAAGACGGCGCTCACGTCGGCCAGAGACGTTGTTCGCCACGGGTCAGTGGTGGTGCCGGCCCACTGGCCGTGACCGTCGATGGTGGCGGTCACGGCCAGTCGGATAGGGAAGTCAGCGAGATCGAACCGGTGGACACTGGTGCCGCGCTCGTTCAGGTGCTCAATGACCAGGTCCGCGGTTTCATCGAACGGCTCGGTGATCACCAGGACAGTCACCAGTCGACCCCCTTTCCCGTCAGTCGCCGTAGGTGTCCTGCTTGCTGTCTACCCACGACTGGTGATCGTGGGTGGTCTTGCTATTGGTGGTGGTCGTCTGGGTGGTCTTCCGCGCCACCGGTGTGCCGGTCGCGCCGACGACCATCTGCGTGGTCGGGTCCAGCCGCAGCCCGGTCAGGTCGATGACCGGCTGGTTGGCCGACGCCGGCCGGGCGAGCGTGAGTCCGAACGGCCGGCTGTCGGTCGCCTCGGCGGACGCCACGGCCGGGTCGTAGAGGGGCAGCAGGGTGTGATGGGGGGCGATCGTGGTCACGGAACCTCACTCGATCGACGGGGCGAACGTGGGCGGTTCGGCGTGGGACTCGCGCTGAACCGGTGACCGAACGTACTGGAGTGGCTACCGGAGGACCGCCCCGCCGTGGGCGACCGCCCCACGGCGGGGTAGCTCAGCAGGGACCGCGGTTCGGGTCGGGGTTGTCCGGCATCCTGGCCAACGTCCGACCGATCTCCGCCCACTCCAACCCCTTCTGGTGGTGGGTCACCCAGCGAGCACGCATGCCACGCCGCGCGGGTGCTCCGGGTGGGCAGCCTCGGTGCAGGCGCGGCAGCACAAATCGGCGGGCGGCTCGCAGTGGCCGTTGTGCATGTCGCAGCAGGCGGGGTGCACCTCGCCGAGCATCCCGCCGACATGCTCCACGAACCGGTAGGCGGAAGTCAGCAGATCATCGGCATCCGCAGCGCGGACGACCCGGGGAATGCCGGCCTCGATGGCGGCCCGCCTGGTGGACCGGTCGGCGAAGAACGTCGCCCACTCGCCCAACTCCGGCGCAACCTCGGCGAGCAGCACCCACACGCTGGTGAGCCGTTTCCGTCGGCCAGGCTCGGGCCGTGACCGGGCGGCGACCACCGCGGCGGCGGCGCGCAAGGCGGCGAGGTGCGCGGCGGCGTACCGCAGCCCATCGGCGCGGCTGCCGGCGGCTTCGGTGAGCCCTTGGCGGGCCATGGCGAGGAGCTGGGTGGGGGTGCGGTGCGGCAGTACGTGCGCGGGCACGGTTGGCAGGTGGGTCATGCTGCGGGCTCCTGTTCGTGTCTGCTGCGCTCGGCGTACGTGCGGTAGTCGTCGGGGGTCAGGTCGTTGATGTATGGACCCCGGCCGCTGCGGCGGCCCGTGGGCGCCGAGCCGGCGGGGGAGTGCGTCGCCTGGTAGTCGGCGATGACCTCGCCGATGCGGTCGTCCAGGCTGCCGTTGCCGTGGGCGGTGCGCCACCACTGCGGCGACACGATCCGGTGCTTGCGCGTCAGTTCATCGATCAGGTGGCGGGCTTCGGGCGGCGGGTAGCCGCGTACGTCGTGGATGAGCCGCCAGCCCTCGGCGCGGGCTCGTTCGTCCAGGGTTGGGCGTCTGCCCGTCTCTCTCTCGGGCTCGGCCGGCGGCGACGGCGGGACGGCGCAGAGAGACGGGTTGTTGAAGGTCTTGTTATTTGGGTTGTTCCCGTGGGTTGTTTGGGGGGTATCGGTACCCCCCGTGGCCGGGGTATCCATACCCCCGGTACCCCCGGTATCCATACCCCCCGTACCCGGGGTATCGGTACCACCCCCGGTATCCGTGCCACCCGTGGTATCCATACCCCCCGTGGCCGGGGCGGAGCTGTTCTTGCCGGTCCTGTTCCGGCCAGCCCGGCGCGGCTTCGGCCCACGCATTTCCAACGCCACGTCGTACACCACCGGCCGCCGGCCGGGCGGCACCCCGTTGCGCTCCGGCAGCGTCTGGTCGCCGAGCCGGATCAGCCCGAGGTCCAGCAGCCTCGACACGTCCGCGTCGACCTGGTCCTTCGACTTGCCCGTCTTGGCGACCAGCGTCGACTTGGACTGGTAGGAGCCGGTGCCGTCGGGCGCGCAGCGGCGCGCGATGGCGACGAGGGTGCCGAGCAGTTCGGCGGGGACCGGGGCGTCATCGAGCGCCCAGGCGACGGTGCGTTGGCACACCCAGTCGGGCCGCTGCGATTCGTCCGCGGCTCCGCCAGGTGTGGCCGGTGTATCGATGTTGTTACTCTCTTGCACAGCCCAGGGCCTCGATTCTGGGTTAGTCGGCCCGGGTCGCGGTGTTGGTAGCACCGTCCGGGCCGCACCTTTTCAGCCGTCCGTCGGCTCCTCGGTGGTCTTCGGCTTCTGCTTGACGCCCTTGAGGATGTTGTTGATCCAGGTGCCGGTCCAGACGTGGCCGGCCCACCTCTCGATGTCGGCCTTCCTGACGCGGTCCGTGTAGGCGGCGCGTACGGCTGCGGCTAGCTCCTCTCGGCGTACGGCAAGTTGGTCTTCGGCCCGCCGATACGCCTTACTTCGCTTCCTCAGCTCTGCTTCGTGGCTGGTCATGGGTGGATGTTGACACACACTCGGTGTCGTCAGCAACTTTCCCAACTAAGTTGCGGAATGTCGTTGCAGGTGCCGGTCGTCTGGTCTAGCTTGATAGTAGGTACAGCAACCAAGCCTCCGGGCGGTGCTACCAACACCAACCGGAAGCCCGATCGGGAGAGGCCCCCGACATGAACGGCACCATCACGCAGCCCGGCGCGGTCCAGCGCCGCACCTACGGCAACTTCGAGGTCGCTCTCAACCTGACCGTGGAGCTGGCCTTCAACATCGCCGTCTCCGCTGCCGGCAGCCCCCACCGCTACGACGAGCTGTCCTTCACCACGCCCGACGCCGACACCGCGAACCTGATCCACCGGGTCATCCGCGACGGCGCTCTCCAGGGCGTCCGCGCCGAAGGCATCCGCGAGGCCGTCGACCAGGCGCTCCGCGCCGAACTGTTCGAGGTGCAGGCCCGCCACGACACCCCGTCGCAGCGTCGCGCCGAGCACATCAACGCGCTCCTCGACCAGATGGAGTCCCTCGTGGACGACGCCGCCATCGCGGAACTGGTCGAGTCGATGCGCGCGGGCGAGCCGTACCGCTCGTACTGAGCCACCTGCCGTCGCTGCGGGCGACACGAGCCCGCAGCGAGCACCACCTTTCGCCGGCGTTGTCCGGCACCCAACCCACCTTGCTCTGCCACGTCTCAGGAGGAGACCGCCATGTCCGCGTCCATCCAGCACATCGCCCGTCGCGCCCTGCGTACCGCCGCCCGCTCGTCCCGGCCCCCGGTCCGGGAGGTCGTCACCGACAGCGACGGCAACGAGAAGACCCGTCGCCGGAAGTTGCGCCGCCCGTCGCGGCACACCGCCGACGCCGACGCCATCGCCGAATCGCGCCTCCAGGGAGCGTGGGCGTGATGGCGGGGAGGACCACCGCGCCCGCCACGGTCGCCCAGCGGGCCGCCGTCGAGCAGGCCACAACCGGGATCACCGCAGGCGCGCTGGACGAGTTCCTGGTCGCTGCCCGAGACGGGCGGGTCGTCTCCATGGGCGGACAGTGGGTCATCGCCGCCAGCCACGAGGCCCGGGTGGCGATCGAGGCCGGGTTGGTGGCGAAGATCGGCGACCACGAGCAGGCCCGCCTCAAGCCCACCAAGGCCGGACGGCACACGCTCGGGCAGATCTGTTGGGAGCACATCTCCGCCAAGATGCAGATGGTCGAGAAGGCGTATCAGCGTGGCTGGTGGGAGGCCACCCAGGCCTACGTGCCCGCGGTCCCTTCCCGTCCGAGGTGGCGGCGGGCGTTGTCCGTCGCGGTCGGAGGGCTGCTGCTGTTCGCGGCCGGAGGGGCGACGGCGATCCTCGCCGCGCAGATCGGCAGCGGGCAGTGAGTGCCATCGCCGCCGTGTTCGTGGCCCTGTACGCCGGCCATCAGATCGGCGACTTTTGGGCCCAGACCCAACGCCAGGCCAACCGCAAGGGTCTGCCCGGCTGGGCGGGCCGCGCCGCCTGCGCGTCCCACGTCTGCACATACACGGCAGCGCAGCTGGTCGCGCTGGTGGCCCTGTTCCTGGTGGCCGGGTGGTGGCCGAACCTTTGGCAGATGGTCGCCGGGCTCGCCGTGTCGGCAGGCACCCACTACATCGCGGATCGACGTGCCCCGCTGCGGTGGCTCGCTGACCGGCTGCGGAAGAACGCGGCCTGGCTGGAGCAGGGCGGGGGGCTGCTGCACCTGGACCAGTCGTGGCACATCGGCTGGCTTTTCGTCGCCGCGCTGATCATCGGCGGCTGACCGTGGCGGCCAGCAACGCCGACCCGCGT
>NZ_POTY01000105.1 GCF_003236315.1 Micromonospora craterilacus
GGGCGGTGGGGAGGTCGGGGTGGCGGAAGGTGAAGGCGGCGCGGTTGAGGACGCCGGGTAGGACGCGGGTGCTGGTGAGGGCCTCCTGGGCGAAGCCGCCGAGGGCCACCTTCAGGGCCAGCGCGGGGATCGGGATGATCGCGGGGCGGTGCAGCTGGCGGGCGAACTCCCGGGTGAACTCGGCGTTGGTGACCGGGGCCGGGCCGACCACGTTCACCGGCCCGGCCAGGTCGGCACGGGCGAGCAGGAACGTGGTCGCGTTGAGCCAGTCGGTCATCGAGATCCACGGGAGCCACTGCCGGCCGCTGCCGAGCCGGCCGGCGATGCCCAGCTTGAACGGCAGCAGTTGCGGCTTGAGTAGCCCGCCGTCGCGGTGCAGCGGCAGCCCGGTACGCAGCCGCACCACCCGCACCCCGGCGTCCTCGGCCGGCCGGGTGGCGGCCTCCCACACCCGGGCCACGTCGGCGAGGAAGCCCTCGCCGGCCGGCGCGTCCTCCTCGACGACCCGATCGCCGGTGTTGCCGTACCAGCCGATCGCTGAGGCGTTCACCAGCACCTCGGGCCGGTCGGCCGCGGGCAGCCCGGCGATCGTGATGGCGAGGGTGCTGGTGGTGTCCACCCGGCTGGTCCGGATCAGCTGCTTGTACCGGTCGTTCCAGCGCCGATCGCCCACCCCCGCGCCGGCCAGGTTGACCACCGCGTCCGCCTCGGCGACCAGCGCCGGGTCGAGCTGCGCCGCCGAGGGCGTCCACTGCCGTTCGTCGGGGCTGCGCGGCCTCCGTCGTACCAGCCGGGTCACCTGGTGCCCGTCGGCGACGAGCAGGTCGACCAGTCGGGTGCCGAGGAAGCCGGACGCGCCGGCCATGAGGATCCGCATGCTCATATCTTCGGGTACGCGCGGCGGCCCGACCCGGTCGAGTCGGTCACGCGGCGGTATAGCTCGCGCTTCAGCCCATTCGTAGGCGAGCGCTACCGGGCCTCGGCGGACCTCCAGCGCTTGACGACATCGTCGATGTCCGCGACCAGGTTGCCCCAGCTCTCCAACCGGAGGACGGGCCCGTTCGGGTCGAGCCGTTCCAGCAATTGCCTGCGATGTTCGTTGAACCGTTTTGCCACCGAGTCACGCCGTCGGCCGGATTCCTCGGACGCCGTTAGCAGGCAGGAACGGAGAATGCTCTTGGGATCGGCGCGCGACTCCACCTCATGAAGCCTCGGGAGGTTCAACCTTGTCCGTCCTCGTGGATTGCCTGCGACGTGACGGATCGCGGCTTCGTCAAGCAGCAGCCATGCCTCGGTCATGCGTACCGGTATGACCGGCAGGAGATCGGCCACGCTCCCCAACGACTGCATCGCCGACTCGATCTCCTGCCGGCGGGCATGTTGGCCCGCGTTGTCCGCGTCCCGATGTACGACGATTACGTCGACTGGGCCACCAACGAGATCGAGCCCCGCCTGCACCCGCGATGCCACGTCCCGGTTGACCCCGGACAGACGTGGGAAATCTGGTGTGCTCAGGCCGACCGTGCAGCCCCTGTCGAAGAATAGGCGTTCGATATGTTCTGCCAGCGGCCCATCTGACGTGCCCTCAGGCACGAACAGGCCGGAGTAGGTCCGTGCGGTCATGCCGTCAGGCCCGAGGGAAGGCGTAGGCGGGCCTGTGGTGGCTCGGAGAGATAGGCCACGATGTCTGCCATCGAGAAGGTCGGGCCTCCCCGTCTTGCCCGCCAGGACTGGCGGTATGGCAACAGAGACAAGGCTCGCGCCGCTCCGCCGCCGGGAGCCGCCTTTAGTCGCACGTCGGCGAGCAGCAGATCGGCAGGATCGCAAAGCTGCACCACGCCGGGCGAGTGGGTGTTGACGATGACCTGCCGGAACGGGTTGTCGTCGCCGGGCGTGTCGGACGGGTCGATGGCGAGGTCGCGGACGAGTTGCACCATGGCAGGCAGGTTCGCGGGATGGATCCCGTTCTCCGGCTCCTCCATGCAGATCAGGCCAGTGAACTCGGCATCCTCCAGGAGGACGCAGAGCGCGAGGAAACGCAAGGTTCCCTCGGACAGCGCGCGCGCTGGCAGCCGCAACCCTCCCCGCTCACGCAGGAAGAGCGTGAAAAGCTCCCGGGCTTCATCGAACTCAACCTCCAGATCCTCGACCGCGACGCCCGACAGGTCGGAGAGTCTGCCGGCCACCCTGGCGTAAACCCGGTCGGGCTCGGCCGACCATTCGGGTGGATGTGCCACTCGGTAGAGCGTGGCGGGAAGGTGTCGGCCGTTGGTAGCCAGCGATTCGGAACCGGTGATGCCGTCCGGCGTCCGCAACGCGGATGGTTCCAAGGCCAGCCGACGCCAGCTTCTCATCTCATTCCGTGCGGCCAGCACCGTCGGATCGTCTGCGGTGATCATCGTGCTCAGTACCGTCCGCGCCATCCGACTGGCTGGCCGCGACTTCTCGACCCGGTTCCGATGGTCGTGCACGTTGATGAACCGCTCGCTCCCGCCGCCGTTGGTGGTGGTGGACAGGAAAACGCGTTCCTGGTTGTCGTCGATCAGCACAGTGTCGAGAAACGCTGGGGCGGCGGGGAAGACGAGTCGTGATCGGGCGTCTGGGATCTGTCGCAAGTCTTCGCGGAGCAGGTGGAGACGTCCAGGGGCATGGTCGCCGCGCGAGGACTCGTAGCCCAGAAGCACCTCATATCGGAGATTGGTGGCGACCGGACGAGCCCGCTCGCCGAGTTCGTCCTCCACCTCAGCCGGCACGATCATCTCCGCTGCGATCCTGATCCGGTGCTCGTGCTCCCGGTAGCCGTCCCAGAACAGGTCGCGTGGATCACCACCCTTGCCACCGGCTGTGCTGCGCACTCGCTGAGCCGCATCGGCCAGCGAGTCGGTCGCCAGATACGAGAGGAACTCGATGGCGTCGAAGATGTTCGACTTTCCCATGCCGTTCGCGCCGGCTATACAGGTGAACGGGCCGAACTCGACATCCACGTCGAGCAGGTTCTTGAACCCCTGCACTTCGAGCCGAGTCAGCATGGCCAGAGCCTAGCCGCAGTCGAGCGAACCACCAGGCGCCGTCGTGGGTCGGCGCGGCGGCGCCGGCGTTCGTCGGATGAGAGCCCAGCCGAGGAAGGGGTCGAAGAGTTGCCCCGGTGCCGGACCGTCGTGCGGGTTGAGCGTGTGCAGCTCGTCGGCCGCGTCGTGCAGCATCCCACCCAGGTAGACCAGCAGCGCCACCCGGTCGCGCGCGTACTCCCGCAGCAGCCTCACCCGCGCGGACCCGCACGGCCACGGCGCGGCGCAGGCCCGGCACAGCCCCAGTTGGCGCAGCGGCGTGTGCGGGGTCGCGGTAACCAGCGCCCGCCGTTGGCCCGCCAGGTCTGCGCGGGAGTCAGCCGCCCGACCCGGCCGACCTGGGGGTTGGCGCGGGTCGCCTCGTCCCACCAGCGCGCGTTGCGCGGCGGTGTCGGCGGCTCGGTGGGCACCGGCGCGTGGCGGTCCGGGCAGTCTCGCCAGCGCAGGCCGCAGCGCACCAGCGGCGCAGTCCGCGCCAGGTCCGCCGATGGCGGGGCGCGAGCGGCACCGGCCTGTCGTTCCGCCATCGGGTCGTCGCCACTTCAGCGCCGCCGTTCGGGTACGCGTGCCGCCAGCCCGTTCACCGCTGGCCGGCCGTTCGGTACGCGGGCCGCCTGGCCGCGTGCCGCCAGCTCGGTCAGGTCGTGCGCCAGGCGATTCTTGTGCTGCAATGCAGGCATGGTTGAGGGCGTGCACGGCGTCGGGGTGTTCGTCACGGAGCGACCCGAGAGCTAGTCGTGCCCACGAAGCCCTGAGGTGGCTCACATGGTCCGCTCGCTTAACGGGACTTCCCGGAAGCCGTACGGCATCGCTGCGGTCCATCCTGACGAGTTCCTGCTGCATCACCTTGACCTCTACCCGGTATCCCGCTCGATGTTCTTCGGCGGCAGGCGGCTGCCTACCGCCGACAACCGTCGACCGTGGCTGGGATCCCCGTACTGCTCGAACGTGCCGGCGTGCCGCAGCCGCCGCTCGCCCCCTCCTCCTTGAGTGCACCCTCGGTATGCGGTGAGCGACTTCGACAGATGTCGAGCCCTGGTCGGGCGGCTGGTCCCTGAGTTCGTTCAGCAGCAGCAATTGCGACGCACTGCGACGGATGTCGATTATTACGAGCGCGTCACACAGTCAAGTATTTGTTGATCTCTATTGCCTAGGGGTCAGAGCGGGTGGTACCCATTTCAGAGCAGGCTGATCACTAAGCGGTCCTGGAGGGGTGCGATCTGAACGGCTGGCGCCAAGGCGCATTCTTCCAATGTTGATCGACGCGGGGGTCCGGGATCGGCGATCCGTAACGGCACCAACGGATTGGAATGTGGTGCCACCGATCTCGCGTAAAGCGGACACGATCTGTTGTTCCAGAGAAAGGCGCAACAACGTATGGACCACACGCAGAACAAAGGGCTGAGCCGTCGCCGCGTCCTGGGTGGAGCAGCCGGACTGGCCGCTGGGACCGTCGCATCGGGGCTGCCAGCCGGCACCGCGTCCGCCGCTCCCCCACAGACCCCACCCGAGCACGCCCGCTGGAACCAGCAAGCGGCGCACGTGACGATCACCCGCGATGAGTGGGGGATCGCGCACGTGGTGGGGAGGACCGATGCCCATGCGGTGTTCGGCATGATCTATGCCCAGGCCGAGGACGACTTCAACCGCATTGAGCGGAACTATCTGGTCAGCCTCGGCCGTCTCGCCGAGGCCGAGGGCGAGACGGCGATCTGGCAGGACCTGCGCCAGCGGCTGTTCATCGATCCCGAGGTGCTGAGGCGTCTCTACGCGAGCAGCCCGGCCTGGTTGCGCAAGCTGATGGAAGCATGGGCAGACGGGCTGAACTACTACCTCGCGACGCACCCCGAGGTGCGTCCGCGCGTGATCACGCGATTCGAGCCGTGGATGGCGCTGAGCTTCAGCGAAGGCAGCATCGGTGGCGACATCGAGCGGGTGTCGCTCACCCAGCTCCGGGCCTTCTACGACAACAGCCCGTTCATGCTGACCGACGCGGAGCCAGCAGCGCCGTTCCGCGAGCCCTCGGGCTCGAACGGCATCGCGATCGCTCCGAGCCACACGCAGAACGGCAGAGCGCTGCTGCTGATCAACCCGCACACCAGCTTTTATTTCCGTTCCGAACTGCATATGACGAGCGGTGAAGGGCTCAACGCCTATGGTGCGACCACCTGGGGGCAATTCTTCGTCTACCAGGGCTTCAACGAGAACGTGGGCTGGATGCACACATCAGCCCCGGTCGACAATATCGACGAGTTTACCGAGACGATCGTGACCGGGGCGGACGGCAGCCGCTTCTACCGGTACGGCGACGAACTGCGGCCGGTGACGACGAAGACGGTCACATTGTCCTACCGCTCGGCGGACGGGGGGCAGGCCCAGCGCAGCTTCACCACCTTCGCCACGCATCACGGCCCGATCGTGCGTGAGGCGTCCGGGAGGTGGATCGCCTGCGCACTGATGAACAAGCCCGTCGAGGCGCTGCAGCAAAGTTTCCTGCGCACCAAGGCGCGGGACTATGCGCACTACATCGAGGTGGCGAGCCTCAAGGCGAACA
This sequence comes from Micromonospora craterilacus, assembly GCF_003236315.1. Classification (GTDB taxonomy): domain Bacteria; phylum Actinomycetota; class Actinomycetes; order Mycobacteriales; family Micromonosporaceae; genus Micromonospora; species Micromonospora craterilacus. Next base: position 5,623 of record NZ_POTY01000105.1, read on the forward strand.
GCTCGAACAGCACGCTGTTCGCGGATTCGAAGGGCAACATCGCCTTCCTGTTGCCGCAGTTCATGCCGATCCGCGACGATCGACTCAACTATCTCCAGCCCGTCGACGGCAGCAGTCCGGCGACCGACTGGCAAGGGCTGCACAGCCTCGAGAGCATTCCGCAGGCAGTGAATCCGCAAAATGGCTGGGCGTTCAACACGAACAACTGGCCCTGGACCAGCGCGGGCGCGGACAGCCCCAACGCCGCCGACTATCCCCCCTACTTCAACACGGGCAGCGAGAACGAGCGCGGGCGGCATGTTATCGAGCTGATGACCGGGCGGAACGACTTCACCCCGCAGTCGCTGCGCGATGTTGCCTTCGACTCCTACCTCGGCGCCTTCGCCGGGCTCATACCGCAGCTCGTCGCAGCCTGGGACAGCCTCCCTGAGGGCAACCAGCAGAAGGTGCGGCTCGCCGGCCCGATCAGCCTGCTACGCGGCTGGGACTATCGCTGGGGCGCGGATTCGACTGCGACCTCGCTCGCCATATTCTGGGCCGCGGGGTCGCGCGCCACCGATGCGCAGCGACTCGCGTCGCTCGACGCCGCAGTGGACCGGCTGACAGCGGATTTTGGCAGCTGGCAAGTGCCTTGGGGCGAGATCAACCGCTTTCAGCGCAACGACGGCGAGATCGTCCAGACGTTCGACGATGCGAAGCCGAGCATCCCGGTGCCGTTCACCTCCGGGACTTGGGGTTCCCTCGCCACGTACCCGGGCTCGCGCCGGCCGGGAACGAGGCGCTTCTACGCCACCAGCGGCAACACCTTCGTGGCGGTCGTGGAGTTCGGGCCGAGGCTGCGCGCCTGGGCGGTAAGGGAGGGCGGCAACAGCGGGAACCCCGACTCGCCGCACTTCACCGACCAGGCCGAACGCTACGCGAGCGGCAACCTCCGGCCCGTCTACTTCTACCCCGACGACCTCAAGGGCCACATCGAGCGGCGCTACAAGCCAGGCAAGTGAGCAATCACTGAAGCGGCACGCGGGGGAGCGGCAGCGTCGGCTGCCGCTCCCTTCCGCTTGCCGTCAGTCCAAGGCCGGCGGTACGCCGACAACGGACCCGTCCGCCGCGGTACGGGGTGCCGGTGCGGCGCCGATGACGATCGGGCGCGCGCCCAGGCACTGCGGGGCGAAGTGGGCCACGATGTAGTCCCAGGTCGCCTTCGCCTCGGCGAAGGTGAAGGACGGCTCGCCCTCAAGGTAGATGTTCAACAGGCTGCGGGGGATCGACCAGCCGCGCCACCAACTGTTGGTCTTCGGCGAGTACATGATCCGATCGACCCCGTCGGTGTGGCAGAGCCCGAAGCAGTGACCGAGTTCGTGGATCGGTACGTACTTCCAGATCGCGTCCGGGAGGTTGTCGACGAAGGTGGCGCCGGAGGCGTCATGTCCGTCCAGGCCGCACTTGCTCTCGTGCAGGTTGCTCGCCAGCCCGCGCAGCGTGTTGGTGTAGCGGAACACCCCGGCGACGACCGGGTGGCAGAGGTCGGCGGTCGCGCCGAGCGGGTCCGTGGGCTTGTCCCGCCGGCCGAGTACGTCCCGGAGGAATCTGACCTGGGCCGGGCCGGAACCGGTGTGCACGATGTGGCCGGCCTCGGTGACCTCTCGCCGATCCTGGTCGAAGTCCAGCATCAGCGCCAGCTCGCGGCCCTTCTCGCTGGCCGTCCAGACCTTCGTGTCCAGGGCGCCGTCCCGCATCGGCAGCACGATGAACTTCGGCCCCGCCGCGCCCCGGGTACTGAGGTAGGTGTCCAACTCGTCGGCGGAGATCGGGTTGTCGAACTCGCCACCGCCACCGCCGCCCAGCACCGGCCCCTTCTTCAGGGTCTTGTAGCGCTTGCGGTTCCAGAAGCCCTCGTCGAACTCGAAGCCGCAGAGTGCGCGCAGGTTGATCGCGCCTCGCTCGTGCAGTACGACCAGGTTGGGCACGGCCGGCTCGCGTGCCGACGGGGTTTCCGAGTCGAGCATCGTCCGGTACGCGGTCGCGTGCAGCCGCAGCCCGAACGCGCCGTGGTCGAGGCGGATCGCCGATTTGATGTCGGCCAGCGTGTCGCCGTCGTACTTCGCCTCCAGCAGGCCGCGTACGTACCGGCGGAGCCGCTCCCGGTTGATCTCCTCGATGATGTAGTCGATGGTGTCGCCGAGCAGCACGATGCGTAGCAGCCGGATGATCCCGAGGGCCAGTCCGAGCCCGATCCGGAGCAGGCCGTCGAGGATCCGCCGCCAGTCGAGCGTGAAGATGCCGACGATCACGTCCCAGAGCCCGCCGACGATCTCGATGACCGCCTCGACGACGACAGCGACGATCTTGCAGACGGTGCGGACCACCCACTTGCCGACGGTGACGACCACCCAGCGGACGACCTTCACCAGGATCGTGACGAACCAGCAGACCCAGCCGCGCGGGTCGTACCAGGGATACTTCTTGCACCGCTTCTCCTGCCGTTCCTCCCACTCCTCGACGGGTGTGGAGACCTTCTCCTCGACCCATTCGGTGATTTCGGTGCAGACGAGTGCCATGAGATCCCCCTTCCGCGGGTCAGGACGCTGAACGCAGGTTGTGCAGCAGCGCGAGCAGGCGCCGGCGGCTCCACGCCAGGCCGAGGAGCTTGCCGGCGGCGGCCGCCAGCAGACCGGCGAGTACGACACCGGCGATGCCCTGGCCGCCGTCCGGCCGGACCAGGAGGGCGCCGGTTCCGGCGAGGACGAGAGCGGCGAGCCCCCAGGCGCAGCCGCAGTCGTTGAACAGTCGGAGGACGGTTACCGCGGCTCGCTCACGTTCCGTGGTGTCGAGTCCGGGCAGTGTGATGGTGACCCGGTCGAGATGAGGACGCTCAAGCCACGAGACCAGCGCCTCCGCCCGATCGAGATCCACATGGTCGGCGATCTCGATGTGCACGGTGCGTCACCTTTCAACGAACAGGTCCAATGTCGGACTCCGTTCGCCGCCGTGTCAATCAGTCGGTCGGCTACCCGACCAGCCAGCCGTCCGCTGGCCCGTGGTTGATCCACCAACAGCCGGCCGGTCCCTGGTGACGGCGCGGGACTTGAGGCACGATGGCCTTCACATCTGTGCAGCTCAAGCTGGGATTGGTACGTGAATCATGCCGCTGTCTCGTCGCGTGGTCATTTCAGCCGTGGTCGTCACGGCCGCGGTCGGCTCGGGGGTGGCCGTCGCCCTCTGGCCTGATAGTGAGCCGCCGTACCGCCCGCCGAGCTCGCACGTGGTCCAGCCGGGCGCGCCGGGTCAGGCGGGCAGGACATTGTCGGAGGAGGAGGTGGCGCAGATCTCGCCGCCCAAGTTCACCGCGGCCGACACGCTGTTCATTCAGGGCATGATCCCGCACCACGAGCAGGCGTTGGCGATGACGGCACTCGTGTCGGGCCGTACCGACAACCCGGATATCGGTCTGCTCGCCAAGCGGATCGACGTGTCTCAGCATGACGAGATCGCGTTGATGCAGCGTTGGCTCGCGGACCGGAACGTGCCGAGCACGGGGCCGAACGCGGGTCACGGCGGGCACAAGCTGATGCCGGGGATGCTCACCGAAGAGCAGTTCGGGCAGCTCCGGCAGGCACGCGACGCGGAGTTCGACCGGCTCTTCCTCACCTTCATGATTCGCCACCACGAGGGAGCGATCGCGATGGTGACGGAGCTGTACGAGTCGGGTGGCGGGCACGAGCCGGCCACCGACCAGATGGCCCGGGAGTTCAACGCCGACCAGAGCATCGAGATTCAGCGGATGCAGGAGCTACTGGCCAAGATGCGCTGACGTGCCCTTCGGCTTGTACGGACCGGCCCCCTTCCGCCAAGCGGAAGGGGGCCGGCCGATTCAGGGACAGGTCAGAGCGATGCCTGCAGGTCCAGGATGGCCTGCTTCAGCGCCTGGTGCTCGGGAGCCTTGAGCTTGTTGGAGATGGCCCCCAGCTGCGCCACCGCAGCGGACCGCTTGCCGTCGGCGGCGAAGCCCTCGGCCCGCTCCAGGAACATGTCGACCTGGGACTTCAGCGGGTGGCCGATGTTGTTGGCCCGGACCGCCTGGTCGTAGTGGGCACGCGCGACCGCGAAGCTCGGCGTCCAGCTGACCTTCGGCTGGTGCTGGGCGTTGAACTCGGCGAGCTGCACCTGCGAGGTCGCCTCGATCTCCGCCTTCGACAGGTGCGCGCTGGGCTTCAACGCGAACACGTCAAAACCGCGGGACATCTCGTTGCCGTAGATGTTGCCGTTGTACCAGTACGCCGACCAGTACCCACCGGTCACGAGGGAGGTCGCGCTCATCGGACCACGGTCGAAGAACGCGATCTCGTGCGGGTTGGCCGAGTCGGTGAAGTCGAACACCGAGAGGCCGCCCTGGTACCAGGCCTGGACCATGATGTCGCGGCCGGGCACCGGGATCAGCGAACCGTTGTGCGCGACGCAGTTCTCCTGCAGCGTCTGGGGCACCGGCAGCTTGTAGTAGCTCTTGAACTCCATCTTCCGGCTGACGATGTCGAAGATGGCGTTGGCGCCCCACTCGGGCAGGTCGGTGTCCCGGCAGCGAGCACCGCTACCGCCGCCCCACTCGTCGGTGAAGATGACCTTCGTGCCGTCGTTGTTGAACGTCGCCGAGTGCCAGTACGCGAAGTTCGGGTCGGAGACCTCGTCGATCCGGACCGGGTTGGCCGGGTCCGAGATGTCGATCAGGATGCCGTTGCCCTGGCACGCACCGGCGGCCAACCCGATCTCCGGGTAGGCGGTGATGTCGTGGCAGGCGATGGTGTTCGGCGACGGCGACCAGGTCGAGCCGGACGGGTGGCGCGGCGACGTCGGCCCGTTCTGCAGGCCGTCGATCCGGCCGGTCTCCGGGTCCGCGAAGAGCCGCGGCTCGCTCACGACCGCGGCCTGCTCCGGCGCGGCCAGCGGAACCTTGATGACCTCGATGCGCCACCTCGACGGGTTCTCGCCCGTCGCGGTGTTGTTGTTGCAGCCGGCCATCGTGGTAGCCGGGCGCACCCCGGCGGTACCCGAGACGTAGACGTAGACGTTGTTCGGGTCCTTGGGGTCGGTCACCAGGCTGTGCGTGTGCGAGCCACGGCAGAGCTGAACCGCCGCGACCTGCACCGGGTTCAGCACGTCGCTGACGTCGAAGATCCGGACACCCTGGAACCGGGTGCCGACAGCGGAGTTGGTGCCACAGTCGAGCCGCCCGCGGGTCTCCTCGACCGACATGAATAGCAGGTTCCCGTAGACCGAGGGGTCGCCCTGGCCACCCGGGCAGACGACGCTGGTGACCAGCGTCGGGTCGGCCGGCTTGGAGACGTCGACGATGTTGAACCCGTTGTAGTTACCCAGGAACGCGTACTTGCCGCCGAAGCCGAGGTCCGAGTTGAGGTACGAGCCGCTGCCGGGGTTCGCCGGGTCGACGAAGCCCGCGGGCTTGGGGCGGTTCGCCAGGTGCTCCAGGTTGCTGATCGCGCTCTCTGCGTTCAGCCAGCCGGCGCCGAGCCCGACTCGAGGATCGGGCTCCGCCGCCGACGCCGTGCCCGGCAGCATGCCGGCGAGGAGTAGCCCTGCGGCCATCACGCCGAGGACTCGTCGACCCCGGCGGGGCCGAAGGGGGGATAGAAGTGCCATTGCCTGCCTTTCGGTGGAAAGACCGACGCGACGTCCAGGTGGTGATGGGCGCGTCGTGTGAGTAAGGACCGTACCGGCGGACGGTCATTCGGCGTCTCCGCCGTTCGGGTGAAGAGAACGCCAGGTGGGAGCACCTATCGGACCGGTTTCGACAGGTAGCGGAAGCCGCCCTGGAAATCCGGTCCGAATATTCGCCAATCGTCGGATGGTCGCTGCGCGGGGTCGTGCCGCCTACCGGTGGCGGGCGCGCCTGCGCCGCACGACGATCACGCCGAGCACGACGATCAGGAGGGCGGCGCCGAGCGCGAAGGCGGCCGGCGCTGGCAGCGACGACGATCCACCGGACCCGCCGGCCTTGCCGCCGGCAGCGATCACCACCTGGTCGTCCTTCTTCTTCTCCACCTCGGGCGCCACCAGGTGACCGACCGACTGGTCGGGGGAGAGGGCGAATCCCCAGTTCAAGAGCGCCGTCGCCTCACCCAGGCTGCCGAGCGGTGCGGTCTCCGCGCCGAGCAGGGTCACCACGAGCCGGCGGCCGTCGCGTTCGGCCACGCCGACGTACGTCTGCCGGGCCAGATCGGTGAAGCCGGTCTTGCCGGCGAGCATGCCCGGATAGCTGCTCATCATCGAGTTGTCGTTCTTGAGCGCGAACTCCGGCCGTCCCGGCTGCGCCGGAATCTGCGCGACCCGGGTCGCCATGTACCGGCGGAAGTCCTCGCGGGCGAAGGCGGTCCGCGTGATCAGCGCGAGGTCGTACGCGCTCGTGTACTGGCCGGGTCCGTCCAGCCCGGAGGGTGTCTCCGCGTGGGTCTGGTTGGCGTGCAACCGCCGCGCCTCGTCGTTCATCGCCTGCACGCCGCCCGCCCGACCGGCGCCGCCGCCACCGAGGCGGGCCAGCACGTTGGCGGCGTCGTTGCCGGATTCGAGGAGCAGCCCGAACCACAGGTCCTCGACCGTGTACCGGCAACCGGGGACCACCCCCATCAGCGAACTCTCCGGATCCAGATCCTGCAGGTCGTCCCGCTTCACCTCGACGACCTGGGTCGGGTCGAGGCGGGGCATCAGGGTCGCGGCGAGCAGCAGCTTCTGCACGCTGGCCGGGGTCCGGTGCTCGTGGGGTCCGCAGCCGCCGAGAACCAGCCCGCTGTCGAGGTCGGCCACCAGCCAGGAGGTGGCGGTGACGGCCGGCACCTTCGGTGCGCCGGCCGGGGCGGCCAGGCCGGGCGTCGCCAGGGCCTCCCCGCCGACCGTCCCGTCGGCGGGTTTGACCGGCGGCGGCGACGGCGTGGCGGACGGCCGTGCCGGCGACTCCACAGTGGGGCATGGCTGAGGCGCCGCCGCGGCCCACGCGGGAGTCACGACCAATCCGGCGGGCGAGGCGAGCGCAGCGCTCAAGGCCACGGCAACGGTACGAGAAGAGACCACGTCACGGACGGTAGTAGTGGCTCGGCAGGCGCGCGGCGATTGGGCAAAGCGCGGCGTATCTCCGCTGACGAGCGGCCTGAGTGCGATGCGGCCCGCCTGTTTCGTCCTTGGCCTCGGCGTCGGCAACCGCCGCCAATCCGACCGTTGTCGCTACGCCGTCGCCGTCGTGCCGCTTCGAGGAAGAGGCGAAACGTGTCCCGGAACGTCCCGCCTCGTCGCTACCGACGGCGTGCTCAGGGCGTCGATTCGGGTGGGTTCTCGTGCCAGCGGGCGCGGAAGGCGGCCTCGTTGGCCTCGTGGGTGGTCCGCTCCTCGAAGACGGCGGCGCGCAACGCATGCCGGGCATCGGACATCAGCACCACCTCGGCGCTGACCATTCCGACGCAGATCACGGTGAGCAGGCCGAGGGCGGCGAGCCCGGGCAGGGGCATGGCGAACGGGATGCCTAACGCGAGCACCCCCACCGTGCCGAGCCGCAGCCAGGACAGCGTTCGCAGGGTACGCAGCTGGAACAGCATGTTCCCGGCCAGGTAGCAGATAACCCCACCGAACAGCAGCGGCACGTCCGGCCCGCGCGCCGGCTCGCTGACCGGCACGCCCGGCTCGGCGATGTCGTGCACGATGCCCTCGGCGCCCAGCGCGAACAGGATGATCCCGGAGATCATCGGCAGGTAGAGGTACGCGTACGCGTCGCGGGCCATCAGCACCCGGGGTCGGCCCTGGCTGGCGTGCAGGGAGATCCGGGCAGCCGGACCGATCACGTCGTAGTGCGCCCACCACAGGGCGGCGGTGAAGACGATCCCGAACACCGCCGCGGTCACCCCCGGCCAGGTCGGCGGCTGGCCGATCAGGTTGCTGCCGAGGCCGACGGAGATCACCGACTCGCCCAGCGCGATGATCAGGATCAGGTCGTACCGCTCGGTCCAGTGCTCCGCCGAGGTCACCTCCCAGCCCCAGGTCTTGGCGAGCAGTCCGGTGCCGTACTGGAGGAGGACGACGGTGATCCACAGGGCGTCCCGTACCGTCTCGGCGGTGCCGTCGGGCAGATGGGTGGGGAGCAGTGCCGCGACGATCAGCAGGGCGGTGCTCAGGGTCAGCTCGGGGGCGTACCGGAGCAGCTGCCGGCGTTCCACCGGGTCGTTGCGGACCAGATGCAGGAACAGCACCAGGTGTACGGCTCGGATGACCACGTAACTGGCCGCCACCACGATCGGCCCGGCGTCGCCGCCGTGCGGGCTCTGGAACGCCTGCGGCAGGGCGAGCGCGAAGCAGAACAGCGCGGCCATCCCGGCGACCATCAGCACCGGCACGAAGCCCTCGCCGATCCGGACCCGGGTGGCCACCACCGTGTGCACCACCCAGCACCACCAGAGCACGGCGAGTACGAGCACGGCGTGCAGCAGTTGCCGGCCGCTGATGTTGGCGGCGGTGGCCCGGGCGATGTTGAAGAACGAGAAGACGAAGACCAAGTCGAAGAAGATCTCGAACTTGTCGACCCGGGCGCCCGGCGCTATCCCGACGGCCGGCCCCAGCCGCCCCCGCCAGCCTCTGTCGCCCATCGCCTGAGTTTCGCAGCGTGGGACCGGGCCACGGGCGCGATTCGGCTCAGCCGTGCAGGCGGTACCGCAGGCCGTCCATCAGCAGGTCAAGCAGCCGTCGTGCCTGGTCCCGCTGGTCCCGCCCGCCGGCGGCGAGGGAGACGCCGCTGAGCCCGGCCAGCACGTCACCCGGGTCGACGTCGGACCGGATCGTGTCGGCCGCCGCGCCCGCGTCCAGCAGCCGGGCGACGGCCGCGAGCAGCCGGTCCCGGCTCTGCGCGTACGGGTTGGTGCCGGCGGCGATCACCAGCCGCAGGGCGTCGGCCATCTCCCGCTTGGTGGTGACGTAGTCGATGAAGCGGTCCATCCAGGCCCGGGTCGCCTCGGCGGGCGGCAGTTGATCGAGCAACTCGCCGGCCGAGTCGCAGAGTTTCTCCAACTCGTTGCGGTAGGCCGCCTCGACCAGCGCCTCCCGGCTGGGAAAGTGCCGGTAGAGCGTGCCGATGCCCACGCCGGCGTCCTTGGCGATCGCGTCGAGCGTCACTTCCACGCCGGCCTGGGAGAACGCCCGGACCGCCGCGTCCAGCAGCCGCTCGCGGTTGCGCAGCGCGTCGGCGCGCAGGGGTCGGGGCTGTCTCTCCGGCACGTCTCCTCCTGACTCGACCTCCGCCCCGGGTAGCAACCGGAGGATCCTCCGGTTAACCTGGTCCGTAACGGAGGAGCCTCCGCTTCTCATCGTAGCGGCGGGCCATCCCGCCGCGCCGTCTCACCCAAGGATGGATCATGACCATCGGTACACCTGTCAGCACCCCGTTCACCGCGGCGTCCACCGCGCTGGAGGTCGTCGCGGGCATCGACCTCACCGGCCGGCGGGCCGTCGTCACCGGCGGGGGATCGGGCATCGGCGTCGAGACCGCCCGCGCGCTCGCCGCCGCCGGCGCCGAGGTGACCCTCGCCGTTCGCCAACCGGAGCAGGGCGCCCGGGCCGCGGCGGACATCACCGGTACGACCGGCAGCGACCGAGTCACGGTCGCCCCGCTCGACCTGGCCGACCCGGCCTCGATCGCCGCCTTCGTGGCGACCTGGGACGGGCCGCTGCACCTTCTGCTGAACAACGCCGGCATCATGGCCTCGCCCGAGATGCGCACCCCGCAGGGCTGGGAGATGCAGTTCGCCACCAACCACCTCGGCCACTTCGCGCTAGCCACCGGACTGCGCCCGGCGCTGGCCGCGGCACAGGGCGCGCGGGTCGTCTCGGTCAGCTCGGCGGCGCACCTGCGCTCGCCGGTCGTCTTCGAGGACATCCACTTCCAGCGGCGGGACTACGAGCCGTGGGCCGCGTACGGGCAGTCCAAGACCGCGAACGTGCTCTTCGCCGTGGCCGCGAGCCGACGCTGGGCCGACGACGGCATCCTGGTCAACGCGTTGCACCCCGGCGGTATCCGGACCAACCTCCAGCGGTACGTGACCGAGGAGGAACTGACCCGGTTGCGCGCCCAGAGCGGCCCGGCGGCACCGGCCTGGAAGACCCCCGAGCAGGGCGCGGCCACCTCGGTGCTGGTGGCCACGTCGCCGCTGCTCGACGGCGTCGGTGGGCGCTACTTCGAGGACTGCCAGCAGGCCGGCCCGAACCAGCCGGGCACCCGCACCGGCGTGGCCGGGTACGCCCTCGACCCGGAGGCGGCCGAGCGGCTGTGGCGGGTCAGCGAGCAGACCCTCGCCGACTGACCTCGTACCTCGGACGAAAAGGGCGCCCCGGTCAGCGTGACCAGGGCGCCCTTTCGGGTCGTCGGCGAGTTACAGGCCGAGTTCCGCCTCGAAGTTGCCGGCCTCCAGCCGCTCCTTGACCGCGACCAGGAAGCGGGCCGCGTCGGCGCCGTCGATCAGCCGGTGGTCGTACGACAGGGCCAGGTAGACCATCTGGCGGACCGCGATCACCTCGCCCAGATCCGGGTCGTTGACCACGACCGGGCGCTTGACCACGGCACCGGTGCCCAGCATCGCCGACTGCGGCGACGGCACGATCGGGGTGTCGAACAGGGCACCCCGGCTGCCGGTGTTGGTCAGCGTGAAGGTCGCGCCGGCGATCTCGTCCGGGCTGATCTTGTTGGTCCGGGTCCGCTCGGCCAGGTCGGCGACCCGCTTGGCGATGCCGCCCAGGTTCAGGTCGCCGGCGTTGTGGATGACCGGCACCAGCAGCCCGCGCTCGGTGTCCACGGCGATGCCGAGGTTCTCGGCCTCCGGGTAGGTGATCGTCCCACCATCGAGGTCCATCCGGGCGTTGACGATCGGGTACGTCTGGAGCGCCTCGATCGCCGCGAGGGCGAAGAACGGCAGGAACGACAGCTTGACACCGTGCCGCTGGACGAACGAGTCCTTGGCCTGCGCACGCAGCTTGGCGATCTTGGTGACGTCCACCTCGATCACCGTGGTGAGCTGCGCCATCTCGTGCAGCGACTGCTGCATCCGCTTGGCGATGGCCGCGCGGATCCGGGGCAGCTTCTCCGTGGTGCCGCGCTTCGCGCTCGGCTGCGGCTTCTCGGCGGCCCGGGCCGGGGCCGCCGGCGCGGCCGGCTGCGCCGGAGCCGGGGCGGCCTTGGCGGCACGCGCCTTCTCGGCCGCGTCCAGCACGTCCTGCTTGCGGATCCGGCCGCCGACACCGGTGCCGTTGACCGAGGCGAGGTCCACGCCGTGCTCGCCGGCGAGCTTGCGTACCAGCGGGGTCACGTAACCGGCCGCCTGCTCGGCACCGGCGGCAGGCGCCGCCACGCGCTGCGGGGCCGGTGCCGGCGGCTGCGCGGCCTGCTCGGCCCGGACCGGCTCCGGCGCGGTCTCGGCCTCCGCGGCCGGCTGGCTGTACGACGTGCCCGGCGTGGGCTCCGACACCTGCGGCTCGGGCCGGGCCGGCGGCTGCTCGGCGGGAGCCGCCGGCTGCGCCACCGGCTCGGGCTTCGGCTGCGGCTTCGCCTCGGCCGGGGCACCACCGGCGGCACCGACGACGGCCAGCGTGGCACCGACCTCGGCGGTCTCGTCCTCGGCGACCTTGATCTCCAGGAGGGTGCCGGCGACCGGCGAGGGGATCTCCGTGTCGACCTTGTCGGTGGAGACCTCCAGCAGCGGCTCGTCCACCTCGACGGTCTCGCCGACCTGCTTGAGCCAGCGGGTGACCGTACCCTCGGTGACGCTCTCGCCGAGGGCCGGCATCTGCACCGGGGTGCCCGCGCCCGACGGGGCCGGGGCGGCCGGAGCCGGCTCCTCGACGGCCGGCTGCTCCGCCTCGGCCTGGGGCTCCTCGGCCGCCTCGGCGGCCTGCTCAGCGGGGGCCGCCTGCTCCGGCGCGGCTCCGCCGCCGGCCGGCTCGCCCTCGCCGGAGATCACCGCCAGCTCGCTGCCGACCTCGGCCGTCTCGTCCTCGCCCACCACGATCCGGGTCAGCACGCCGGCCGCCGGGGACGGGATCTCGGTGTCGACCTTGTCCGTGGATACCTCGAGCAGGGGCTCGTCGACCTCGACGGTCTCACCCTCCTGCTTGAGCCAGCGCGTGACGGTGCCCTCGGTGACGCTCTCGCCGAGCCGGGGCATGGTGACCGATACCGGCATGTTCTCCAGACTCCTTCATTTCCCTGGTGGGGGGATCATCGCCCGTCGCCGGACGCCGCGGATACGTCGTGGTCAGGCGTGTGCGTGCAGCGGTTTGCCGGCGAGGGCCAGGTGCGCCTCGCCCAGGGCTTCGTTCTGCGTCGGGTGGGCGTGCACGAGCTGCGCCACCTCGCCCGGGTACGCCTCCCAGTTGTAGATCAGCTGCGCCTCGCCGACCAGCTCGCCGACCCGGGCGCCGATCATGTGCACGCCGACCACCGGCCCGTCCTCGACCCGGACCAGCTTCACGAAGCCGGCCGTCTTGAGGATCTGGCTCTTGCCGTTGCCGCCGAGGTTGTAGTTGTAAGTCTTGATCTTGTCAGCACCGTACTGTTCCTTGGCCTTCGCCTCGGTGAGGCCGACCGAGGCCAGCTCCGGGTCGCAGTAGGTGACCCGCGGGATGCCCGCCTCGTCGATCACCGCCGGGCTCTGGCCGGCGATCTCCTCGGCCACGAAGATGCCCTGCTGGAAGCCGCGGTGGGCGAGCTGGAGGCCGGGCACGATGTCGCCGACCGCGTAGACGTTCGGCACGTTGGTGCGCAGCCGCTCGTCGGTCAGCACGAAGCCACGGTCCATCTTCACGCCCTGCTCCTCGTACCCGAGGTTGGCGGTGTTCGGACCGCGGCCGACCGCGACCAGCAGCAGCTCCGCCTCGACGGTCTCGCCGCCGGCGATGGTCACCTTCACGCCGCTGTCGGTCTTCTCGACCTTCTCGAACGGCTTGCCGACCTTGAAGTTGATCTTCCGCTTCCGGAAGGCCCGCTCCAGCGCCTTCGACGACTCCTCGTCCTCGGCGGCGACCAACCGGGGCAGCGCCTCGATGATCGTCACGTCCACGCCGAAGGACTTCCACACGCTGGCGAACTCGACGCCGATCACGCCGCCGCCCAGCACGATGGCGGAGGCGGGGACCCGGTCCAGGACCAGGGCGTGGTCGCTGGTGATCACCCGCTCGCCGTCGACCTCCAGGCCCGGCAGGCTCTTGGCGTACGAGCCGGAGGCCAGCACCACGTTGCGGCCGGTGTACCGCTTGCCGTCGACCTCGACCGTGTTCGGGGCGACCAGCCGGCCGTGCCCCTCGACGATGGTGATCGACTTGTTGCTCTTGAGCATGCCCTGCAGGCCCTTGTAGAGCCGGGAGATCACGCCGTCCTTGTACGAGTTGACCGCGGCCATGTCGATGCCGACCAGCTCGGCCTTGATGCCGAACTGCTCCGACTCGCGGGTCTGGTCGGCGATCTCGGCGGCGTGCAGCAGCGCCTTGGTCGGGATGCAGCCGTTGTGCAGGCAGGTGCCGCCGAGCTTGGCCTTCTCGACCAGTGCGACCGTCAGGCCCAGCTGGACGGCGCGCAGCGCGGTCGCGTAACCGCCGCTGCCACCTCCGAGGATGACGATGTCGAAGGTTGCGTCGTTCGGCTCGCTCACGTCCAACTCCCAGGTCGCGTCGCTGCATCGGGGGTCACGGTGGGGTAACAGGGACACACCCCACCTCGGCCATCTTGTCACCACCGTGACGAACCCGCGTACCGAGGTGCCCAACGACACGTTGCGGCCACGTACCCTTGGCACTGCCTTCGATGACGGACGGTGGGGAGACGGCTCGGTGGGACTGTTCCGGCGACGCAAGCGGGCACGGGCGGTTGACCCTGACCGTACGGCTAATCGCGCCGATCTGGAGCACTTGGAGAACTTTGTCCGGAGTCGGAAGGGGGTCGAGGCGTACATCGAGCCCCGTACCACCGTCACCGAGACCACCGTCATCCTGATCGCCGACGACGGCGAGTGGACCCGGCGCCGCATCGACGGGCCGGACGGCGCGCGGCGCTTCGCGCACCGGCTGAGCATCCCGATCTACGACATCGCGCTGATGGGTTATCCGCAGCGCATGCGCGACTACAACGAGCGCCGCAAGCGCCGTCCCGAGCTGTTCTGAGCCCCGCTGCGGCACTGTCCGGGCAAGGCGTTAAAAGGGGCCCCCTGCCTTACGCCAGGCGTTAACAGGGGGCCCCTCCTTGCACGTCAGCCGTTGGCGGCCACGTCGTCGATCAGGTGCAGCAGGGTACGCACCGGAACGCCGGTGCCGCCCTTGGTCCAGTAGCCGGTCGCCTCGCCCGAGTGGTAGGCCGGACCGGCGATGTCGATGTGCGCCCAGGCGACCTCGTCGGTGACGAACTCGCGCAGGAAGACCCCGCCCTGCAGCATGTGACCGGCCCGGTCCATGCCGGCGTTGACCTGGGAGATGTCGGCCACCTCGGAGTCCATGCCCTTGCGCACGTCGTCCGGCAGCGGCATCGGCCAGGCCGGCTCGCCGACCGCGTCGCCGGCCTCGCGGACCCGCTCGCACAGCTCGGCGGTGCCCATCACGCCGGAGATCCGCTTGCCCAGCGACACCACCTGACCACCGGTGAGGGTGGAGGTCTCGAAGAGGTAGTCGCAGCCGTCCTCGCAGGCCCGGGCCATCGCGTCACCGAGGATCATCCGGCCCTCGGCGTCGGTGTTGAGCACCTCCACCTTCTTGCCGTTGTACATGCTGATCACGTCGCCCGGCCGGTACGACGTGCCCGACGGCATGTTCTCCGCCATCGGCACGTACGCGGTCACCGTCACCGCCGGCTTCAGCTCGGCGACGGCCAGCATGGTGGCGGCCACCGCCGCCGCCCCGGCCATGTCGGACTTCATCTCCCACATGCCCTGCGCCGGCTTGATCGAGATGCCGCCGGTGTCGAAGGTGATGCCCTTGCCGACCAGCGCCACCCGCTTGCCGGTGCCGCCGCCGTCGGGCGTCCAGGTCAGCTTGACCAGGCGGGGCGGGGCCTCCGAGCCCTGCCCGACCGCGGTGATGCCGCCGTATCCGCCCTCGCGCAGCGCGACCTCGTCGAGCACCTCGACCTCGAGGCCCGCCGCCCGGGCCGCCTCGGCGACCGAGTCGGCGAAGGCCGGCGGGCGCAGCTCGTTCGGGGCGATGTTGACCCAGTCCCGGGTGCGCCGGACCGCGTCGGCGACCGTCCGCGCCCGGGTGATCTCGGCCTGCGCACCCGCGTCCGCGGCGTCCGGCACGGCCACCAGCACCTCGGCCACCGGCTCGCGCCGGGTCGGCTGCGGCCGGGTCTTGTAGCCGGCGAAGCGGTAGCCGCCCAGCAGGGCACCCTCGGCGACGGCGCGCAGCGCCTCGATCGCGTCCGCGTCGTCCGGCAGCGGCAGCGCGAGCGCCACCCGGGGCGCGCCGGCCAGGGACCGTACGGCGGCCCCCGCGGCCCGACGCAGGGTCTCCGGCGCGGGCGCCGCACCGCTGGGCTCCGGGCCGAGGCCGACTGCGGCGATCACCGGGGCGGTGACGGTGCCTAGGGTCGCCAACTTGATCACCTCGCCCGGGCCGCCGGTCGCGCCGAGCAGCGCCAGCGTCTCGGTCAACTTGCCGTCGAAGGCGGCGGCGATGCTCTCTGCGCCGGTGGCGAGCAGCAGGGTGCCGGCGAAGCCGCTGGTGGCGGCCGGCTCGCCGGTCGTACTATGCACGCCGATCACGATCGCGTCGACGGCGAGTTCGGCGGGGTCGGTGTCGACCAGGCTCAGGGTGGTGCTGGGCGATGTCACGGAAGCTGCTCCCGGGCGGGCCGGGCCGGTCGCGTGGTGGCGTACCGGCGGTGGAGTGTGCCGGCGGGTGATTTACCCGCCGGACGTCGATGCTGTCCCGCCGGTTCATCCAGCGGGGTCCCGCCGATGCTAACCAGACCGGTGCGTCCCGGTAAGTTCCCACCCATGACCGACGTGACCACCGACGCTGCCGAGACCCGGCTGCGTCGTTCTCCGCTGGCTGAGCGGCACACCGCGCTCGGCGCCAAGTTCGCCCCGTTCGGCGGCTGGGAGATGCCGCTGGAGTACGCCGGCGGCGGGGTGCTCCGGGAGCACACCGCGGTGCGGACCGAGGTCGGCGTGTTCGACGTCTCGCACCTCGGCAAGGTACGGGTGACCGGGCCGGGGGCGGCGGCGTTCGTCAACGCCTGCCTCAGCAACGACCTGGGCCGGATCGGCCCGGGCCGGGCGCAGTACACCCTCTGTTGCGACGAGGCCACCGGTGGCGTGGTGGACGACATCATCGCCTACCTGTACGCCGACGACCACGTCTTCCTCATCCCGAACGCGGCGAACACCGCCGAGGTGGTGCGCCGGCTGCGGGCCGCCGCGCCGCCGCAGGTCACGGTCACCGACGAGCACGAGGCGCACGCCGTACTGGCGGTGCAGGGGCCGCGCTCCGCGGAACTGCTGGGCGCGCTGGGGCTGCCCACCGAGCACGGGTACATGAGCTTCTCGCCGGCCACCCTCGACGGCGTCGAGCTGACCGTCTGCCGCACCGGCTACACCGGTGAGCTGGGCTACGAACTGGTGGTCCCGGCCGGCGACGCGGTCGCGGTCTGGGACGCGTTGTTCGCCGCCGAACCGGCGCCGCGGGCCTGCGGGTTGGCCGCCCGGGACACGTTGCGCACCGAGATGGGGTACCCGCTGCACGGGCAGGACCTGTCGCTGGAGATCACCCCGGTGCAGGCCCGCTCGGGCTGGGCGGTGGGCTGGGACAAGCCGGCCTTCTGGGGCCGCGACGCGCTGCTCGCGGAGAAGGCCGCCGGTCCGACGCGTACGCTGCGCGGCCTGGCGGCCGTCGACCGCGCCATCCCGCGCCCCGGCATGGCCGTGTACCACGGTGACACCCAGGTCGGCACCATCACCAGCGGCACCTTCAGCCCGACGAAGAAGCAGGGCATCGCCCTGGCGCTGATCGACACCGCCCCCGGCCTCGCCGACGGCACCGACCTGCACGTGGACGTCCGCAACCGCCGAGTCCCGGTACGCCTGACCCGGCCCCCCTTCGTCCACCCCTCCGTGAAGT
>NZ_POTY01000106.1 GCF_003236315.1 Micromonospora craterilacus
GAGGGGGAGATGTGCGAACGCCCGCCGGCGGGGCCGGCGGGCGTTCGTGTGGTGCCTGGGGAGGGGCTCAGCCCTCGAAGACGCCGGCCTCGACCAGGCGCTTCTCGGTGGCGTCCCAGCCGTCGCCCGGGTGGAGGACGTTGAGGTTGTTGATCTCCGCCCGGATCTTGGTGGCGTGACCGGCGGTGGCCAGCGTCCGGATCTCCTCGATGAAGGCCTCGGAGTCGGTGCGCAGGTGCGCGGTCTTGCCGTTGGTCAGGTTCCGCACGTAGGCGTGCTTGCCGCCGTTGAGCGGGATGACGTACTTGAACTCGCCCAGCACGCTGAGTGCGCCACCCTGGCCAGCCTGGCCGGCCCGGACTGACGCGCGCGCGGTCTTAGAGGTGTTGCTCGCCACGGAGGTACTCCTTGCAAGACGTACGGAGGACGGGTATGTCCGGGGGCTGTGCGGGTGACACCGGAGGGGTGACCCCGCGAAAGACGTACGCGGCACAGGCCGCCGATGGAACTGTACACGACCCACGATCCCGGCTGGTCATCGCGGCGTCACGAGGTGGAACGGCAGTCACCTGTCCGGGTATTCCGGCCGGCGGATTCGGCGATTCCCTGGCGCACCATCCGTCACACCAGTCATCATGTGTTCCAAGCAACGCACCCGGCCCGGGTGAGGTCGTAGGGGAAGACGCACCTCGCTCTCCGGGAGGTCACCGTGCCAACGCGTGGCGTCGTATATGTCCACTCGACCCCGCTCGCCGTGTGCTCACACGTCGAGTGGGCGATCGCGCGCGTCCTCGCCGCGCCGGTCAATCTGCAGTGGACGGCTCAACCCGTCGATCCCGGCTCCCGCCGGGCCGAGTGCGGGTGGTCCGGCCGCCCGGGAACGGGCGCCGAACTGGCCGCTGCCCTCCGGCAGTGGCCCATGATCCGTTTCGAGGTAACCGAGGAGCCCAGTCCGGGGGCCGACGGCGAACGCTTCATGTACGTCCCAGGCCGAGGGCTGTTCCGGGCCACCGTCGGCGCCGCCGGGGACATTCAGCTCGGCGAGGACCGACTACGCAGCATCATGGCGGCCGCGCGGGGGCCGGAGGCCCTCGCGCACGCCCTCGACAAGGCGCTCGGCAGCGCGTGGGACGCCGAGCTGGAGCCGTACCGCTACGCCGGGGACGGCGCGCCGGTGACCCTGCTCACCCGGGTCGGCTGAGCGGCCCACGGCGACGGCTCGGGGTCGGCTGAGCGGTTCAGGGCGACGGCCCGGGGTCGGCTGAGCGACCCGGGGCGACGGCCTGGGCAAGGTCGAGTTGCCCCGATACGCGGTGAGCTGGTGGGATGGTCCGCGTGTCGCCTACCCCTCGGCGCGTCACCGCCGCGCTTGTCGCCGTGATCGCACTGCTCGGCTCCGGGTGCTCCGCGCCCGGGCAGCGACCGGGCTCGGCCCCGTCGTCCGCCCCGGCCACGGATCCCGCCCCGCCGTCGAGCGCGCCGCCGGACGATCCGGCCACCCGGGCCGCCGCGCTGATCGCCGACCTCGCCGACGAGGACCTGGTCGGCCAGGTGCTGATGCCCTACGCGTACGGCGACCGGGCGACCGAGGTCTCGGCCGGCTCGGCGACCGGCAACCAGGCCCTGGCCGGCGTGGACACCCCGGCTGAAATGATCGAGAAGTACCGCCTCGGCGGGCTGATCCTGGTGGGCTTCAGCGCGGACGACCCCACCCAGAGCAACCAGGCGACCACCAACGTCGACAACCCGAAGCAGGTCCGGGAGCTGACCACCGGGCTGCGTACGGCCGCCGGGAAGCTGCCCGCCGGGGCGGCGCCCTTCCTGATCGGCACCGACCAGGAGTACGGGGTGGTCACCCGGATCACCGACGGGGTGACCATGCTGCCCAGCGCGCTCGCCGCCGGCGCCGCCGGTGACCCTGCGTTGACCGAGGCCGCCTGGCGGGCCGCCGGCACCGAACTCGCCGCGATGGGGATCAACCTCGACTTCGCGCCGGTCGCCGACGTACTGGTCACCCGCAGCACGGTGATCGGGTCCCGGTCGTTCGGCGCGGACCCGCAGCGGGCGGCGGAGCAGGTCGGCGGCGCGGTGCGGGGGTTGCAGGCGGCCGGTGTGGCGGCCACCGTCAAGCACTTCCCGGGGCACGGCCACAGCGCCGACGACTCGCACAAGGACCTGCCCGTGCTCGGCCAGCCGCGCAAGACGCTGGAGACCGAGGCGTGGCCGCCGTTCACCGCCGGCATCGAGGCCGGGGCCCTGGCGGTGATGTCCGCCCACCTCGACGTGCAGTCGGTCGACCCGGGCGTGGCCGCCACCTTCTCGTACAAGCTGCTCACCGAGGTGCTGCGCGGGCAACTCGGCTTCCAGGGCGTGGTCATCACCGACGGGATGAACATGCCGCCGGCCCGCCGCTGGTCACCGGGGGAGGCCGCGGTACGCGCGCTGAAGGCCGGCAACGACCTGATCCTCATGCCGCCGAACGTCGGCCAGGCGTACGACGGGCTGCTGGCGGCGCTGCGGGACGGCTCGCTGCCCCGGGCCCGGCTGGTGGAGGCGGCCACCCGCGTGCTGACCATGAAGTTCACCCTGGCCGGCGGGGAGCAGCCGGAGCTGTCCACGCTGAACACCCCGGCGCACCGGAAGGCGGCCGGTGCGCTGGCCGCCGCCGCGGTCACCGTGCTGCGCGGCCGGTGCGACAGCACCGGGGTGCGTGGCCCGGTCACGGTCACCTCCTCCGGCGGCCGGGCGCACACCCGGGCCGCGTTGACCGAGGCGCTGACCGCGGCCGGGGTGAAGGTGGTGCCCAGCGGCGGCACCGTCGTCCACCTGGTCGGGTACGGCGACGGCGCCGCCGACCTGCGGGACGACGCGGCCGTCACGGTCGCCATGGACACCCCGTACGTGCTGGCCCGGGCGACGTCGCCGACCCTGCTGGCCACCTACTCGTCGAGCCGGGCCTCGATGGCCGCGCTCGCCGACGTGCTCGCCGGCAAGGCCAGCCCGCCGGGGCGTTCCCCGGTCAAGGTGACCGGGCTGCCCGCCACCACCTGCCCGGACTGACGCCGCGGATCAGGCCGGGCCGGCGATGGTGTCGCGGGCCAGTCGGTACGCCGGCAGCAGGTCGGTCGGCTCGCCGAAGCTGGTGCTGCTCGCCTCGACCAGCACCGTCCGGTCACCCACCTCGACGGCCAGCGCCCACTCCCGGATGTCCTCGTCGGCCAGCATCCGCCGACTCAGCCAGGTCGCCTCGACCACGTCGAGGTCACCGGCGCGGGTCTCGCGGTATTGCGGCTCGGTCAGCCCCTCCCCGGCGTTGACGAACGCCTCCAGCGCCTGCCGGGCCGGGATGCCGGTGCCGTCGATGGTCCACACCCGCACGAAACCCGGGGTGACCGCTCGGCCGTCCAGCTCGCAGCGCACGGTCGACCCGCCGCGCCGGGTCAGCGCCCGAGGTCAAATCCTTCAGCGGCTCGCCCGCAGCGCGGCGATCAGCCACTCCACCACCGGCACGGCGGGCGGGAACGGTGGCCGACGGTTGAGCACCCCGATGAGCTGCCAGTACCGCTCCACCCGGCGGTCGGTGAACGTGGCCATCTCCTCGGCCAGCCGGCGTCGCTCCGGCGCGGAGAGCGTCGGGTCGACCATCTCGTCCAGCACCGCCCGCGCCTGGTCGGAGTCGGGGGTGACACCGGCGTCGAGCGCCTGGCGGGCCACCTCGATCGACCGCAGCGGCTCCGGGGGTGGGGTGGCGGCCTCTGCCGACCCGGCCTCCGCCATCTCGCGTACCCGGCGACGGAAGTCCGGGTCGGCGACCAGTTCGGCGAGTTCCAGCCAGGCGTCCACCTCGGCGTCGCTGGGCTCGTCGGGTAGCTCCGCGGGCATCGTGCGCATCGCCTGGGCCAGGCCGGCGTCGGGACCGCCGTCGAGGCCGGCGAAGACCTCGGCGACGAAGTCGTCGATGATCTGCTGCCGCTCCTGAGCGGAGAGGCGGGCCAGGTCGTTCATCAGTCTCAACTCCTCGGTCGTACTGCCACGTCGGGTGACCGACCGCAGCACCGCCCGGCGCAGCCGCAGCGTCCGGATCTCCGTGTCGAGCGCCCGGACGTGCGCCTGCGCCACCTCCCGGACGCTGGTCTGCCGTTCCAGGATCCGACGCACGTCGTCCAGGCCGATCCCCAGATCACGTAGGCTGCGCAGCAGCTCCAGCCGGGCCACCGCGACCGCGTCGTAGAGCCGGTAGCCACCGCCGGAGCGAGTGGTCGGGGACAGCAGGTCCAGGTCGGACCAGAAGCGGATGGTCCGCACGGACAGCCCGGTCCGGCGCGCCAGCTGCCCGATGGTGAACAGGTCGGTCACCAGGTCACTCTGCACGTTCCAGCCGCTGGAGGGTCAAGCGGAGCACGACGAGGCCCCCGGGCCGACACCCGGAGGCGTCGGCCGGGGGCCGGTACGTCGATCTGCTACAGCGGGATGTTGCCGTGCGCACCACGGGCGGCCGGCGCGGACGCCAGGGCCTCGGCGAGCCGCCGGCGGGTCTGCTCCGGCGTGATCACGTCGTCCACCACGCCGATCTCCAGCGCCCGGTTCACGCCACCGGCGACCCGGGTCTGCTCCTCGATCAGCTGGGCGCGCAGCGCCTCCCGCTCCTCGGCCGGTGCCGCGGCCAGCTTCTTGCGGTGCAGGATGTTCACCGCCGCGCTGGCCCCCATCACCGCGACCTCCGCGTTCGGCCAGGCGAACACCGCGGTCGCACCGAGCGAGCGGGAGTTCATCGCGATGTACGCCCCGCCGTACGCCTTGCGGGTCACCAGGGTCACCCGCGGCACCACCGCCTCGGCGAAGGCGTGCAGCAGCTTGGCCCCCCGGCGCACCACGCCGTCCCACTCCTGGCCCAGCCCGGGCAGGTAGCCCGGCACGTCGACCAGCACGATCAGTGGTACGCCGAGCGAGTCGCACATCCGCACGAACCGGGCCGCCTTCTCGGCGCTGGACGCGTCGAGGCAGCCACCGAGGCGCAGCGGGTTGTTCGCGATGACGCCGACCGTGCGGCCGGCGAACCGGCCCAGCGTGGTGACGACGTTCGGTGCCCACTTGGCGTGCAGTTCCACGCCCGGTGCGTCGAGCAGTGCCTTGACCACCGGCCTGACGTCGTACGCCCGATTGGCCTCGGCCGGCATCCTCGCGGCCAGGTCGTGCCCGCCCTCGGCGGTGGCGGGCACGTCGTCGGGGGACAGCCGGCCCTGGCGGCCGAGCAGCGCGGCGAGTCTGCGCGACTCGGCCATCGCCTGCTCGTCGTCGGAGCAGGTCACGTGCACCACGCCGGAGCGCCGGCCGTGCGGCTCGGGGCCACCGAGGCGCTCCATGTCGACCTGCTCGCCGGTGACGCTGCGGACCACCTCGGGACCGGTCACGAAGATCCGGCCCGCACCGCTCATCACCACGACGTCGGTCAGCGCCGGCCCGTACGCCGCGCCACCGGCCGCCGGGCCGAGCACCACGGAGATCTGCGGCACCCGGCCGGAGGCCCGGACCATGGCGGCGAACACCTGCCCGACGGCGTCGAGCGCGACCACGCCCTCGGCCAGCCGGGCACCGCCGGAGTGCCAGAGGCCGAGCACCGGCACCCGCTCCCGTACCCCGGTGTCGATAGCGTCGACGATGTGCCGGCACCCGTCGGTGCCCATCGCCCCACCCATCCTCGTCGCGTCGGTGGCGTACGCGATCGCGGGCGTGCCCTCGATCTCGCCACGCGCCCAGAGCACGCCCGAGGTGTCCCGGGGCGCCAGCAGGCGCAGCGACCCAGCGTCGAAGAGGGCACGGAGCCGAACCTCGGGGTCCCGATGATCCACGGCGGATGTCTCGGCACCGGCAACGGTGCTACTCACGTGCGCCTCCCCGGCTGTGGGGCTCAGTCCCGGGTGAAGACCAGAGCCACGTTGTGACCGCCGAAGCCGAACGAGTTGTTCAGCGCGGCGGGGATGTCCAGCTGGCGTGCCTTGCCGGCGACCACCTCGAGGTCGAGGCCGTCGTCCGGGTCGTCCAGGTTGATCGTCGGCGGCACCACGCTGTCGCGGATGGCCAGGATCGTCGCGATCGACTCCAGCGCGCCGGCCGCGCCGAGCAGGTGCCCGGACATCGACTTGGTGGCGGTCAGCACCGGATGGTCACCCAGGGCGCGGTGCAGCGCCTTGATCTCGGCCAGGTCGCCCACCGGCGTCGACGTGGCGTGCGCGTTGACGTGGGTGATGTCGGCCTTGGCCACGCCCGCGTCGGCGATCGCCTTGGCGATGGCCCGGATCGCGCCGGCCCCCTCCGGGTGCGGCTGGACGATGTCGTAGCCGTCGGAGGTGATGCCGGCCCCGGCCAGCCGCGCGTACACCCGGGCGCCCCGGGCGGCGGCGTGCTCGGCCCGCTCCAGCACCACGATGCCGGCGCCCTCGCCGAGGACGAATCCGTCCCGGTTCTTGTCCCACGGCCGGGAGGCCCGCTCCGGCTCGTCGTTGCGGGTCGACATGGCCCGCATCGAGGCGAAGCCGGCGATCGGCAGCGGGTGGATCACCGCTTCGGTGCCGCCGGCCACCACCACGTCGGCGCGGCCGGCCCGGATCATGTCCAGGCCCAGCGCGATCGCCTCCGCGCCGGTGGCGCAGGCGCTGGCCACCGAGTGCACGCCGGCCTGCGCACCGAGTTCCAGGCCCACCCAGGCGGCCGGGCCGTTGGGCATCAGCATGGGCACGGTGTGCGGGGACACCCGGCGGGGGCCGGAGGCCTCCAGGATGTCGTCCTGCGCGAGCAGGGTCACGGCGCCGCCGATGCCGGAGCCGACGCTGACGCCCAGCCGCTCCGGGTCCAACCCGGAGTCGGCCAGGCCGGCGTCCGCCCAGGCCTGATGGGCGGCGATCAGTGCGATCGCCTCGGAGCGGTCCAGCCGGCGCAGTTTGACCCGGTCCAGCAGATTGGCCGGATCGACCGCGAGCTGGCCGGCGATCCGGACCGGCAGCTGCGCGGCCCACTCCTGGGTGAGCGCACTCACCCCGGAGCGGCCGGCGAGCATGGCGTCCCAGGTCGACGCGACGTCCCCGCCCAGCGGGGTGGTCGCGCCGAGCCCGGTGACGACGACGTCGGTGCGACTCATGATCAGGACTGCGCCTCGATGTAGCTGACGGCGTCCCCGACCGTCTTGAGGTTCTGCACCTCGTTGTCCGGGATCTTGACGCCGAACTTCTCCTCGGCCGCCACCACGACCTCCACCATGGAGAGCGAGTCGACGTCCAGGTCGTCGGTGAAGGACTTCCCCTCGGCCACGTCGTCCGGGTTCACCCCGGCAACCTCTTCGAGGATCTCGGCGAGGCCGGCGGTGATCTCGTCACGGGTCATTGCGGTTGGTTCCTCTCATCGGGTTTCTCTCGACGGCGGCGACGCCGCCTGTCGCTCCTCGGCGCTGGCGCGCCGTGGGGGTATCAGGGGCAGCGGACGACCTGACCGGCGTAGGTCAGGCCGCCGCCGAAGCCGAACAGCAGCACCGGTGCGCCCGAGGGCACCTCGCGGCGCTCGACCAGCTTGGACAGGGCCAGCGGGATGCTGGCCGCGGAGGTGTTGCCGGACTCGACGATGTCCTTGGCGATGATCGCCTGCGGGATGTTCAGCCGCTTGGCGATCCCGTCGATGATCCGGGAGTTGGCCTGGTGCGGGACGAACGCGGCCAGCTCGGACGGGTCGACCCCGGCCCGCTCGCACGCCTGCAACGCCAGCGGGGCCAGCGCCGTGGTGGCCCAGCGGAACACCGTCTGGCCCTCCTGCGCGACGTACGGCCGCCAGCCCTCGATGCGTACCGCGTCGCCGCGCTCGGGCACCGAGCCCCAGACCACCGGGCCCACGCCGGCCGACTCGTCCTCGGCGGCGGCGGTGACCACGGCGGCGCCCGCGCCATCGGCGAAGATGATGCAGGTGGAGCGGTCGGTCCAGTCGGTGAACTCGGACAGCTTCTCGGCACCGATCACGATCGCGTTGCGGGTCGCACCGGCCCGGATCGCGTGGTCCACGATGCCCAGGCCGTACGCGAAGCCGGAGCAGGCGGTGTTGACGTCGAACGCCCCGGGCGAGTTGATGCCCAGCTTGGCCGCGACCCGGCAGGCCACGTTCGGGCTGCGGTCGACCGAGGTGCAGGTGGCGACCACGACCAGGTCGATGTCGGCGGCGGTCAGGCCGGAGTTGGCCAGCGCCTTGTCGGCGGCGGCCGCGGCCATGTCGGCGACCGTCTCGTCACCGGCGATCCGCCGGGAGACGATGCCGACCCGGTCCCGGATCCACTCGTCACTGGTCTCCACCAGCTGGGCGATCTCGTCGTTGGTCACCACCCGGGACGGCTGGTAGTGCCCCAGCGAGACAATCCTGCTGCCGGTCATGCGTGGCCTCCGATGCGGGCGAGCGGTTGGCCCGGGGCGACCGGGTCGTCGTGGTGGGCGAGCCACTCGGTGAGCACGCCGCTGTCGTGGGCGGTCACCTCGGCCGGACCCTGTCGGGTGGCGACGTGGCCGATGATCTGCCCGGCGCGGACCGTGTCACCCTCGGCGAGCTGCTCGGTGGGCACGAAGGTACCGGCCGAGGGGGCCACCACGACGCGGAACGCGATGGCCGGCTCGTGGCTGGGCGGCATGCCGTGCCGGGCGATCAGGTCGCGCGCGGCGGGCAGGTCGTCCGGCGTGTTCAGGGTGACGATCTCCGGCGCGCCGGCACCCTTGAGCTCGCGCTTGACCAGCCCGGCGAGCGTGCCGGCGGGCGGCAGCTCGATCACGCCGGTCACGCCGAGGTCGGCGAGGGTGGTCATGCAGAGGTCCCAGCGGACCGGGGCGGTGACCTGGCGGACCAGCCGCTGAAGGATCTCCCGGCCGTGGTTGACCGCCGCGCCGTCGAGGTTGGACAGCAGGATCCGGGTCGGGTCGGTCGGGATGATCCCGGCCGCGACCGTGGCCAACGCCGCCTCCGCCGGGGCCATGTACGGGGTGTGGAACGCTCCGGCCACCTGGAGCCGGATGACCCGGGCCCGGGTCGGTGGCTCGGCGGCGAGCTTCTCCAGCCCGGCGACCGCGCCGGCGGCGACGATCTGACCGCTGCCGTTGCGGTTGGCCGGGTACAGCCCGTGCCCGGTGATCGCGGCGACCACCTCGTCCGGGTCGCCGCCGAGCACGGCGGCCATGCTGGTCGGCTCCAGCGCGCAGGCGGCGGCCATCTCCCGGCCGCGTACGCCGGCCAGGGTGATCGCCGTCTCGGCCGGCAGTACGCCGGCCAGCGCCGCCGCGCCGAGCTCACCGACGCTGTGCCCCGCGGTCAGTGCGACGTCGTACATCGGCAGGTGCTCGGCGGCGAGCAGCGCCGCGGCGACCAGCAGCGGTTGGGTCCGGGCGGTGTCCCGGATCTCGTCGGCGTCGGCGGCGGTGCCCAGGTGCACCAGGTCGACGCCGGCCAGCGCGGACCACCAGCGCAACCGGGACTCGGCGCCGGTCAGGTCGAGCCAGGGCGTCAGGAAGCCGGGTTTCTGAGAACCCTGGCCGGGGCAGAGTACGGCGAGCACGTCTATGACTCTCCCGGATACCCATGGGTTGCGCTGTGCCGGCTGCCACCAAACCGCACTAGTACCTTTGGAGAGATCCTACAAAGATTGGCGTTGGTCATCGCCAGACTGTGATCTTTTGCCGACCGGTGGGGTCAATGTCTGGGCTGGCACCACCGGATCCAGCCGGCCCACGGTCAGCGCGACCCGCAGGGCGAAGGCGTCCCGGGCGGTCAGCGGGCTGAAACCGGTGACCTCGGAGATCCGCCGCAACCGGTAGCGCACGGTGTTCGGGTGCACGTACAGCGCCCGCGCGGCGCTCTCCAGCGTACCGCCCGCGGCGAAGAAGGCGTCCAGCGTCTCCAACAGCTCGCCGCCGGCGCGGACCAGCGTCGCGTACACGTCGTGGCGCAGCCTCCGGCGGGCCTCGGCGTCGCCCGCGAGGGCCCGCTCGGGCAGCAGGTCGCCGGCGTGGACCGGCCGGGGCGCGGCCGGCCAGGCCGGCGCCGCCCGGTAGCCGGCCAGCGCCGCCCGGGCCGACTCGGTGGCCTCGTCCAGGCTCGGCACCGCCGGGCCGACCACCACCGGCCCCTCGCCGAAGGCGGTCAGCAGCTTCGCCGTGGCCGCGACCGGCTCCGCCGCCCCGCCGAGCACGATCACCAGGCGGTCGCCGTGCACGCCGCCGATCACCTCGACCCCGATCCGCCGGGCCTGGCGGTAGACGGTGTGCAGCACGGCGTCGACCTCGCCGCCGGGCGACCGGCCGACCGCCACCGCCACCGGCGGCGCGTCCGTCCAGCCGAGCGCGGCGGCCCGGCTGGCCAGCACGTCCGGGGAGTCGCCGCGCAACAGCGCGTCCACCAGCAGGGCCTGTAGGCGGGCGTCCCAGGAACCGCGCGACTCGGCGGCCCGGGCGTACACCCGGGCGGCGGCGAAGGCGATCTCCCGGCTGAACCGCAGCACCGCCTCGCGCAGCTGCGGCTCCTCGCCGGGGGCGGCGAGGTGGCCGACCTGCTCCTCGACCACGTCGATGGTGACCTTGATCAGCGCGACGGTCTGCTGGAGGCTGATCGAGCGGGCCAGCGCCTGCGGCGCCGTGGCGAACACCTCGTCGGAGACCTCCTGGGTGCCTTCCCCGGTCCCGCCGCCGGAGCGCAACCACTGGACCAGGGAGCGGGCACCGGCCTGGGCCACGAGCATCACCCACGACCGCTGGTCGGCGGGCAGCTCCCGGAACCAGGGCAGCGTCTCGTCCATCCGGGCCACGCTGGCCGTGGCCAGCGCCCCGGCCGCGCGCTCGATCCGGCGCAGCGTGGCCGACAGGTCCGTCCCGCCCGACTCACTCACCCGCCTAGCCTGACATGCCCTGACCTGGACCTCCACGGCAGGCGTCGCGGGTGGCCGCGCCGGGGCGCCGAGCCCCGACCTGGGTATGCGCTGCACGGTCCGTCGGGGCCGGCCAGTACGGTGACATTGCACGTCCGGGTGGGCACCGGCGGGTGAGGGCGAGAGCGTGAGGAGAGGCCGATGGCGCACGGGGAGGCCGAGCACGGTTGCGCCCAGGGTGAGCCGTGTCGACCGGGCCTGCACGAGCAGCCGGCCGCCAAGCACCACCGCCGGCCCACCGGCCTGACCCATCCGGTCGAACCGGCCGCCGGGTGGACGCCCGAGCGTCCCGAGGAGGAGAGCCTGCCCGCTCGGCCTCGCGCCGCCGAGCCCGCCGTGCCCCGCCAGCGCGGCCCGGAGCCCGCCGCGCCCCGCCAGCTGGCCGCCGAGCCGTCACCGTCGGGTCAGGCCGAGCCGGCCACTGCCGGCTGCCGCAGCCACCTGCCCGGCTGGGCCGGCGCGCACCGGCACGGCCCGGTCCGCCCGGCGCACCGCAACGCGCGGCGGGAACGTCCCCCACGTCGCTGGTGCTGACCGCGTCGCTGGTGCTGCTGGCCGAGTTGCTGGTGCTGGTCGGGTCGTTCGTGCTGGCCGGGTCGCTGGTGCTGGCTGCGTCGGCGGGGTTGGCCGCGTCGCGCCCCGGTGCCGTGGTCGGTACCGGGGCGCGAGTGGCCTGAGCCGTCGGTCAGCGCATCGATCAGCGGGTCCGGCGGCGGATCAGCAGCGCGATCCCGGCGAGCCCGAGGGTGATCACCAGCATCACCGCGACGTTCAGCAGGAGCAGGCGCCGCAGCTCGCCGAACGCCTCGTTGATGTCCTCGGCGGGGTTGAGCGAGTCCTCCGGGATGATCCGTTCGCCCCCGCCGACCCCGCCGCTGACCGACTCGTACGTCCGCTCCAGCGGCACACCGGCGGTGCGCAGCGTCTCGGACATGCTGACCCGGCCGAGGAACCAGGCCGCCGTGGTCTTGCGGGAGTCCGGCTGCTTGGCCGGCCGGAAGACCCGCGGCCCGCCCACCGCCTCCGGGTAGAGGTCGTAGGTCTGCTTTGGAACGTCGCCGGCCAGCACCACGACCGTGTACTTCGGACCGAGGTCGGCCGCCTTCGGCTTGCCCGACTGGCGGACCAGGGCCCGGAGGGTGACCTGTTCGATGACCGCTACGACGTGCTGGGGATGGGACTCCGCGCGGAGCCGCAACGGCTCGGCCAGCCCGTCCCCGCTGATGTCCACCCCGGCCGGTGGCGCCTTCGGCGCGGCCTTGACCGGCTCGGCGAGGGTGAACGACAACAGCAGCGCCGCGAGTCCGCCAATCGCGACCCCAGCCAGTCGCCTCATCCGTCGGACCATGCCGCCTCCTCGCCCCGTTCGATGGGTGGCTGTGCTGCAGGGGTCACGCGTTGGAAGGTTGACGGCGGTGACCGTACCCACAGGACGGGCCCCACCTCAAAGACTCCGCGGAACGTCGATCGGTTGCAGCTGGTGGAACACTATTTGGAACTATCTGCGATCGCGACTCGACTAACGAGCAGCCGTGGACCAGCGGGCGGATCTTACCTTTGCGGAGGCAATGATGGGGGGCAGGATACCGCGTATGGCGCGGGCCTGGGCAGCTGTTCTCGGCGTGGCGGTCGGCGTGTCGTTGCTGCTGCCGGCGGCGCCGGCAGCCGCGCACAACCAGCTGACCGGCAGCGATCCGCGTGACGGCGCCCGGGTGGCCACCGCACCGGAGCGCATCGAGCTGCGCTTTCTGGCCAAGACCGACCCGGCTACGACGAAGATCACAGTTAACGGGCCGGAGGACGTCGCGGCGGCCGGCGGCGAGCCGCGCTTCTCCGGCAACCGGGTGAGCGTGCCGTTCACCCCCGGCAAGGCGGGCCTGTACACCGTTGGATACGAGCTGTTCTCCGGCGACGGTCACCCGATCACCGGCGAGATCCGGTTCACCCTGACCACCGGTACGCCCGCCGACCCGACCGCGACCCCGGAGCCGACCGCGACCCCGGAGGCCACCGCCGCGGCCACGGCGGAGGCCGAACCGACCCCGACGGAGAGCCCCACACCGAAGCAGGCAACACCCATGCCCAGGGCCGAGTCAACCGGCCCAGGCTGGTGGTGGGCGGGTCTCTCGGCCGTGGTCCTGCTCGCCGTCCTGGCAACCGCTCGACTGCTCCGCAGACGCGCCGCCCGACGCTGAGCACTGCCACACGTCCCGCCGTTGCTCTCGCGTGTCCCGGCGGCCACGGTGTTAAGCGGGGGCCCTTCCTCTACCGCAGGCGTTAATAAGGGCCCCCTTCTTGTCGTCGGTCAGGTGAGGCGGACCCGGGCGGCGCGCAGCCGGGTCAGGGTGCGCTCGGCACCGAGCACCTCCACCGACTCGAACAGCGGCAACCCGACGGTACGGCCGGTGACCGCCACCCGTACCGGGGCCTGTGCCTTGCCGAGTTTGAGGCCGCGGGCCGCGCCGACCGTCTCCAGGGTGGCCTTGAGCGTCTCCGCGTCCCACGACGGCACCGCCTCGAAGGCGGCGATGGCGTCGTCCAGCAGCTCCGCCGAGCCGTCCTTCATCGCCTTCGTCCAGGCCGCCTCGTCGATCAGCGGCGAGGCGACGAAGAGGAAGTCGACGTTCGGCACGATCTCGCTGAGCACCGCGATCCGGGTCTGGGCCAGCGGTGCGACCGCGGCGAACGCGGCCGGGTCGAACTCCTCCGGCTGCCACGGCGGCGGCGCGATGGTGCCGGTGCCGGTCAGCCACGGCTGGCAGACCTCGACGAACTCCTCGATCGGCAGCGCCCGGATGTACTCCCCGTTGAACGCGCGCAGCTTCTTCTCGTCGAAGAACGCCGGTGACGGGTTGACCTCCGCCAGCCGGAACTCGTCCTCGATCACCGACCAGGGCACGATCTCCCGGTCGCCGGAGGGCGCCCAGCCGAGCAGCATCAGGTAGTTGCGCATCGCGGTGGCGAGGTAGCCCTCGTCCCGGTACGCCTCCAGGGCGACCTTGTCGCGGCGCTTGGACAGCTTCTGCCGCTTCTCGTTCACCACCACCGGCACGTGTGCCCAGATCGGCGGCTTGACCCCGAGGGCGTCCCACAGCAGCTGCTGCTTGGGGGTGTTGGGCAGGTGCTCCTCGGCCCGGATCACGTGGGTGATCCCCATGGTCATGTCGTCCACCACGTTGGCCAGCAGGAAGACCGGCGAGCCGTCGCCGCGGGCGATGACGAAGTCCTCGATCAGCTTGTTCTCGAAGGTCGGCTCGCCGCGGATCAGGTCGACGACCACCGTCGCGCCCTCGTCCGGGGTGCGGAAGCGCAGCGCGCGGCCCTCGCCGGGCGGCAACCCGCGGTCGCGGCAGTACCCGTCGTAGCCGGTGTACTGGTTGCCGGTGCGGGCCTGCACCGCCTCCCGGGTGCAGTCGCAGTAGTACGCCCGGCCAGACTCGTACAGCCGCCGCGCGGCGGCCCGGTGCTCGCCGGCGTACGAGGACTGGAAGTAGGGGCCCTCGTAGCTGTCCCGCGAGATGCCGATCCAGTCCAGCGCCGACAGGATGCCCTCGGTCCACTCCGGCTTGTTGCGCGCGGCGTCGGTGTCCTCGATGCGCAGCACGAACACCCCGCCCTGCTGCTTGGCGTAGATCCAGTTCTGCAGCGCCGAGCGGGCACCGCCGACGTGGAACATACCGGTCGGGGAAGGGGCGAAGCGCACACGTACCGTCACGACCCCAGCCTACGACCGCCCGCCTGGATGCAAGGAGGGGCCCCTTGTTATCGCCTGGTGTAGTACCGGGGCCCCCTTTTAACACTGCGGGCGGTCACGGGACGGAACGGATCTTCAACACCAGGACGCTGCCGAGCAGGGTCACCGCGGCGGTGGTCGCGTACAGCGCCGGGTAGCCGCCCAGAAACACCACGATCGGGGCGGAAATGGCCGGGCCGAGCACCTGGGGCGCGGAGTTGGCAATGTTGATCACGCCGAGGTCCTTGGCCCGGTCGGTGGCCCTCGGCAGCACCTGGGTGATCAGGGCGGCGTCCACCGACAGGTACACCCCGTAGCCGGCGCCGAGCAGCAGGGCGGCGGCCAGCGCCATCGGCCAGGTGGGCGCGATGGCCAGCAGCAGCGCCGCCACCGCTATCACCACCCCAGCGGCGATAACGAAGACCTTCCGCTTGCCGGAGCGGTCGGACAGCCGGCCGGCGACCACCGTGGTGGCCATCAGGCCGGCGGTGTAGAGCAGGATCAGCACCAGCAGCCCGCCCTCGGGATCGGCCATCCGCACCTCGTCGGTGAGGAAGTAGAGCAGGTAGAGGGTGCCGAAGGCGTTACCGAGCTGGACCAGGAACCGGGTGATCCAGGCCCAGCCGAAGTCGGGGTGCCGGCGCGGCGACACCCACATTCCCGAGAGCAGGCCGCGCAGCGCCGGCCGGTGCGTGCGGGGCAGTGGGTCATCCGTCGTACGCAGGGCGAACGGCAGCGCGAGCAGCAGCACGGCCGCGGCGATCGCCAGGTACCCGGCAGCGTTGCCGGTGACCACGGCGGTGACCAGCACCACGCCGAGCACCAGCCCCAGCGCCTGGGGGATGCCGACCCAGCCGGAGACGCCGCCGCGCTGCGCGACCGGGACCCGGTCCGGTACGGCGGCGGTCAGGCTGGCCAGCATCGCGTTGAAGCAGACCTGCGCGGCGACCCAGCCGATCGCCACCCCGACCATGGTGCGCGCCTCGGCGAGCAGCACCAGGGCCAGCGCGCCGAGCACCGCGCCGCCGAGGGTCCAGACGTGCCGGCGGCCGAACTCCCGCCCACCCAGCCGCAGGCAGGTCCGGTCGGACAACGCCCCGGCGAGCGGGTTGGCGATCACCGCGGCCAGCGCGCCCAGCCCGGTGACCACCGCCAGCATCGCCTCCTTGCTGGCCGGCGCGATCTGCCCGATCTGCTGCGGCAGCAGCACCTGGATCGGGGTGAAGAACGCCATCCAGACGCCGAGGTTCGCGGCGAACAGCAGCGCGATCCACCCCCGCCGGACCGGCACGGTCGGCTCGGCGAGCGCCGCCGGCAGCGACGTCGGGGTCGGGCCGACGGTGGTCACCGGACCGGTTCCCGCCGGGCCGCCGCGATCACCTCGCGCAGCCAGGCGTACGACGACTTCGGCGTGCGCCGCTGGGTGCGGTAGTCCACGTGCACCAGGCCGAAGCGTTTGGTGAAGCCCTCGGCCCACTCCCAGTTGTCCAGCAGCGACCAGACGAAGTAGCCGGTCACGTCGACCCCGTCGTCGATCGCCGCGCGGACCGCCCGGAGGTGGCCGTCCAGGTAGCCGATCCGGTCCGGGTCGTGCACCTGGCCGTCGGCGTCGACCGCGTCGTCGTAGGCGCAGCCGCTCTCGGTGATCTGGATCGGTGGCAGGTCCGCGCCGTAGCGGCGGTGCAGCCAGCCGAGCAGCTCGCGCAGCCCGTCCGGGACCACCGGCCAGTCGAAGGCGGTACGCGGGTAGCCGGTGAGCGGCACCAGCTCGAACGGGAGCGGCGAGCCCTCCTCGGGCGCGCGTACGCCGGTCGGGTTGTAGTAGTTGACGCCGAGCACGTCGATCGGCGCGGCGATGACGTCGAGGTCGCCGTCGCGGACCACAGCTGTGTCGAAGCCCAGCTCCGGCGGGTATCCGCGACCGAACAGCGGGTCGGTGAACAGCCGGTTGTGCAGCGCCTCGTAGGCCGTCGCGGCGGTGGCGTCGGCCCGGCTGCCGCCGACCACCCGCACCGGCGAGTAGTTGTTGGCGATGGCGACCGGGGCGGCGCTGCGGGCGCGCAGCGCCGCGACCGCGAGGCCGTGGCCGAGCAGTTGGTGATGGGCGACCGGGAAGGCGTCGAAGAGCAGCATCCGGCCGGGCGCGTGTACGCCCATGCCGTGGCCGAGGCTCATGTGGATGAACGGCTCGTTGAGGGTGATCCAGAGCTTGACCCGGTCGCCGAGACGGGCGGCCATCAGGTCGGCGTACTCGGCGAAGCGGTGGGCGGTGTCCCGGTTCAGCCAACCTCCGGCGTCCTCCAGCGGCTGGGGGAGATCCCAGTGGAAGAGCGTGGCGACCGGGTCGATGCCGTGCCCGAGCAGTTCGTCGACCAGCCGGTCGTAGAAGTCCAGCCCGACGGGGTTGACCGTGCCGGCGCCGGTCGGGAGCACCCGGGGCCAGGCCACCGAGAACCGGTACGCGGTGACGCCCAGCCCGGCCATCAGGGCGACGTCCTCGGCGTACCGGTGGTAGTGGTCGCAGGCCACGTCGCCGGTGCTGTCGTCGACGATCCGGCCGGCGGAGTGGGCGAAGGCGTCCCAGATGGACGGTCCGCGCCCGTCGGTGCTGGCGGCGCCCTCGATCTGGTACGCGGACGTGGAGACGCCCCAGCGGAATCCGGTGGGGAATTCGGGCATCGGTGCGGTCGGCATGCGCCCTCCCGGCAAACGCGAAATGTGCTCGGAACTTTAGGGGCTGCCGGGGCTCGGGTCCATAGGCGGATCTGCACCGAAGGGCAATACCTTTCGGCGTGTCTTTTACGAACACGTCCATATACGTCCGTTTTTGCGCATACAGTGCCGATATTGTGGGATGTCCTCACTGGAGGAAGACGGAAATGATCCTCGTGGAACGCAGCGCGCACGTGGCGGCGCCGGTGGAAGCGGTCTGGGATGTGGTGCAGCGGGCCGAGCAGTTGCCGGCCTGGCTGGCCGGGGTCCGTGCGGCCGAGGTCCTCTCGGGGGAGGGCTTCGGTCGGCGGCAGCTGGTCCAGGCCGGACGCGGCGCCGCGCATGAGGCCGAGGTGATCGCCTACCAGGAGCCGACGCTGATCGGCTGGCGCGAACGCGCCAAGGGCGCCGGTGCCCGAGCGGAGGCGCGCACTGAGATATACGTCCAGCTCACGCCGGACGAGGAAGAGGGCGGGACGGTCGTACGGCTCATCGTCGTACGCTGGCCGGCCGGTCCGGTCAAGGCCGCCCTGCTCCGCCTCGGCCTGCGGCGGGTCGGCGCCGATCTGGAGGACTCGCTGGCCCGGCTGACCGACCTGGCCGCCGTCGGCTGAGCGGCCGCGTCCTGGCGTCACCCGCGACGGTGGCGGCCCCGGTGTCCCTACCAGGTGCACCCGGGCCGCCACCGCTTTCGGCCCTGGGCCCGCCGAGGCGTGTTAAGAGTGGGCCCGTTTACTACGCGAGGCGTTAAGAAGGGGCCCTTCCTTGCACCAGGGCCCGGCGCGGTGGCTACCGTGCCGGGCCCGTGGGGTGTGCGGTTGTGCTAGCTGTCGCCGCCGGTCTCGCCGACCGGGGCGGCGTTGACGTCGTCGATGGCGTACTTCTTGGCCGCCTCGGCCGGTACGTGGGCCGGTACCGCCCCGCGCAGCGCGAGCTGGCGCAGCGTCGCGACCGCGACCGACTCCGCGTCGACGTGGAAGTGCCGGCGCAGCGCGTGCCGGGTGTCCGACAGGCCGAACCCGTCGGTGCCCAGCGAGGTCCAGTCGCCGGGGATCCAGCGGGAGATCAGGTCCGGCACCGCGCGCATCCAGTCGCTGACCGCGACCTTCGGCCCCTCGGCGTCGGCCAGCTTCCGCTGGATGTACGGCACCCGCTGCTCGGCGCCCGGGTGCAGGAGGTTGTACTCCTCGCACTCGATGGCGTCCCGGCGCAGCTCGGTCCAGGAGGTCACCGACCAGACGTCGGCGGCCACCCCCCAGTCCTGGGCGAGCAGCTGCTGGGCCTTGAGGGCCCACTGCATGCCGGTGCCGGAGGCCAGCAGGTTCGCCCGGGGCGCGTTCCCGTTCAGTGCGGGCGCGGGGGAGTAGCGGTGGATGCCCTTGACGATGCCCTCGACGTCCACGCCCTCCGGCTCCGCCGGCTGGTGGATCGGCTCGTTGTAGATGGTCAGGTAGTAGAAGACGTTCTCCTGCTCCGTGCCGTACATCCGGTGCAGGCCGCGCTCCATGATGTGCGCGATCTCGAACGCGAACGCCGGGTCGTACGCGACCACCGCCGGGTTGGTGGCCGCGATCAGCAGGGAGTGGCCGTCCTCGTGCTGCAGGCCCTCACCGTTGAGCGTGGTGCGGCCGGCGGTGGCACCGAGCACGAAACCGCGGGCCATCTGGTCGGCCGCCGCCCAGAAGCCGTCGCCGGTGCGCTGGAACCCGAACATCGAGTAGAAGATGTACATCGGGATCATCGGCTCGTCGTGGGTGGCGTACGACGTGCCGGCCGCGGTGAACGAGGCGACCGAGCCGGCCTCGTTGATCCCCTCGTGCAGGATCTGCCCGGCGGTCGACTCCTTGTAGGACAGGAACAGGTCCCGGTCGACCGAGGTGTACCGCTGGCCGTGCGGCGAGTAGATCTTGGCGGTCGGGAAGATCGAGTCCAGGCCGAAGGTACGCGCCTCGTCCGGGATGATCGGCACCCAGCGCTTACCGAACTGCTTGTCCTTCATCAGGTCCTTGAGCAGGCGGACGAAGGCCATCGTGGTGGCCACCTTCTGCTTGCCCGAACCGCGCTTGACGTCGGCGAAGCGCTCGCTGCCCGGGATGTCCAGGGCCTTGGCGCTGGTCCGCCGGGTCGGCAGGTAGCCGCCGAGCTGCTGCCGCCGCTCGTGCAGGTACCGCATCTCGTCGGACTTCTCGTCCGGCCGGTAGTACGGCGGCAGGTACGGGTTCTCCTCCAGCGCCGAGTCCGGGATGTCCAGGTAGAGCCGGTCGCGGAAGGTCTTCAGGTCCTCCAGCGTCAGCTTCTTCATCTGGTGGGTGGCGTTGCGGCCCTCGAAGTGCGAGCCGAGCGTCCAGCCCTTGATGGTCTTGGCCAGGATCACCGTCGGCTGGCCGGTGTGCTCCGTCGCCGCCTTGTAGGCCGCGTAGAGCTTGCGGTAGTCGTGCCCGCCCCGCTTGAGGTTCCAGATCTCGTCGTCGGTCAGACCCTCGACCATCTTGCGGGTACGCGCGTCCCGGCCGAAGAAGTGCTCCCGCACGTACGCCCCGGACTCCGCCTTGTAGGTCTGGTAGTCGCCGTCGGGCGTGGTGTTCATGAGGTTGACCAGTGCGCCGTCGGTGTCGGCGGCGAGCAGCGGGTCCCACTCCCGGCCCCAGACCACCTTGATCACGTTCCAGCCGGCGCCCCGGAAGAACGCCTCCAGCTCCTGCATCACCTTGCCGTTGCCGCGGACCGGGCCGTCGAGGCGCTGGAGGTTGCAGTTGATCACGAAGGTGAGGTTGTCCAGCTCCTCACGGGCGGCCACGCCGATCGCGCCGAGGGTCTCCGGCTCGTCCATCTCGCCGTCCCCGAGGAACGCCCAGACGTGCTGGTCGGAGGTGTCCTTGATGCCCCGGTGGTGCAGGTACCGGTTGAACCGGGCCTGGTAGATGGCGTTCAGCCCGCCCAGCCCCATGGAGACCGTGGGGAACTCCCAGAAGTCCGGCATCAGCCGCGGGTGCGGGTACGACGGGAGGCCGCCGGCCGGGTGCGACAGCTCCTGCCGGAAGCCGTCGAGCTGGTCCTCGCTGAGCCGGCCCTCCAGGAACGCCCGGGCGTACATGCCGGGGGAGGCGTGGCCCTGGTAGAAGATGTGGTCGCCGCCACCCGGGTGGTTCTTGCCCCGGAAGAAGTGGTTGAAGCCCACCTCGTACAGCGAGGCGGAGCTGGCGAAGGTGGAGATGTGGCCGCCGACGCCGATCTCCGGACGCTGCGCTCGGTGCACCAACATCGCCGCGTTCCACCGCACGTACGCCCGGATCCGGCGCTCGACGTGCTCGTCACCGGGGAACCAGGGTTCGCGCTCCGGCGGGATCGAGTTGATGTAGTCGGTGGTGGTCAGCGACGGCACGCCGACCTGGCGCTCGCGGGCGCGCTCCAGCAGACGGAGCATCACGTAGCGGGCTCGCTTGGTGCCACGTTCGTCGATGACACCGTCGAGCGACTCGACCCATTCGCTGGTCTCTTCAGGGTCGATGTCCGGAAGCTGGCTCGGCAGGCCGGCCGTGATCACCGGGCGCTTGCGTTCCGTAGCCACAGGCGTTCCCTCGGTTGTGTGTGGGATAGGTCTCTAGCGCCATCCTGCCCCGTCGTGGCACTCGGCGTCACGTCCACCCGTCCGAAGGGCGACGCTCGACACACGTACTCACCAGTAACTTTACCTGGCGGGGGGCCTCTACCCTCATCGCATGGGTGCAGTCAAAGGCATCGTTGGATTCCTGCTCCTGGCAGGCGCTGCCGGTGCCTTCCTGTGGCGGTCGGAGCTACGCTCTGAAGATCAGTATGGATCTGGTGACGTCCAGCTGCTCCTGCTCACATCCGTCGCGCTCACCATGGGCTTTATCGGCCTGCTGCTGGTCGTGGTACCGCTGTATCTCAAGGCCCTGACGCGATACGGCCAGTGGTACCAGCGCCGGAGCGGTCAGGGCGGCGGGGCGATTCCCCAGTCCTCGTCACCGCAACAGATGTCCGGACCCGATGCCGGCTCCGGTCCGACAGAGCCACGCCGCATCGGCAGTTCCGGTCGGGTGTACGCCGTCGCCGACGCGCTGGGTTCCGGCGAGCAGTCGAGCGATACCGGCCCTGGTTCCGTCGGCAGCGAAGGGGACTCTTCCGGTGGTGGCTCATCCGGTGGTGGTGACTCCTCGGGTGGTGGCTCTTCCGGTGGTGGTGACTTCTCCGGTGGTGGTTCTTCCGGTGGTGGTGGCTCCGGCGGGTACTGAGAGGTTCGGGGTACATCGGCACCAGCATCTGGACTGCCGGCAGAATGCGACGTATGCGCAGTGAGGTGATCAGCGTCCGGACCGGTTCCCGGCCGACCGTCCGGGACATCACCACCGAGGCCGAACAGTTCGTCTCCGGCCAGGGTGACGGGCTGCTGCACGTGTTCGTGCCGCACGCCACCGCCGGGGTGGCCATCATCGAGACCGGTTCCGGCTCGGACGACGACCTGCTCACCGCGCTGGACGACCTGCTGCCCGCCGACGACCGGTGGCGGCACCGGCACGGCTCGCCGGGACACGGACGCGACCATGTGCTGCCCGCCTTCGTCGCCCCGTACGCCACCCTGCCGGTGCTGGGCGGTCGCCTCGCGCTGGGCACCTGGCAGTCGGTCTGCCTGGTCGACACCAACGGCGACAACAGCAGCCGGCAGGTCCGGTTCTCCTTCCTGCCCGGCTGATTCTCCTTCCCGCCTCAGGCTGACGTGCCGCCTGAGCAGCCCGATCGCAGGAATGATCGACTGGTCGGTCGTCAGTAGGATGCGGGCCATGGCGCAGCTCACCGTCCCCCGCACCGGCCCCGAGCCGGGCGACCGCGCCGGGCTGGCCGGCGACACGGTGCGCCGCCTGATGCACGTCGCCGCCGCGCTGCGGCACCACCAGGATCTCGACATAGCCGCGCTGGGGCTGACCCCGGCGGTCGCCCGCGCCCTCTTCCAGCTCGACCCGGATCGCCCGCTGCCCGCCCGCGAGCTGGCCGACCAGCTGCGGTGCGACCGGTCCAACGTCACCGCCCTGGTCGACAAGCTGGAGCAGGCCGGGCTGGTCGAGCGCCGCGTCGACCCGGCCGACCGGCGGCAGAAGGCGCTGCTGGTGACCGAGGCCGGCCGGCGGATGCGCGAGCAGGTGCACCGCGTACTGTCCGACTCCCGACTCTTGACCGGGCTGACCACCGAGGAGCTGACCACCCTCCGGGAGCTGGTCTGGAAGGTCTCCGACGCCGGCTACCCAGAACCCTGCGTCCCCCAGTAG
>NZ_POTY01000107.1 GCF_003236315.1 Micromonospora craterilacus
GGATGGAGGCACTGGAGCACATCGCCGGCGCGTACGCGCCGAAGTTCGTGCTGCTGGAGGAGATGTTCGACGTCTTCCACCCCGACGAGGCGCACCACTACCTCGCCTACCTCGCCGTCGACCCCACCCGCCAGAACCGGGGCATCGGCGCCGCGCTGCTCGCCGACCATCACCGTCGTCTCGACGATCTCGGCCTGCCGGCGTACCTGGAAGCCAGCAACATGCGCAACCGGCGGCTCTACCTCCGCCTCGGCTACACCGCCGGACCCACCATCGTGCTGCCCACCGAAGGGCCGATCATCTGGCGCATGTGGCGCGGCGCCTCCACCAGCGGCGGCCGGACCCCGTTCCCGCGCACCAGGCCACGCCGACGGTCCCTGTGACCGCCGCCCCCGTGACCGCGCCACCGAGGGCTGCCGCAACGGTGCGGCAGCCCTCGGGGCCAGACCCACCACGGCAAGGAAACCGGGTTCGGCGTCCGACCGGACCTCAGAATCGGCAGGACACGCCCCCTAGCCCGACGGCGGCTGGTCGGGACCCTCCGGCAGCGGCGGGTCCAGTCGGACCCGGTGCAGCGGCACCTGCACGGTGCTGCGGCCGAGCAGCCGGGCCACGGCGCGGATCGCCCACGGACCGGACGGGTGGCGTTCGGGCCCGATCAGCCGGCCACTCAGCCGGCCGTACCAGTGCCGGGTCACCACCAGGTCGGTCAGCCGCAGCGGGCCGCCGGGCCGGCCGCGGACCACCAGGTCCACCACCCGACCCAGCCGCCGGCCCCGCTCGTCGTACGCGGTCCGGCCCAGCAGCTCACCCGCCCGCACGGCCGGCTCCCGGGATCCGGTCGATCAGGTTGCGGCGCAGCCATTCCTCGACCGGCGAGGTGCCCAGGTCCTCGGCCCGTACCCGCAGCCACACCGCGCTGTCGACCCGCGTGACCAGCGCGTACGGGATGCGCAGCGGGGCCATCGGCCGGTCGGTGACGAACCGTTCGGCGGTCAGCACCAGCATCCGGCCGAGCCGGCCGCCGACCCGCAGCCCGAGCGCGCCCGGACCGCTGAGCAGCGTCCGCAGGTACGGCACCCCGTCCGCGCCGAGCGCGAACTCCACGTCGTCGACCTTGCCGACCAGCCGCCCGTCGACGTCGACCAGTTGACGGTCGAGCAGTTCGCGGCTCACCTGGATTCTCACTCGCCCATCCTCGTGCCGATGGCCAGCGGTACGGCGGCGATCGCCGCAGCCAGGATGACCAGCAGGATCACCGCGCCGAGCAGATTGAGCGCCCGCCCGTTGACCCGGTCGCCGAGGTACGTGCGGTCGTTGGCCACCACCAGGATCGGCAGGTACGTCAGCGGCAGCGCCACCGCGCTGATGATCAGCATGTACTCGGTGAGCGTCACCGGGTCGATCGTGGTGAGCAGCAGGAGCACCCCGAGCAGCACGCTGACCAGCAGCACCGTGTGGAACCGGGCCGCCTCGCGGGGGCTGACCCGCTTGCCCCACTGCCAGCCGAAGTACTGCGCTGCGGCGTACGCGGCGGACAGCCCGGTCTCCAGCGCGGCGCCGAAGGTGACCGCGAAGAAGGCCAGCGCCGCCACCGCCAGGCCGGCCGCGCCGAAGGCCAGCACGACCGGGTGTGCGACCTGTTCGAGGCTGGAGACGGTCACGCCGGCGGGGCGCAGCACCACGGTCGCGGTGGCGATCAGCGACAGCGCGAGGAACCCGCCGATCGGGAACCCGACCAGCACGCTGAACCGGGCGTCGGCCAGGTCGGCCTTGCTCCAGCGTTCCTCCACCCCGCCGGAGGAGAAGAAGAAGACCTCGTACGGGCTGACCGTGGAGGCGAACAGGGCCACCGCGATGAACCAGTAGGCCCCCCAGCCCTGCCCGGCCTCCGTCGGCAGCACCACGCCGCGCCCGAGCGCCGCCCAGTCGGTCGGCAGCCACCACAGGGCGACGGCGAAGACCACCAGGGCCAGCCCGGCCAGCCCGAAGACCCGCTCCATCAGCTGGAACCGCATCCGCCACAGCACCAGCCAGACCGCCAGCCCGGCGACCGGCACCCAGAGCAGGTACGGCACGCCGGTGGCCAGCCGCAGCGCCAGCGCCACCCCGCCCAGCTCGGCGGCCAGGGTGATCACCGTGACCAGGTACGACGCGATCAGGTTGAGCAGTGCCACCCGGGCGCCGAGCCGCTCCCGGATCAGGTCGAACACCGCCCGGCCGGTCACCGCCGCGATGCGTCCGGCCATCTCGGCGTACGCGCAGATCGCGACCACCCCGAGCAGCAGCACCCAGGTGTGCGCCATGCCGAACCGGGCGCCGGCCTGGCCGGCGGCGACCAGGTCGCCGATGTCGACGAAACCGCCGACCGCCGAGAGGATGCCGAGGGTGGCGGCGAGGAGCTTCCTCACGTCGGCGGCGTCGCGGGCTCGGTCATCGACGCGACGATATCGCCGCGAAAGCCGCAATCTTCGGCAAAACCGGCATCTGTCGTCCGGTGGGCCGGCGTGCGTCCGTACGACGGCCGGCGGCTCCCGCACGTCGGCGGTGACCGGCCGGCAGCGGTGACCGGTCGGCGGGCTCAGCCGGTCGGCGGGCTCAGCTGGCCGGCGTGGAACTCGCCTTCAGCGGCTGCCACCAGGCCCGGTTGTCCCGGTACCACCGCACGGT
Organism: Micromonospora craterilacus; assembly: GCF_003236315.1. Lineage (GTDB taxonomy): Bacteria > Actinomycetota > Actinomycetes > Mycobacteriales > Micromonosporaceae > Micromonospora > Micromonospora craterilacus. The sequence goes on from NZ_POTY01000107.1 coordinate 2,671, forward strand.
CCCCGCCAGGCCGCTCTCCAGGTCGATGCTCGGGGCGTACCCCAGCTCCTGGCTGATCTTGGTGATGTCGACGGAGTAGCGGCGGTCGTGGCCCTTGCGGTCGGCAACCGCCACCACCCGGTCCCAGCCCACGCCGCACGCGTCGAGCAGCCGGGCGGTCAGCTCCTTGTTGGTCAGTTCGGTGCCGCCGCCGATGTGGTAGACCTCGCCGGCCCGGCCCTTCTCCTGGACCAGCGCGATGCCGACGCAGTGGTCGTGCACGTGCAGCCAGTCCCGCACGTTGCCGCCGTCGCCGTAGAGCGGCACGGTGCCGCCGTCGAGCAGGTTGGTGACGAACAGTGGGATGACCTTCTCCGGGTACTGGTACGGCCCGTAGTTGTTGGAGCAGCGGGTGACCACCACGTCCATCCCGTGGGTGCGGTGGTAGGCCAGCGCCAGCAGGTCCGAGCCGGCCTTGGCCGAGGAGTACGGCGAGTTCGGCGACAGCGGCCAGTCCTCCGTCCAGGAACCCTCGGCGATGGACCCGTACACCTCGTCGGTGGAGACGTGCACGAACCGGTGGGTCCCGTGACGCAGCGCGGCGTCGAGCAGGGTCTGGGTGCCCAGCACGTTCGTGGTGACGAACGGGGCGGCGCCGGCGATCGAGCGGTCCACGTGCGACTCGGCGGCGAAGTGCACGATCACGTCGTGACCGGCGACGACCTCGTCGACCAGGGCCGCGTCGCAGATGTCCCCCGGCACGAACCGCAGGCGCGGGTCGTCCTGCACGGGTGCGAGGTTGGCCAGGTTCCCGGAGTAGGTCAGCTTGTCGAGCACGGTGACCGCGGCCGGCTCGATCGGCGGATCCCCTGGGCGGGTGCTGCCGGGCGCGCCCAACAGCATGCGTACGTATTCGGATCCGATGAACCCGGCTCCACCGGTGACGAGAATCCTCACGGGTTGTGAAGTCTACGCGAGCGCGGCGCGTTGTCCGGTCGCGTCGGCGACACCAGCATGGACGGTGGCGCCGAACTGCCGACGTCGGCGGGGGCCGGCGCGCTTCGTTGACCAACACGCGCCGTCACGTGTCGCCGGTCCGGCCGAAAGTCGTACCGGTCAGGTCTGGACGGGTGGGGTGCGGCACCCGCGCGGATTGCCGGCCGACGCCGAGTCGGTCGTATATGAGCGGCTGTCGGTGTGCTGACATCTGGGCCGGGTGAAGCCAAACTAATCTCGCGATGTGATCCGGGGGGACCACACCCATCCTCGACAGCTGTCGTACGCGCCTTCCGGGGGAAACACCCCCGCTGGGCGCGGTTGTTTCTGCCTTTCGCAGTAACTCGAGCCGGACGGTCAACCGTACGGCCGAATCGCCGATGGACGAGCGATGGAGGCTACGTGAATTCGGTGGAATTGGCGCCGGTTACCGGGCGTGTGGGCGTCCTTACCGATTCGACGCCGCCACCGGTGAACCTCGCGGGACCGAGGCGCAGTGGCTGGCAGCCCCGCTACGTAGCCGGCCTTTGTCTGCTCGACCTGATGGTGGGCCTGGTGTCGGCGGTCGCCGCACTCGGTCTTCGATTCGGTGCACAAACGACCGAGCCGTATAACCGCGGGCATCTCTGGCTCACCATTGCTCTGCCGTTCGCCTGGCTGATCGTGCTCGCTCTTAACCGGACCTACGAAACGCGTTATCTCTTCGTCGGCAATGACGAGTACGCCCGGGTGGTGCGATCCGGCCTCGCCCTTACCACCACGTTGGCGATCGTCGCGGTCGCGTTCGACTTCCGGCTCGCCAGAGGCTACGTGATCATCGCGATGCCGCTGATGGTCTTCGCCACCGTGGTGGTGCGATACCTCGTCCGCCAGCGGCTGCACCGCTCCTGGGCCGGCGGCGACCGGTTGCACCGCGTGATCCTGGTCGGGCACGAGCATGCCGTCGGTGAGATGACCAAGCGGTTGCGCCGCGAGCGCTACCACGGACTCGGGGTGGTCGGCGCCTGCCTGCCGTACGAGCAGGCCCACTCCGCGCTACGCCGGGTCCCCGGCTCCCTGCCGCCGATCCTCGGCGCCTTCGAGGACGTGGCGACCGCGGTCGGCCGCACCGGCGCGGACACCGTCGTCGTGCTCTCCTGCCCGGAGATCGCCGGGGCCGCCCTGCGCCGGTTGGCATGGCAGCTGGAGCGCGACGACGTCGACCTGATCGTGGCCAGCAATCTCGTCGACGTGGCGGGTGACCGCACCACCATCCGCCCGGTCGACGGGCTGCCGATGCTGCACGTCGAGCATCCTCGGCTCAAGGGCGGCCGGCGGTTGGTGAAGGGCGCCTTCGACCGGGTGTCGGCGCTGCTGCTGCTGATCCTCGCGACACCGCTGCTGCTGGTGATCGCTCTCCTGGTGCGGTTCGCCCCGAGCGCCGGTGGCCCGGTGATCTTCCGGCAGGAGCGGGTGGGCCGCAACGGCCGGCTCTTTGTCATCTACAAGTTCCGGACCATGTACGTGGACGCCGAGGACCGCCTGGCCGAGCTGCTGCACCGCAACGAGCACGACGGCGGGCTGTTCAAGATCCGCGACGACCCACGGGTGACCCCGGTCGGGCACTGGCTGCGCCGGTTCTCGCTGGACGAGATCCCACAGCTCGTCAACGTGGTCAAGGGCGACATGTCGCTGGTCGGGCCGCGGCCGCCGCTGGCCCGTGAGGTCGCCAACTACCCGCCGGACATGCGTCGGCGTCTGGTGGTCAAGCCCGGCCTGACCGGGCTGTGGCAGGTCTCCGGCCGGTCCGACCTGTCGTGGGAGGAATCCATCCGGCTCGACCTGTCGTACGTGGAGAACTGGTCGTTGACAATGGATCTCACGATCCTGCTCCGGACGCTGGGCGCGGTCGTCCGCAGCTCCGGAGCGTACTGACCGCGACGACGACGCACAGGAGAGTCATGAGCGACCACCGGGTGATCAACATTCTGTTCCACGGCATCGGGACGCCGCGTCGCGAGTTGGAGCCGGGTGAGGATCGCTACTGGGTGACCGTCGACCAGTTCCACGAACTTCTCGACGAGGTCGTCTCGTGGCCGCAGGCGCGACTCAGCTTCGACGACGGCAACGCCTCGGACCTCGAGGTGGGGCTGCCGGCCCTGGTCGAGCGACAGGTGAGCGCCACCTTCTTCATCATCGCCGGGCGACTGGACGAGCCCGGCAGCGTGGACGCCGACGGGGTCCGGGAACTACGCCGGCACGGCATGCCGGTGGGCAGCCACGGCATGTGGCACCGCCCGTGGCGCGGCCTGACCCCCGAGCAGGCGACCGAGGAGTTCCACACCGCCCGGGACCGGCTCGCCGACCTCGTCGGCGAGCCGGTCGACCAGGCCGCCTGCCCGCTCGGCCGCTACGACCGGGCGGTCCTGTCCCGATTGAAGGCGGCCGGCTACACCCGGGTGTTCACCAGTGACCGGCGTCCGGCGCGGCCCGGCGGGTGGCTGCAACCGCGCTACAGCGTCCGGGCCGAGGACACCGCCGAGAGCCTGCGCGACATCGTCTTCGGGCCCGGGCTGCTCGGTCGGGCCCGGTCGAGCGCGGTCGGGCTGGTCAAGCGCTGGCGATAGGGTGACGCCCCCGCTGGGCCGTCGACTCAGGCCGTGGCGCCGATCGCGGTCGGCCGGTCGGCCGGCGGGCCGGGCACCTCGCGCAGCGTCGCCGGGCGCAGCAGCGCCGTCGCCGCCGCCCGGCTGGTCGGGCTGCCGAGGGCGGCCCGGCTGAGCTCGCGCAGCAGGATCGCCGCCCAGTACGCGGCGGTGGCCAGCCGTCCGTGCCGGCGCCGGTAGAGGCGCACCTTGTTGAGGGTCAGCATTCGCCACAGCCAGGGCGCCGCCCGCGAGTCGCCGCCGATGTGGGTGGCCCGGGCGGCCGGGGCCAGCCGGGTCGGGAAGCCGGCATCGCGGGCCCGCAGGGCGAAGTCGGTCTCCTCGGAGTAGAGGAAGAACGACTCGTCCCACGGCGCGCACGCCGACCAGCATCGGCCGCTGATCAGCAGGGCGGAGCCGACGGCCCAGTCCGACGACGATTCCCGCTGATAGGTGGCCGGGTCGGTGACCACCTCGCCGAGCAGCGGGAACCGACCGGCCCGTTCGGCGCCGAGAAGCGCGTCACCGAGCGCGCGCAGCACGGTGGGCTCACGCCGCAGGGTGTGCTCGGGGCTGCCGTCGGCCATGGTCACCAGGGGGACCACGATGCCGTCGCCGCTGCGGTGCAGCAGGTCGAGCAGGAGCCGGCCGCAGCCCGGCGCGAGCCGGATGTCGGGGTTGAGGACGAGGACCGCGGTGAACGGCTGCGCGGCGGCGATGGCCGCGTTGATGCCGGCCGAGTAGCCGCCGTTGCGGCCGGTCTCCACGACCCGCGCCTCGGGCATGAGCTGCCGGACGGTGTCGGCGGTGCCGTCCGCCGAGGCGTTGTCGGCCACCGTGAGGTGCCAGCGCAGGCCGTCGAGCCCGGGGCCGAGCGAGTCCAGCAGGCCCGGTACGACGGGCGCGCTGTTGTAGGTGACGACGATGACGGCGACGACGTCGCCGGATCCGGCTACCGGGTCGGTGGTCACGGGCGGTGCGCTCCTCGTGCTGATCGGCGGGTCAGGCGGGCACCGCGGGGTTGCGGTAGGTGTGGAGGATGTCGGCGAGATCGGCGCGCAGGCCGTCCGTGTGGTACTCCGAGTGGATCCGTTCGGCGGCCGCCTGCCCGGCCGCCACCAGGGCCGCCGGGTCCTCCTCGTAGCGTCGTAGCGCCTGCTCGACGGCGATGGCGTAGCCGAGCAGGTCGCCCTCGGCGACCGGTGTGCAGTACCGGGGGTCGAAGAAGTCCCGTCCGCCGAGGCCGGTGAAGCCGACGACGTAGGCGCCGCTGGCCATCGCCTCGGCCGGCGGGAGGCCGAATCCCTCGCGCTCGCTGAAGCTGAGGAAGATCGCGCAGCTGCGCAGCGCCTCGGCGGTCTGCGTCTCGGTCAGCCCGTCGATCGGCACGAGTTCCCAACCGGCCAGGGTGCCGCGGGCCCGCAGGATGTGCAGCAGTTGCTCCTGCTCGGCGGCGCGGCGGCGGGGCATGTGGCCGATCCGCCGGGCGGCCGGGCGGGCCGGCGGGTGGAAGACCTGCTCGTCGACCACCACCCGGGCCAGGTGTACGTCGAGGTCGGCGAAGGCGTGGCGGAGCAGTGCGGCGTTGTCCCGGGAGACGGTGAGCAGCGCCTCGATGCCGGGGCAGTCCCGGTACGGGGCGCCGGCCGCGGTGTCACCGAGCGGCACCTCGTCGAAGGTCTGGTAGGCGTTCTGGTTGAACACCAGTTTCCGGGCGGGCCCGGGCAGCAGGTGCAGGGCCGGACCGTAGTACTCGGGCACCACCAGGAGATCGGGCGGGCCGAGCGTGACGTCGGCGGCGGCGGTCACCCGGGTGTCGTTGGTGAACCAGTCGGCCCGGAAACCCGGCCGGGAGTGCAGCACCGCGGCCGGGGTCCCCGACTCGTTGAGCAGGTCGACGTGGCGGTAGAGGTTGCGGATGCCGCCGCTGGGCTTGTTGTCGTCCGGGCTGAGGTAGTAGACGACGCCCGGTCCGGCGTGGTTCGCGTCGTAGCGCAGCGGTGGGGGAGTGCGTCGGCGCAGTTCCCGGGCGTGACCGCGACGCCCGAGCCAGTCCCGTCCGGCACGCTTCGCCGTACCGATCACGATGCGTGCTCGGGGGCCGCGGCCGGTTCCGGCCGGTGGGTGGGCTGCGCGGGTGCCGTGCCGCCCGGCAGCGGTACCACCCGGCGCCAGACCCGGAGGTACGCGGCGGCCTGGTGCTCCCAGGCCAGCACCGTGGTGAACCGTTCCCGGGCGATCGCCCGCATCTGCGCCAGCTGCCGCTCGTCGTCGAGCAGCTCGTCCAGCGCCTTGGCGAACTCGTCCGCGCTGCCGGTGGCGACGTACCGCCCGGCCTCGCCGGCGGTGCGTTGGGTCTCCAGCAGGTCGACCGCGACCACCGGCAGGCCACGGGCCATGTACTCGACCGTCTTGGCCATCGTGGACAAATTGGTCATGTCGCTGAAAATGTCCGGCTGGATGCCGAGGGTGGCACCGCGCAGCAGCGCGTCGACCTCCGGGGCCTGCAGCCACCCGGTGAACCGGACGACGTCGCCGAGCTCCCGCTCGTCGACCATGGTCCGCAAAGCGGGCAGGCACTCGCCGTCACCGGCGATGACCATCTCCCAGCCGTCACGGCCGCGCAGCGCGGCGAGCCGGTCGGCGGCCAGGACGGCGCGGTCGACGTGATCCTGCTCGTTGATCACGCCGACGTAGACGATCCGCTTGTCGCCGGTGCGGGCGTCGGTGTCGGTCGGGGCGGCGATCTCGCTGGCGGCCGGCCCGTTGCGGACGATCGTCACCCGCTCGGGGGCACACCCGCCCCGGGTCAGCGCGATCTGCCGGTACGACTCGTTGGTGGCCACCACCTCGCTGGCGAACCGCATGGAGAGCCGCTCGAACCAGGTGAGCAGCCGGGTGACGGCGGGTCGCGGTGCGGTGGTCTTGCAGGCGTACAACTCCGGGCTGAGATCGTGGTGGTCGAATATCCAGCCCCGGCCGATCGCCCGCATGACCAGGGCCAACGGCCAGAAGACGTCCGGCGGGTTGCAGACCTGCGCGGCCACCACCCGGTGCCGGACGACCAGTACGGCGAGGTGCCAGGCGACCCAGAGGAACGCCCAGGCGAACTCCGCGGCGAAGGAGAGGATGCCGTCGCCGGCGAAGGGCTGGCGGAAGGAACGGATCGCGGTGTCCCGGCTGCCGGGCAGGTGACGGAGTCTCGTCTCGCCGCGCGGGCAGATGACCGTGACGCGGTAGCCGGCACTTTCCAGGGCGAGGCATTCCCGGATCACCCGCCGGTCCCGTTCGACCGGCAGGTTGACGACCGCGATGGCGACGTGCGGCCGTCGGGCCGTCCGGGTGCCGGTGGTTTCGGCGTCCTCGTCCGTCCGCGCCTGTTCTGCTGCCATCGATGCCCCCTCCGGCGACCGGTCGGCCGCCGCCCCCGTCAAGGCGGTCGTGTCGTCACCGTGTGTGGACGGTGAGGACCGCCGGTCGCCTCGTCACCATCGTGGAATCGGGGTCGCGGAACATCCCCCGTTGGTACTGTGCCGTGTGTCAACCCGCCGACTGATTGATCGGTAAGTCAGCATATGCGGTTCCTCGCCCCAGATTGAAGTTTCGTCCGAGTGTTCGCTCTTTCTTGCCAAGGCATCGCCAGCGCAGTGACACTTGCCTGGGCCCGTAGCATCGAGTCAGCGGCTGGTCCCGGCGTGCCGCCTGCGGCGCGTCTTCTTTCTCACCTGAACCTCGGCAAGGGGATGTAGTGGACCTCTGGGACATGACCAAGCTGCTCTTCCGGCGCTGGTATATTTCCCTGCCGCTCATGCTGGCCGTTCTCGTCCTGGTCGGCGTGGCGAGTCAGGTCGTGAAGCCGGACTACAGCGCCACGGCGCACATCCAGTTGATCCCGCCGCCGGTTGTCACCGGGCCGGACGGGCGGCAGAAGCCGATCAAGAACCAGTGGTTCGACCTTGGCTACGCGGCGCTGGGCAACGCCACGATGATCGACGTGACGCGACAGTCCGTGCTCAAGCAGATGGCGGAGGAGGGCCTCTCCGACAACGTCACCGTCACGATGGACCGGGTGCCGCTGTTCGAGATCGAGGCGGTGGGCAACTCCCCGGAGCAGGCCACGGCCACCGCCGACCGGATGCTCACGTTGATCGAGGATGCGGTCGCCGAGCGGCAGACCTCGCTGCGGGTGGCGGAGAGCGACCTGATCACGACCCTCGCGCTCGACGACGGCAGCGAGGTTGAGGTCCAGAACTCCAAGGTCATGCGGGTGATGGTCGTCGCGCTCGGTGCCGGGCTGCTGCTGACCGCGGGAGTGACCGTCGGCGTGGACGCGATCCTGCGTCGGAGGACTCGTCGCCGCGGGGGCAACGGGACCGCGTCGGGGGCCCCGGAGGAGGCCGCCGGCCAACCCGCCGCCGCGCGACCGCCGGCCGCAGCGTTCGACAGCGAGGCCACCCAGATGGTCGGGACGGCGGGGCGGCCCGGTCCGGCGGCAGGTGCCGTCGCGCCGCGAGTGGCCCGGCAGCCCGCCGGCCAGCAGCCGGCCCGACGGGAGCAGCCCGGCGGGGAACGCCCGGTCCACCGCGGTAACGCCGATCCACGCCGGCCCGCAGCGGCGCCACCCGACGCCGACGCGACCATCGTGCTGCCCGTGCCCCACTCCACCGCCTGGCCGCGCGGAAGCAGGACCGACCGGCAGTGACCGCGACCGCGACCGCGCCGCCGTACCACCCTGTCGACCTGGAGCCGTCGCTCCTGGCCCAGGGCACGTACAGCATTCGCCGATCCCGGTCCCGGTTGGACGTCTCGGCGCTGCTCGGCGTCACCCTGGTCCTGCTCTACGTACTGCCGGGCACCCTGATCGTGCCCAATCTGACCTACGCCGGTCGCCCGGCGTTGCTGGTGGCGTTGCTGCTCTTCGCGTGGTGGTGCCTGGCCCGGCTCAATCCGACGCTGCTGCTCGTCGGACCGCAGCCGATGCGCTGGGTGCTCTGCGCCTACCTCGTCGCCCACCTGCTGTCGTACCTGGCCGGCCTGATGCGGGGGCTGCCCACGCAGGAGGCGAACGCGCAGGACTTCGCCATGCTGCAACTGTTCGAGTTCCTGGGCGTCGCGCTCATCGCCGCCGACGGGATCCGCAACTGGGACCGGCTCAACCGGGTGCTGCTGGTGGCCGTCTGGTGCACCGGCTTCATGGCGGTCGTGGGCATCATCCAGGCGGTCTTCAAGTACGACGTCTCGACGTACCTGGTGATCCCCGGCCTGGAGGTCAAGGGCGGCCTGGCGGGCTTCGGGCAGCGAGGGGACGAGGGCCTGTTCCGGGTGGCCGGGACCACGGTCCACTACATCGAGTACAGCGCGGTCATGGCGATGATGGTGCCGTTCGGCATCCACGTGGCCCGGTTCGCGCCCCGTAAGAGTCATCGGCGGCTGGCCGGGGTGTGCGCGATGCTCGCGGCCGTGGCGAACCCGATGTCGATCTCCCGTACCGGCATCGTGGCGCTCGCGCTCGCCCTGCTCGTCATGGTGCCCATCTGGTCGTGGCGGCTGCGGTACACGTTCCTGTTCCTGGGCGTCGGCGCGGTGATGGCGATCATGCTCCTCAAGCCGGGCGTGCTGGGCACGATCAAGTCGATGTTCTTGAACGTGGGTGTCGACCCGAGCATCGAGGGCCGGACGAACGACTACGCGCTGGTCGGCCACTTCTTCGCCCAGCGACCCTGGCTGGGGCGGGGGCCGCGGACGCTGCTCGCCCACCCGGTGCGCGACACCATCCTGGACAACCAGTGGCTCTACACCGTGGTGACCGGCGGCGTCATCGGGGTGCTCGCGCTGCTCGCGGTGCACGTGGCCAGCGTGGTGCTGGCCGTGATCGCGTTCCGCCGGGCGACCCGGGAGGCGGACCGGCACCTGTGCGTGGCCCTCATCTCCGCCCAGGTGGTCGCCGTCGTCGTCGGGGGGACCTTCGACTCGCTCTACTACACGACCTTCGCCATCAGCCTGGCCCTCTTCGTGGGCCTCAGCGGCGCGGTCTGGCGGTTGACCCATCCCGCCCGCATCATCCGCACTTCGACCGTCCGGGGATTCGATTGACCAGCATCATCATCGCCGCGCACAACGAGGCTGCGGTCCTCGACCGTTGCCTCGACAGCGTGCTGCGCAACGCCACCGTCGGGGACCCGGCACAGGTGGTCGTCGTGCCGAACGGCTGCACGGACGACACCGCCGCGGTGGCCCGGCGCCGGGGCGTCACCGTCGTCGAACTGGCCGAGCCCGGCAAGGCCGCCGCCCTCAACGCCGGTGACGCCGCCGCGACCGGCTTTCCGCGCGTCTACCTCGATGCCGACGTACTGCTCGACGAGGGCGCCATCGACGTGCTGGTCCGGGAGCTGGAGCGGTCGGGCGCGCTGGTCGCGGTGCCGGCGCGACGGATGGAGCTGACCGGACGGTCACCGGCGGTACGCGCCTACTACGCGATCCATTCCCGGCTGCCCGCCGTCGTCGGTGGCCTGTACGGCCGGGGGACGATCGCCGTGTCCCGAGAAGGGCGGGCACGGTTCGGGCGGTTTCCCGACGAGACCGCCGACGATCTGTTCCTCGACTCGCTCTTCGTCGAGCGGGAACGGCTCGTCGTGACGTCGGCGACGGTGCGGGTGGCGGCGCCGATGCGGACCGGGGACCTCGTCCGTCGCCTGGTCCGGGTCCGCGCCGGCAACGCCGACCTGCGCGACACGCTGCCCGGGGTCCGCCGTTCGAACAGGAGCTCGTGGCTGACCGATGTGGTGCTCCGCGCCCCATGGCTGTCCCCGGCCGCCGTCTGCTACGTCGCGGTCACCCTCCTGGCGGAGCGGCGCGCCCGTCGAGCGCGGCGAACGGGTCAGGTCGCCTGGGCGCACGACCGTTCGAGCCGGGCCGCCGGTGAAAAAGCCTGACCGGTCGTACGGCAGAACTGCCCGTTGTCGCAGAGGCGCCGGCTGGCCACGTGGCGCTAGGCTGCGCCGCAACTGATGCGTTCCAGCAGTGCCGGCCGCCACTGGCCGTTCAGGACAGTCGATCGAGCGGTACCGACAGTAGCAGCCCGACGGCGCTGCGTACAGGTCGGTGTGGGGATACTTCCGAGGGAGCAACGTCGTGAACGGAGAGCAGGGGCGGTATGCCGGCCGCGGTGTGGCGTCGCTCTGGTCCACAGTGCCCGGTCGCTGGGTGAGGCGCCGGTTGGCGGGCGTGGTCGCCCTCGTCGTGGCGGTCGCAGTGGGCGCCTTCGTGCTGCCCGGCGTCGCCCAGGCCGACCCCTGCAACCCGGTGGTCAACCCGATCGTCTGTGAGAACAGCAAGTCGGGCACCCCCGCCTCGGTGTGGGACATCGACGGCAGCGGTGACCCGTCGATCCAGGGCTTCGCGACCGACATCAGCGTCAACGCGGGCCAGCGGATCGACTTCAAGATCAAGACCAATGCGGCGGCGTACACCATCGGGATCTACCGGCTCGGCTGGTACGGCGGCAACGGAGCCCGCAAGGTCGCCGACGTCAACCCGTCGGCGTCGTTGCCGCAGACCCAGCCCGACTGCATCACCGACGCCGCCACCGCGCTGTTCGACTGCGGCAACTGGGCGGTCTCCGCCTTCTGGAACGTGCCGTCGACCGCGGTCTCCGGCGTCTACATCGCCCGGTTGCAGCGCAACGACACCGGCGGGGACAGCCACATCACCTTCGTCGTCCGGCAGGACAGCAGCACCTCCGCCCTCTTCTTCCAGACCTCCGACGCGACCTGGCACGCCTACAACAAGTACGGCGGCTCGGACTTCTACTCCGGCGGCGGCTCGATCGGCCGGGCGTACAAGCTCAGCTACAACCGGCCCTTCGCCACCCGCAACAGCGTGGAGCGGCGGGACTTCCTCTTCGGCGCCGAGTACCCGATGATCCGCTTCCTGGAGCGCAACGGGTACGACGTCAGCTACACCACCAACGTGGACAGCGACCGGCGCGGCCAGCTGATCAAGAACCACAAGGTCTTCCTCTCCGTCGGGCACGACGAGTACTGGTCGGGCGGCCAGCGGGCGAACGTCGAGGCGGCCCGGGACGCCGGCACGCACCTCGCCTTCTTCAGCGGCAACTCGGTCTACTGGAAGACCCGCTGGGAGCCGAGCAAAGACGGCACCAACACCGCCCACCGCACCGTGGTCACCTACAAGGAGACCTGGGCCAACGCGAAGATCGACCCGTCGAGTGAGTGGACGGGCACCTGGCGGGATCCGCGGTTCAGCCCGCCGGCGGACGGTGGTCGGCCGGAGAACGAGCTGATGGGCACCATGTTCATGGTCAACGACGGTGACCTGGCGCTGAAGGTGCGGGCCGAGGAGGGCAAGTACCGCCTCTGGCGGAACACCAACCTGACCTCACTGTCGGCCGGCAGCACCGCCACGCTCGCCCCGCACACGGTGGGCTACGAGTCCGACGAGGACCTGGACAACGGCTTCCGGCCGCCGGGTCTGATCCGACTCTCCACCACCGTCGGCGAGGTGCCGCAGGTGCTGCAGGACTTCGGCAACAAGGTGGCACCGGGCACCACCACCCACCACCTCACCCTGTACCGGGCCGCCAGCGGTGCCCTGGTCTTCGGTGCCGGCACCGTCCAGTACACCTGGGGCCTGGACGAGGTGCACGACGGGCAGAGCGCCCCGACCGACAGCCGGATGCAGCAGGCCGTCATCAACCTCTTCGCCGACATGGGGGTCCAGCCGGCGACCCTGATGACCGGTCTGGTGGCCGCCACGGCGTCGACCGACGGCACCGCGCCGACGGTGAGCATCACCACGCCCGCCGCCGGCGCCACGGTGGCCCGAGGCAGCCAGGTGACGATCACCGGCACCGCCAGCGACGTCGGCGGACGGGTCGCCGGGGTGGAGGTCTCCACCAACGACGGTGCCAGCTGGCACCCGGCGACCGGCACCACCTCGTGGTCGTACAGCTTCCACGCGGCCGGCCTGAGCACCCAGGTGGTCCGGGTCCGGGCCATCGACGACAGCGTCAACATCGGCGCCGCCGCCACCCGCGAGTTCCAACTCACCGGCCCGAACACCCTCTTCGGGCAGCGGGTGCCGAAGACGCCCGCGGTGGACGAGGCCAGCGCGGTCGAACTGGGCGTCCGGTTCACGCCGCAGACCGACGGATACGTCACCGGGGTGCGGTTCTACAAGGGCACCGGCAACACCGGCACCCACCTCGGTCGGCTGTGGACCAACTCCGGTGAGCTGCTGGCCAACGGCACCTTCACCGGTGAGACGGCCACCGGCTGGCAGACCCTCACCTTCGCCACGCCGGTGCCGGTGACCGAGGGGCAGAGCTACGTCGCGTCGTACTTCGCGCCGAGCGGCAAGTACGCCGCCGACAACTGGGTCTTCACCCGCGACTGGACCAGCGGCCCGCTCACCGCGGCCCGGTCGGCCGCCGGCGCCGGCAACGGCAACGGCCTGTTCCGGTACGGCGGCTCGGGCGGCTTCCCGAACGAGTCGTACGGGGCGGCCAACTACTACGTCGACGTCACCTTCGCGGTCAGCGCCGACCTGCCGCCTGCGGTCACCTCCACCACCCCGACGGACGGCTCCGGCGACGCCCCGGTCGACGGCACGGTCTCGGCCATCTTCTCCAAGGCGCTCGCCCCCGGCACGATCTCCTTCACCCTGACCAAGGGCGCCACTCCGGTCGCCGGGACCACCGCCTACAACAGCGCCCTGAAGAAGGTGACCTTCACCCCGTCGGCCCCGCTGGACTCCGCGACGAGCTACACCGCCGTGGTCACCGCCGCCGACTCCGAGGGCCGCTCGGGGACCGCCACCTGGTCGTTCTTCACCACCCTCGACAGCGACCTGCACACCCTCTTCCCACCGGACGCGGTTCCGGCGACGCCGGCGCACAACGACGCAAGCGCCGTCGAGTTGGGTGTGACCTTCCGGGCGCGGGTCGACGGTCGGGTGGTGGGCATCCGCTTCTACCAGGGGCCGGGCAACACCGGCAGCCACCCGGTGACGCTCTGGACCGCCGGCGGCACCGCGCTGCGTACCGCCACTCTGCCGAGCACGACCGCGGTGGGTTGGCGTACCGCGTACTTCTCCAGTCCGGTCGACGTGGTGGCCGGGACCAACTACGTGGCCTCCTACTTCGCGCCCAACGGCTTCTACCCGGGCGACAACCGCTACTTCGCCGGCACCAGGACGGTGGGGCCGCTGGTGGCGCCGGGCGGCAGCAACGGCGTGTTCCGCTACGGATCGAGCGGCTTCCCCAACCAGTCCTACGAGTCGACGAACTACTGGGTGGACCCGCTCTTCGTGACCGACGAGGAGGTCCCGCCGGTGGGTCAGCCGGGCGCACCGCCGCCCGGCGCGCACGGGATCTTCGCCCCGACCGACACCCCGGCGGTCGCCAGCTGGGACGACAACGACGCGGTCGAGGTGGGGATGCGGTTCGTCCCGGCCGTCGACGGGGACGTCTACGGTGTCCGGTTCTACAAGGGACCGGGGAACACTGGCACCCACACCGGTTCGCTCTGGTCCTCCGGCGGCGGCCGGTTGGGCACCGTGACCTTCACCAACGAGACCGGCTCGGGGTGGCAGACCGCGTACTTCCCGGAGGTCGTCCCGGTGAGCGCGGGACACGAGTACGTTATCTCGTACCACACCACGGTCGGGCAGTACTCGGTGACCGGTGGCGGGCTGGCCAGCTCGCGTACTGTCGGGCAGTTGACCGTGCCGGCCTCGGGAGCGACCTACCGTTACGGTCCCGGAGACGGATTCCCGTCCTCGTCGTCGAGCGCGAACTACTGGGTCGACCTGGTGTTCGCCGCGAACTGACCGTCGGCGATGTGGGGCGGCGCGGGCCCAGCGGTCCCGCGCCGCCTCGCGCGTGGCGTCGACACGACACACCGGCGGTCCGCCCGCCGGACCGCTCGAAGTGGGGGGTAAGGGTGCGACTGCTCGTCGGCCTGCACCATTTGGAGCTCGGGGGCAGCCAGCTCAACGCCCTGGATCTCGCGGTCAGCGTCCGGGACCAGGGCCACGAGGTGGCGATCTTCGGCAACTACCGGAACGAGCCCGGGCCGGTGGCGACCCTCGCCCGGCAGGCGGGACTGCCGGTGATCGCCGTACGGCACGACGCCGAACGCCTGGGCCGCAGCAGGCCGGTCCGGCCGGGACTGTCCCGGGCGTTGACCGGGGCCGTCCGCGACTTCCGGGCCGACCTCGTGCACGCGTACGAGTTTTCGGTGGCCCTCGACGCCTTCTACGGCCCGCACCTGCGCCTCGGCACGCCGGTGGTCACCACCGTGTACGGCATGGCGGTCCCCCGCTGGCTGCCCCGCTACGGCGGCCTCGTCGTCGGCACCGCCCAGCTGGTGGCGGAGACCGCGGCGTTCCGACCGCGACCGGCGCTGATCGAGCCCCCAGTCAACACCGACGTCGACGACCCGGCCGTGGTCGACGGCCATCCGTTCCGGCAGCGGCACGGCATCGGCCCGGACGAGATCGTGATCGGCGTGGTGTCCCGGCTCGAACCCGACATGAAGGCCGAAGGCGTGCTGCGGGCGATCGGCGCGCTGCGGCTGCTCGACGACGACCGACTCCGGTTGGTGGTGACCGGTGGCGGCCCCTCCCAACCCGACGTGGCGGCCGAGGCGGAGCGGGCGAACGCGGCGCTCGGCCGACCGGCGGTGGTGCTGACCGGCCCGATGGACGACCCCCGCGCGGCGTACGCGGCCGCGGACATCGCCCTGGGCATGGGCGGTTCGGCGTTGCGGGCGATGGCCTTCGGACGACCCCTCGTGGTGCTCGGCATCAAGGGCTTCTCCCGGACCTGCGCCCCGGAGACGATCGACTACTTCCTCCGCTGGGGCTTCTACGGCATCGGCGACGGCGACCTCGACCCGGCCCCGCTGGCGGCGCAGATCGGCGAGCTGGCCGGCGACCGGCGACTGCGCGCCGGGCGCGGTGACTGGGGACGGCAACTCGTCCTGGGCCGGTTCAGCCTGAAGGCGGCCACCCAGACCCTGCACGAGGTCTACGCCGACGCGCTGCGGCACCGGCCCGGGCCGGGGACCCGGCTGCGGGAAGGGCTGCGAATGGCCGGGCACAAGGCCACCGCCGATCTGCTCACCACCACCGCCCGCCAACGGATCAGACGGATGCTCGGGTGAGCGTCGAGGAACGTCCCACCCCGGCGGCCGAACAACCCGCGCTGTTCACCAGGGCGTCCCGGGCTCTCGGCTGGAGCATGGCCAGCACCGTCCTCAGCCGGCTCAGCACCCTGGCCATCGGCATCGCGCTGGCCCGGATCCTCGGCCCGGACGCCTTCGGCACCTTCGCGGTGGCCCTGGTGGTGCTGCTGGCGGTGCTCAGCTTCAACGAACTCGGGGTGAGCCTGGCGATCGTCCGCTGGCCCGGCGACCCCCGGGAGATCGCGCCGACGGTGGCCACGCTCTCGGTGCTCACCAGCATGCTCGTCTACGGCGCCCTCTACCTCGGCGCGCCCCTCCTGGCCCGCGCGCTCGGTGATCCCGGCTCGACCACGGTCATCCGGGTGCTGGGGCTCAGCGTCATCGTCAGCGGCCTCGTGGCGACGCCCGTGGCGTTGCTGCAACGCGCGTTCCGCCAGGACCGCAAGACGGTGGCCGACCTGGTGACCAACTGGACCAGCGCGCTGGCGTCGATCGGTCTCGCGCTCGCCGGCAACGGGGCGATGAGCCTGGCCATCGGGCAGCTCGCCGGCTCGCTCGCCGGGGCGGTGCTGTTCATCGCGTTCGCCCCGCAGGGCCTGCGCTTCGGATTCGACCCGGCGAAGGCCCGCGCCCTGCTCCAGTTCGGCCTGCCGCTCGCCGGCTCCAGCATCGTCGTGTTCGCCACCACCAACCTCGACCGGGTGGTGGTCGGCGCCGCCCTCGGCCCGACCGCCCTCGGCTACTACGTGCTGGCGCTGCAACTCGCCAGC
This sequence comes from Micromonospora craterilacus, assembly GCF_003236315.1. GTDB lineage: Bacteria > Actinomycetota > Actinomycetes > Mycobacteriales > Micromonosporaceae > Micromonospora > Micromonospora craterilacus. The sequence continues at coordinate 19,246 of NZ_POTY01000107.1, forward strand.
TGGCCGGTTACCGTCTTCTCCCAGCCGGTCCGGGCGGTGCTGCCGGCCGCCCTGGCCCGGTTGCAGCACGACCGGCTGGCGATGCGCCGGTCGTTCCTGTCTGCGGTCGGGCTGCTCGGCTCGATCACCCTGCCGGCGTGCCTGCTGCTGGCGGCGGCCTCGGACGCCCTGATCCGCTTCCTCTACGGCGACGTCTGGCAGCCGGCGTCGGCGGTGCTGCTGTGGCTGGGACCGCTGGCGGCGCTGCGCATCATCTTCGAGCTGTTCTACGACTACTTCGTGGTGATCGCCGACACCCGGGTGGTGCTGACCGTCCAGATGGTCTGGTTCGTCGTGCTGCTGCCGGCGTTGTACGCAGCGTGCGTCTTCGGCGGGCTCTGGCAGGCCTCCGCGGTCCAGTTCGCGGTGGCCCTACTGGTGATCCTCCCGCTCTACCTCGTCTCGCTGCGCCGGGTGGGGATCGCGGCCCTGCCGGTCGCGGTGCGGCTGGGGCCGCCGCTGCTCGGCGCCGCCGCGGTCGTGGCGGTGGCGCTGCTGGTGGCCCGGGTCACCGCGATCGACCTGGTGGTGCTCGCGGTGGCCGGGGTCACCGCGCTCGTCGCCATCGGCGTCCTCGGCTACCGGCTGCGACACGTCGTCCGGGAACTCAAGACGGTCGGCTAGTGCGGTGTCGGTGCGCTGAGCAAGAACCTTCACCGGGTTGGCAGCTCGGCGGGTAGGGTTGGTCGATGCTGAGATCGAGGTCTCCGCTGTACGTGGTCGCGGATGTTCATGGTCACCGGTCCGAGTTGCAGACCGCACTTCGGGACGAGGGACTTGTCGACCGTGCGGGGCAGTGGTCTGCGGGAGGCGCCCGGCTGTGGCTACTGGGTGACTATGTCGATCGTGGCCCGGACGGCATCGGCGTCATCGATGATGTTCGACGGCTTGCCGTGTCGGCTGCGGCTGCGGGCGGCGAGGTGCGAGCGCTGCTGGGCAACCATGAGGTGCAACTGCTCGCCGCGCACCGGTTCGGCACCGCGCCGATCGCCGGGTGGGATGAGCCCGGCGGCTTTCGAGGTGGTTGGGCGCGGTTCGGCGGGCGCGAGGACGACCTGCGCCGGCTGACCCCGCAGCACGTCGCCTGGATCATGAGCTTGCCCGCAGTCGCGGTTGTCGACGGGTACCTACTTGTCCACTCCGACACCGGGCGGTACCTGGAGTTCGGATCGAACGTCGGAGCCGTCAACGCGGCCGTGACCGCGGCTATGACCTGTTCGGACAGCGCCAAGTGGCTCAAGTTTTGCGGGCGGATGAGCGATCGGGGTGCGTTTCGTGAGACCGAGTCGGCGCGGCCCGACGATGCGGTGTCGGCGATGCTCCGCGCGCTCGGTGGCGATGTGCTTGTGCACGGGCACAGCACGCTAACCAAGTATTTCGGCGTAGCGCCACAGGATGTCCGGGATGCGCTGTGGTACGCCGACGGTCGAGTTGTCGCCATCGACGGTGGGGTGTACGAGGGCGGCCGTATCCTGCTCACCCGGCTTGTCTAACTCGTCGCGTTTCCCTGCTCTGGGGAGTCAGGCGCGCCCTTGGGTGGCGCCTGCGACGCCGATCAGCGACTTCGGCAGCCCGGCCAGCCGTTCAGTCAGGATCCGCGAACGGGGGAACAACAGCCGCATCTGCGTGTAGTCCACCAGCTCCGTCCACAACACCTCCCGTACGGCCTCGTCCCGTGTCGTGGGGCGGGTGTGCGCGAGTGGCCACCGCCGTGCCAGGAGGGCGCGGGCCGACACCGGCAGGTATTGCATGCCGGGGGCAATCCAGTGGGGTTCGATCGGAAAATGCCGGTATGGGGTTTGTACCCAGTGCCGGTCGGCGAGTTGGTGCACCGCTTCGGCGAACCTTTCGCGTCGCTCATGCCCACCCACGTGTTCGAGTACCGAGTTGCTGAACACGAGGTCGTAGCGGCGGGCGGCGATCCGGTCGGGCAGTTGGCAGGCGTCGCCGTGGTCCACCTCAGCCCAGTCGGGCAGGTCGGCGGGCGGTGCTTCCAGGTTGACGACGTGCACGTGGGCGGGCCGTACCGGAGCGTGCTGCCACGTGTCGACCCGGCCGCCGAGGTCGATGACGCTCATGTCGGCAAGGTTGGGAAACGTGTCAGCCAGCCAGCGGGCGCGGCTGGCACGGCGCCGTCCGCCCCAGGATTGATCTGTGTCCACCAGCAGGTTACGCAGTCGGGGCATGCCGGGGAGGTTACCGCCACGGCTGGGTGTCAGCACCACTGTTGCGCCTTGATGGTCGAGGAGGATGAGCAGTCGTGACTGCATGGCGTGGGCGGCGGAATGTCCGGTGACTGTCGGCTGTCTGCTGGGTTGAAGTTGTTCAGGTAGAGCGGGTTTCTGGGCCCGGGCGAAGGCTGCTGCCGTCGCCCGGGCCGAGGGAGTGCACCGCAGGGTCAGCCGCAACGAACGAGCGGAGTGACCTCGCTGAGCACACGGCCGGTGGTCCAGTCGTAGCGGACCGTGGCGTTTCCGCTCCAGGTGCCGACCTTGCGGCAGTCGATGTCGATCGGACCGTAGCCGTACGAGTCTTGCACGATCTTGTTGCCGGTGATCGCGGGGAACCAGCCGCCGCTGGCCCGCAGCGAGTAACCCCCGCCGGCCAGCAGGTTATCGCGGATCGTCCCGCCGTCGTTGTACTGGTCCGGAATGAAGATCGGCGCGGTGGGACAGTTGTCGAGGCGCTGGTCGAAGGTGTTGTGCTGGAGGAGCACGGTCGGGCCGTGATGGCCCTGCACGCCGTCGCCGTGCGGGTCCACCGTCTGGCACATCCCGGGTGGTACGGCGAGTTTGGCGTACGAGTCCTCGATGGTCACCGGTCCGGCGCCCGTCCACTCCTTCGCCCCGACCCGCCAGCCCTCCATCCGGTTGACCACCTTGCAGCGGCGGCAGGTGTAGTTCGCCACCCCGAAGGCGTAGAGCTGGTCGGTGGAGAACTCCTGGCCGGGCGGGTTGACCACCTCGGTGTCCTCGATGAGCAGCCGGCCGTAGATGCGGTCGCCGACGAAGTTGTCGATGGTGCCGTACAGCCGGGTGCGGCGGATGACCACGTTCTCGGCCTTGACCAGGATGCTCCCGGTGACCAGGTGGTCCTCGAGCACGGTGCCGGCGCGGGTGATGACGAGGTCTCCGCGGTGCTGCACCTTCGGCGTCCAACCGGCCGGCACCCCGGTGCAGGCGGCGGTGGGGTAGGCCGGCAACGCGCAGCCACGGCTCGGGCCGGGCGGAGGCGTGGGGCTGGGC
>NZ_POTY01000108.1 GCF_003236315.1 Micromonospora craterilacus
CCCACCCCCCGACTCGTCGATCTTGCACTTTTCGTCCCCGCAAAAGGCACCTACCGCCCAAACGGGCGACCGAAAGTGCAAGATCGGCGGGGAGTTCGGGGGGTTATTTCCAGCGGAAGTGGACGAAGAGGCGGCCGAAGTTTTTGGAGTCCTTTTCGACGCGGTGGTAGAGCTGCTTGACGTCCTTCTGGTCCAGGAAGCGCAGTACCCGCTTCTTGAGCTGGCCGGAGCCCTTGCCGGGGATGATCTCGACCAGGGTGGCCTTCTTCGCCACCGCCTCGTCCATGATTCCGCGCAGCGCCCGGTCGATGTCGTGGCCCTTGTTGAAGATTTCGTGCAGGTCCAGCTTCAGCTTCATGCCGCGTCCACCGTCCGGTCGGCTCCCATGCGGCCATCGTAGGCAGGCGGGCCGCCGGGTCCGCAGACGACGAGGGGGCGGCCCATATGGGCCGCCCCCTCGTACATGTGCTGGCGCTGCGCGCCGCCGCGTCAGCGGGCGGCGCCGACCCGGGTCTCCACCCGGCGCAGGGCCGTCGTGTAGTCGTCGTTCGAGCAGTGCATGGCCGCCGCGATGCGCAGGTGCCGCAGGGCGTCCGTGTGCCGGTTCAGCCGCTCCAGCGTCCGGCCCAGCACGTGGTGGGCGTAGTGGTCGCTGGGGTTGCGGTCGACCAGCTCCCGCAACTGCTCCTCGGCCCGGGTGAGCTGGGCCGACTGGAAGTACGCCCGGGCCAGCAGCTGCCGTACGGCGGCGTTGTCCGGCTCGGCCTCGACGATCGGTTCGAGCAGCCGGGCCGCGCTGGTCGGGTCGCCCGCCTCGAAGAACAGGTTCGCCCGCCGGTACTCAGCCAGAAGATCCATTCCGCCCACCCCCTCCGTGTCGCACCACTGCACCGACGCTCGCACAACACCGACCGGACCGCGACTGTTCCCGCACGCTCTTCCTGGCTACCCACGCAGCCCTCCCGGCGGCCGGCGGCATGGCTGTTAATAGGGGGCCCTTCCTCTACCCCAGGCGTTAATAAGGGGCCCTTCCTTACACCGCGGCGAGGTCCCAGGCGCGGACGCCGCCTACTATGCCGGCGCTGTTGGGGACGACCACGACGTCGTCGCCCATCCGGGCGAGTTGCTCGGGGCGGATCAACCGCGAGTTGCCGCCGCCCAGGTAGAGCCGGTCCCAGCGGAACACCGGACGCAGCCCCTCCACCACCTGCCGGATCCGCCGGGACCAGAACGCGTCGCCCAGCCGGCGGCGCTCCGGCTCGCCGACGTACGTGTCGTAGGTGGTGCCCCAGCGCACCGGGGCGTGCGACAGCTCAAGGTGCGGGGCGAGCACCCCGCCGTCGAAGAGTGCGCTGCCCAGCCCGGTGCCGAGGGTCAGCACCAGCTCGCAGCCGGTGCCCGCGACCACCCCGGCACCGTGCACCTCGGCGTCGTTGAGCACCAGGGCCGGTAACCCGAACGCCATGGCGAGGGCGGTGCGGGCGTCGTATCCGGACCACTGGGCGAGCAGCGCCGGGTCGACCCGGCTGCGCGGGCCCGAGCGGGTCACGTAGTGCGGGGTGGCGACCACCACGCCGTGCCGGATCATGCCCGGCATCCCCACCGTCACCCGGTCCGCCCCCGGTAGCCGGGCGCCGAGCTCGAGCAGGGTCTGGACGAACAGGTCCGGCGCCAGGGGGTACGGCGTGGGCACCCGCAGCGGTTGGGCCCGCATCGTGCCCGCGCCGTCGAGGACGGACGCCTTGATCCCGCCGCCCCCGCAGTCGATCGCCAGAGTGGTCAGCACGACCGTGAGTCTGCCTCGTGCCCCCACGCCCGGCATGGCTGGCCGCGCCAACCACTCCGCCAGGGGGCACGATCGCGCGGGTAGGCTCGGCTGCTTGTGAGCGCCACGCTGATCGCCAAGGACCTTGCCGCCGGGCACGGGGACCGGACCCTGTTCACCGGGCTGGACCTGGTGGTCGCGCCCGGCGACGTGGTCGGCCTGGTCGGGGTGAACGGGGCGGGCAAGTCGACGCTGCTGCGTACCCTCGCCGGGTTGCTCCCGGTCGAGGCCGGCGGTGTCACGGTGAGCCCGCCCGGCGCGAGCGTCGGGCACCTGCCGCAGGAGCCGGACCGGCGCCCCGGCGAGACGGTTCGCGCGTTCCTGGCCCGGCGCACCGGCGTGGCCGGCGCGCAGGCCGCCCTCGACGCGGCGACCGAGGCCCTGACGGCCGGCGCACCCGGCGCGGACGACGCCTACGCCACCGCGCTGGAGAGCTGGCTCGGCCTGGGCGGCGCCGACCTGGACGAGCGGGCCGAGGAGGTGGCCGCCGAGCTGGGGCTCGGCGTCGATCTCGACCAGGAGATGACCGGCCTCTCCGGCGGGCAGGCGGCCCGCGCCGGGCTGGCCTCGCTGCTGCTCAGCCGGTACGACATCTTCCTGCTCGACGAGCCCACCAACGACCTGGACCTCGCCGGCCTGGACCGGCTGGAACGCTTCGTCACCGGGCTGCGGGCCGGCACGGTGCTGGTCAGCCACGATCGGGAGTTCCTGGCTCGGACGGTGACCCGGGTGCTGGAACTGGACCTGCACCAGGGGCAGGTCAACCAGTTCGGTGGTGGCTACGGCGCGTACCTGGAGGAGCGGGAGGTGGCCCGCCGCCAGGCGCGCGCCGACTTCGAGGAGTACGCCGACACCAGAGCGGGGCTTGAGGCGCGGGCCCGGACCCAGCGGGCCTGGATGGAGAAGGGTGTCCGCAACGCCCGGCGCAAGGCCACCGACAACGACAAGGTGGGCCGCAAGTTCCGGTCCGAGTCCACCGAGAAGCAGGCGGCGAAGGCCCGGCAGACCGAGCGGCTGATCGAACGGCTGGAGGTGGTCGAGGAGCCACGCAAGGAGTGGGAGCTGCGGATGGAGATCGCCGCCGCGCCCCGCGCCGGCGCCGTCGTGGCCACCCTCCGCAATGCCGTGGTACGCCGCGGCGACTTCACCCTCGGCCCGGTGAACCTCCAGATCGACTGGGCCGACCGGGTGGCGGTGACCGGGGCGAACGGGTCGGGCAAGTCGACCCTGCTGGCGGCCCTGCTCGGCCGGCTGCCGCTGGACGCCGGTCAGGCCGCGCTCGGTCCCGGGGTGGTGGTCGGCGAGGTGGACCAGGCCCGGGGGCTGTTCCTCGGCGACGTACCGCTGCTGGACGCCTTCGAGGCCGCCGTACCGGACCTGTCGCCGGCGGATGCGCGGACCCTGCTGGCCAAGTTCGGCCTGCGCGCGCAGCACGTGCTGCGGCCGGCCGCGACCCTCTCGCCGGGTGAGCGGACCCGGGCCGCGCTGGCGCTGTTGCAGGGCCGTGGGGTCAACCTGCTGGTGCTGGACGAGCCGACCAACCATCTCGACCTGGCGGCCATCGAGCAGTTGGAGTCGGCCCTGGCCAGCTACCCGGGCACCCTGCTGCTGGTGACCCACGACCGGCGGATGCTGGAAGCGGTGCACGTCGACCGGCGACTACGGGTGGACGCCGGGCGGATCACCGAGTCCTGACCTGTTTTTCGGTCTAAGTGACGCATACCGGGCACCGATCCGGGTAACGGGCGGGCCGGAGGTGGCCGGATGGTCGCGTTGGCACACACTCCGCCCTCGGCCGAGCGGCTGCGGGCGGTAGACGGATTCCTCGCCGAGGCGTGGGCGGACCAGGTCCGCCACGACGAGCGGCTGCGCCCACTGGCCGTCGAGGTCCGCTTCGACCGGGGCGTCGCCCACCTCACCGGCGAGGTCGGTGAGCCGGCGCAACTGCGACTGGTACGCGAGCGGGTGGGCCGACTGGCGGGCGTCTTCGGCGTCTGGTGCCGGGTACGGGTCGACGGGCGCGACCCGGTGGTGGTGGACCTCGGCTGCGGCGCCACCAAGCAGTGGCCGGGCAACCTCGGCCTCGACATCTTCCCGGCACCGGGCGTCGACGCGGTGGCCGATCTCTCCGGCTCACTGCCGTTGGCCGACGACTCGGTCGACGTGCTGTTCGCGGTGCACATCCTTGAGCACCTGATCGACTTCCTGCCGCTGCTCGACGAGTGCCACCGGGTGCTCCGCCCGGGCGGCGTGCTGCATGTGATGAGCCCCTGGTGGGGGCATGTGAACGCGGTCGCCGACCCGACCCACGTCCGGCTGCTGGACGTGCAGACCATCAAGGGTGTCTGCCAGATGCGCCCGCCCGGCACGCCACGCTGGTATCCGCTGCACGCCGGCAGCGACGGCGCGTCGATCTTCGCCGACCTCACCCCGCTCGGCACCGACGACGACGGGCCTTCGGCCGCCCACCTGGCCCGCTTCTTCGACTGAGCGACGCACTCCGGCCGAGGTGGCCGACGAACGTCACGTGGTACGGCAGCGCCTCGCGAGCGGACAGAAGTCTTGCGCGAAGCCTGCCCGGTGTGAAAATTTCCTACCAGCGGTAGATATTGGGCGGCGAATCTTGCCGCGCCGCCGTGACCACCCCTGCCCCCGGGGACTCCCGACGAAGGGACACACCGCATGAAGGCATCTCGACTCAGCGCCGCCGGGCTGACCGCGGCGCTGCTCGGCGCCTTGGTCGCCGCCACCCCCGCCAGCGCCACCCCGACCGACGCCGCACCCGACCCGGCCGCCACCACCTGCGTGGCCGACCCGGCGGTGCCCAAGCGGCAGTTCCGGGCCATGTGGATCGCCAGCGTCACCAACATCGACTGGCCCAGCAAGGGCTCGCAGACCGCGCCGGACCGGATCGCGGCCCAGCAGGCCGAGTACCGCGAACTGCTCGACCTCGCCGAGCGGCTGAACCACAACGCGGTGGTGGTGCAGGTCCGCCCGACCGCCGACGCGTTCTGGCCGTCGCCGTACGAGCCCTGGTCGGAGTACCTGACCGGGGTCCGCGGCGAGGACCCCGGCTGGGATCCGCTCGCCTTCCTGGCCGACGAGGCGCACCGGCGCAACCTGGAATTCCACGCCTGGTTCAACCCGTACCGCGTCTCGATGCCGGCTCCCGGCGGCGCCGGCGCCGACCTCGACCAGCTCGCGCCGGGCCACCCGGCCCGGCAGCATCCGGACTGGACCTTCGCCTACCCGCCGGCCGGCGTCGCCGGCAGCCGGCTCTACTACAACCCCGGCATCCCGGCGGTACGCGAGTTCGTCCAGACCGCGATGCTCGACGCGGTAAGGCGGTACGACATCGACGCCGTCCACTTCGACGACTACTTCTACCCGTATCCCAGCGGTACCCACCAGGTGCCCGACGACGCCACCTTCGCCCAGTACCACCGCGGCTTCACGGACAGGGCCGACTGGCGGCGGGACAACATCAACCTGCTGATCCAGGAGACGGGCCTCCGGATCAAGGCGGTCAAGCCGTGGGTGAAGTTCGGGGTCAGCCCGTTCGGCATCTGGCGCAACGCCTCCGCCGACCCGCTCGGCTCGGACACCACGGGCAGCCAGTCGTACGACATCATCTCCGCCGACACCCGTAAGTGGATCAAGGAGGAGTGGATCGACTACGTGGTGCCGCAGCTCTACTGGTACATCGGCCAGTACCCGGCCGCCGACTACGCCCGGCTGGTGCCGTGGTGGGCCGAGCAGGTCCGGGGCACCCGGGTGCAGCTCTACATCGGGCAGGCCGACTACAAGAGCGGTGACCCGGCGTACGGGTCGTACTGGATGAACCCGCGCGAACTGTCCGACCACCTGACGCTGAACCGGTCGTACCCGGAGGCGCTGGGCAACATCCACTTCTCGGCGGTGCAGGTCCGGGCGAACCGGCTCGGGGCGACCGACCGCTACGCCGCCGACCACTACTCCCGCCCGGCACTGGTGCCGACCATGCCGCACCTGCCGGCGAAGCGGCTGCTCTCGCCGGTGGTCACCGGCGCCGAGCGGCACGCCGACGGGGTACGACTGCGCTGGCGGCAGCCGGCCGACGGCGTCGGGCCGTTCGGCACCGCGACGTCGTACGCGATCTACCGCCTCGACGGCACCAGGGCGGGCACCGGCTGCGCCCTGGCCGACGCCACCCATCTGGTCGGCAGCGTGCGGGCGACCCCGGGTGCCGACCAGTCGTGGCTGGACGCCACGGCGGAGCCGGGCAAGCGGTACACCTACTTCGTGACCGCGCTCGACCGCAGCGCGAACGAGAGCCAAGCGAGCCCGCCGCGCTTCGTCCGCTGACCCGTTCACGATCGAACAGGTCGCCGAATGCCCCGGACACCTCCGGCGTCCGGGGCATTCGTCTGTTTCCGCACCGGTCACCAATATTTCTCTGGTGTTACACCCAACGACAGAGACATTGATCGAGACTGATGGCACTCCGGTGACTCGCCGGTAACCCCCTTCCACCGCCCACCCAGCGGAGGTATCACCGTGCCCAGACGCCTCGCCACCCTCCTCGCCGCCGGCGTACTCGCGCTGCTCACCGCCCTCGCCGTGGCCTCCCCCGCCGCGGCGGCGGTCACCCCGGCCCAGAAGCTGTCGGTGCTGTCCAGCTGGACCCAGACCAGCGCCAGCAGCTACAACGCCTGGAACTCGGCCCGACAGAACCGGGCTCCGTGGGCCGAGTACAACTTCGACTGGTCCACCGACTACTGCTCGTCCAGCCCGGACAATCCACTCGGGTTCCAGTTCTCCCTCTCCTGCGCCCGACACGACTTCGGCTACCGCAACTACAAGGCGGTCGGCCAGTTCAGCGCCAACAAGTCGCGCCTGGACAGCGCCTTCTACGAGGACCTGAAGCGGGTCTGCGCCACCTACAACGCCGTCGTCCGGCCGGCCTGCTACAGCCTGGCCTGGACCTACTACCAGGCGGTCAGCATCTTCGGATCGGTCGCCGCCGTCCAGCAGTCCGACATCGACCGGGCCGCCAAGATGAAGGCCGAGGCCCTGGCCCGCGCCTGACCGTCGCACCTCGCCGGACGCTCGGCCGGCCCTCGGCCGGGCGTCCGGTTCCATCCCGGCATCCGGGGAGCAGCGTCCCCCGGAGTGCCGCGACGGCAGGCCGGCAGCGCCGGTCAGGCGTGTTCGGTGTGTCGGTCGGCGGTGGCGGTCGGCTGGCGGGGAGCCGTGCGGCCGGCCTGCGCGGCGAACCGGGCGGAGTCGGCGGCCAGGTCGGGATGCTCGACACCGAGCGCCAGCGCGACCGCCTCGTCCAGGCCCAGCTCGGCACCCTCCCCGTACGCCTCGTCGAAGGCGGCGTCGCCCAGGGTCCGGCGCAACACCAACTGCTGCTCCGTCCAGTAGGCGTCGTAGATGCCGGCGGTCGACCGCAGGCCCGCCCGGGTCGCCTGCGCCGCGCCGAAGAGCCTTGCGGCGGTCAGCGGGGCGTCCCCGACGGCGCACCGCACCGCGATCGCGTTCAACGTGTCGCAGGCCCGTCCGTGGAAGCCGTGGTTCATCCGCGACCGCAACGCCGCCAGCAGGTGCTCGTGCGCCGCCACCAGGTCGCCCCGGGCCAGCGCGACCATGCCGAGCAGCATGTCCACCGACCGGCGGCCCCGGTCGGCCGGCCGGGACGCCTCGACCGGCCGCGCCGCGCCGAGCAACTCCGCCGCCTCGTCCAACGCGCCCCGCCGCCACAGCAGCTCAGCCAGGCGGGACACGGCGAACAGTGCCTCGGCGTCCACCCCCTGGTCGTGCGCCCAGTCGATGACCTCCCGGCAGACCCGCTCCGCCTCGGCGAACTGCCCCATGTCAGCCAGGGGGGCCGCGCGCCCGGCGAGCACCCGGGCCAACAGGCCGGCGTCGCCGGCCTGCCGGGCCGCCGCCTCGGCGCGCTGCGAGTAACGCAGTTCCTCGGCGAACTCGCCGTCCGCCCCGGCGTGCAGGGAGTGCATGTGGTACGCCGCCGCCAGTTCGCCCTCCGGGATGGTCTCACTGGTCTCGGCGATCCGGCCGTACAGCCGGAACAGCCAGAGCCGCCCCTCCCGCGCCAAGCCGCGCTCCCGCCACCACTGGTCCAGGCCGCCAGCCAGTTGCAGGCCCGTCCGGGCACTGGCACCCGTGGCGCACCAGCGCAGGGCGGCGCGCAGTTCGCCGGCGAGTGGATCCAGCGCGTACAGCGAGAGAGTCACAGGCTGCCCGTCGGGGCCGAGGTGGGCCCGCTCCAGGGCGTGCGCCGACCAGGCCACGTGCCGGTTCCGGGCGGCCTGCTCCTCGCCGGCCTCGGCGAGCCGGCGAGCCGCGTACGCCCGGATCGGGTCGAGCATCCGGTACGTGCAGCCCGAGGCGTGCGGCTCCGCCAGCACCAGGGACTTGTCCACCAGCACGGAGAGCGGGTCGAGCGGATCGTCGACCAGCAACCACTGCACGGTCGGCAGGTCGACCGGCCCGGCGAAGACCGCCAGCCAGCGCAGCAGCCGCGCGGCCCGTGGCCCGAGAGTCCGGTACGACCAGGTCACCGTCGCCTGCATGGTCAGGTGCCGCTCGATCGCCGAGCGGGCCACCGCACGCGTCGCCGGGGCCGGCGGGCTGGCCCCGGTCGCCGCCGCGACCAGGTCGACGGTGTCCTGCTGGTTGCCGGCGTAGCCCCCGTCGGCCGGTGGTGGCTCCGGGTCCTCCCGGCCGGCGTCGAGAGTGCCGAGCACGTCGTCGAGGCGCTCGGCGAGTTGCCCGACCGAGAGCACCCGCAGCCGCGCGGCGGCCAGCTCGATGGCCAGCGGGAGGCCGTCCAGCCGGCGTACCACCCGACGCAGGTCCGCCGACTCGGCCGGGTCGGGCTGGCGGCCGCCGCGGGCCGCCGCGGTGCGGTCCAGCAGCAACGCGACCGCGTCACTCTCGGTGCCGTCGGGTGGCGGGTCGACCGACAGCGGCGGGATCCGCCACACCACCTCGCCGGGCAACGCCAGCGGCTCCCGGGTGGTCGCCAGCACCCGTACTCCGCCGCCACCGGCGAGCAGCCGGGAAACCGCGTCCGCGCAGGCCGCCGGCTGGGCGTCGCAGGTATCGAGCACGATCAGCATCCGGCGGGCGGCGGCGTACTCCACCAGGGTTTCGACCATCGGACGGCCCGGCTCCGGACGCAGCCCGAGCACCGCGGCGATCGCGAAGGCCACCAGCCCCGGGTCGGTGACCGCGGCGATGTCGACGTACCAGACTCCGTCCGGATACTCCTCGACCAGGTCGGTGGCGAGTTCCACGGCCAGCCGGGTCTTGCCACCCCCGCCCGCGCCGAGCACGGTGACCAACCGGTGCCGGGCCACCAGCTGTCTCAGCTCGGCCCGCTCGGCCTGCCGGCCGACGAACGAGGTGACCTGGATCGGCAGGTTGTGCGCCACCGCGTCGGCGGTACGCGGGCGCGGGAACTGCCACTCCAGCCCGGCCGCGACGAGTTGGAAGAGCCGTTCCCGGTCGTCGAAGCCCCGCAACCGGTGCAGCCCGAGGTCGAGCAGGGACGCGCCGGCCGGCAGTGGATCCGCGTGCCGCGCTGTGGCGGCGGAACAGAGCACCTGCCCGCCGTGCGCGGCGGCGGCGACCCGGGCGGCCCGGTGCACCTCGGGGCTGGCGTACTCGCCGTCCCGTGGCTCGGCCCAGCCGGTGTGCAGGCCCATCCGCACCCGGGGCGCCGCCTCCGGGGTCGGCCACTCGTGGTCGCCGAGCGCGCGCTGGGCGGTCAGGCAGGCGGTCAGCGCGGCGCTGGCGTCACCGAAAGCCAGGAAGAACGAGTCGCCCTCGGTGAGCAGCTCCGCCCCCTCGGTCGCCGCGATCGTCCGGCGCAGCAACCGGCGGTGCTCGGCCAGCACCGGCCGGTAGCCGGGGCCGAGCAGTTGAGCCAGTCGGGTGGAGCCCTCGATGTCGGTGAAGACGAACGTCACCCAGCCGGTCGGGAGGTGGATCCGTGGCGACATGCGTGGAACCTCCCCCCTGGCATCGACCTCATACTTCCCGAAACCAGATCATCACGCATCGTGAGAACGGTCGGCCGAGGCTCGGACCCAAGGTGCCATCGGACCCGGCGTCCGGGCAAGGCCGACATCAGCCGTCCCACCACCTGCGACAGTGCGACGGTATCTCCGGGCGGCACCCGGCCCGACCGGTGACGACATCGGGTCGGCCTCAGCAGCCGCAGCCACCGCCGCAACAGCCACCGCCGGAGGGCGCGGACGCGGGGCCGGCAACGCCGCCACCCCGACCGGTGACCGCGACCGTGGACAGCAGTTTCACCGTGTCGGCGTGCCCCTGCGGACAGGAGGCCGGCTCGCCGGCGCGGGCCATCGGACGGTTGACCTCGAAGGTGTCGCCGCAGGCGCGGCAACGGAACTCGTACCGGGGCATGGCATCAGGGTACGACCGGACCTGACGCCTGCGGAGGGATGGGTGATACTCGACGGGTGGCAGACGGCGAAGAGCGTACGACCCTTCGGCCCCTCCGGCCGGCCACGCCGCACCCCGGCGCCGCCCCGGACGGGCCGGCAACCGGGCTACCCCGGCCCCGCCGGCCCTGGCTGAGATCCGCCAGACCCGCCGACGGGTCGAGCGGCACGGCACCGGCCGCCGACACCACCGGCGAACCGGCAACCCGGACCGACGGCGAACCCCCCGCGAAGACCGACAGCGGACCCGCCGCGAAAGCCGACAGCGAACCAGCCGCCAAGGCCACCGACGAACCGAACACCAAGACCGACGGCGAACCGGCCGCGAAAGGCGAATCGGCTGCGAAAACCGACGGCGAACCGGCCACCAAGATCGACGGTGAACCGGCCGCGAAGACCGGCCCGGACACGCCGCCCGTTCAGTCCACACCGGACGACGCCGGCCGGCCGGGTGCCCGGCGTCGCCGGACGCGCTTCGCGCACGCCGTACGCCTGCCGGGGCCGCGCACCGCGGCTCGGGTGACGCGCGACTGGTCCCGGCGGCCAAGCGGGCGGCTGACCCTGCCCGGGGTGTTCCTGCTCGCCCTGGTCGCGGCGACGGCGACGGCCGGCGCGCTGCTGGTGCCGGCCGTCGCCGACCGTCGGCCGGTCGCCGCCGACGCCACCGCCGGCGGGCCCGAGGCTCCCGGCGACACGCCGCCGACCGGCGACCTGCCACCGTCCGGCGAGGCGCCGCCGCCGGGCGCCGTTCCGCCGGCCACCCCGACGCTGCCCCCGGGCGCGACACCGCCGACCGCGCCGGGCGGCGGTCTGCCGGTCGGCGGACGCCCGTCCGACGCCCTCGCCGGCTGGGCCCGCGAGGTCGGCGCCAAGGCCGGCATCGACCCGATCGCCATGCAGGCGTACGGCTACGCCGAGCTGGTGCTCGCCGAGACCAACCGCAGCTGCGGCCTGAGCTGGACCACCCTGGCCGCGATCGGCTTCGTCGAGTCCCGCCACGGGCAGGCCAACAACGCCCAGCTCGGGCCGGACGGCCGGGCCACCCCGGAGATCATCGGTCTGCCGCTGGACGGTCAGGGCGGCCGGATGCGGATCAACGACACCGATCGGGGCGAGCTGGACGGGGACACCACCTACGACCGTGCGGTCGGGCCGATGCAGTTCATCCCGACCACCTGGCAGGAGAACGGCGCCGACGCCGACAACGACGGCCGCAAGGACCCGCACAACATCCACGACGCCGCCCTCGCGGCCGGCATGTACCTGTGCAAGGGGGGCCGCAACCTCACCATTCCGGGCGACTGGTGGAACGCCATCCTGTCGTACAACAACGTCGGCAGGTACGCCCGGGCGGTCTTCGACACCGCCAACCGGTACGGACAGGCCAGCCGCACGTGAAGTGATCGTCCGCATACATTGGAGAACTGGACACTTCCCCCAGGCTGCTGTTAAAGGCAAGCTAGACGGGTGATGGTGCGCGAGTGGGACCCCAGGACCGCGTCGTCCGCCGAGATCGTGTCGATGCTGGACACGCTGAACGCGGTCCTGGCGGTCGATCTTCCGCAGGACCCGCCATGGCGGGAGAGTTCCCTGCGGGAATACCTCGCCGAGGTGATGCCCGGCGAACGGCGGATCTCCTGGGTGGCCCAGGCCGAGCCGGCCACCGACGGCACACCCGGCGCGCTGCTGGGCCAGGTGAACGTGCTGCTGCTCGGCAACATCGGCGTGCTGGAGGTGCTCGTACACCCCGCCGCCCGACGCACCGGGCTCGGCCGGGACCTCGTCCTGCGCGCCGCCCGTCGGGTGTATCAGGAGGGCTTCGAGTCGATCGGGGTGGAGGTGGTGGGCGATACCCCCGCCATCGCCTTCTACGAGTCGCTGGGCTTCAGCCGGGAGTACGTCGAGACCCGTAGCGTGCTCGACCTGTCCGCTGTCGACTGGGCCGAGTTGGCCGAGATGTCCACCGGGGTCGGCGCGGGCTACCACGTCCAGTTCCACCCGGGCGGGCCACCCGACGAGCTGATCGAGGCGTACGCCCGGGCCAAGGCCGAGATCCGGGACATCGAGGACGGCGAGCTGCGACCGAGCTCGTACGACTCGCAGCGGCTGCGGGACAGCCTGGACTGCCTGCACCGGCGGGGGATGAAGCCGTACATCGTGCTCGCCCTGCACGAGCAGACCGGTGAGGTGGCCGGCCTGACCGAGGTGGTGGTGCCGGCCCAGCACCCGACCCGCGCCGACCAGTACGACACCATCGTGGTGCAGGATCACCGCGGCTACGGGATCGACCGCGCGATCAAGGCCCGGATGCTGATGGAGCTGCGCTCGGCCGAGCCGCAGCTGACCGAGGTGCAGACCTGGAACGCCCAGGCCAACGAGGCGATGCTCAAGGTCAACGCGGAGTTGGGCTACCGCCCGGACCGCGACTGGTGCGAGTACAGCGTCGACGTGGCCGACCTGGTGCACCGCCTGGACAACTCCCGCTGAGCGCCGCCGGCGCCGGCCACGCGGCGCTCAGCGGTACCAGTTCCGGGGAAGCATCAGACGACCCTGCCGCCGCAGACGCCAGCCCGGCAATCCATGTGGATAACCCTGTGGACAAGTCGCGTGGCGCCATTGTCGATTCGCCAGCTGGCCGGTGCCTTCCCCACCCGAGCCGACCACCTCCCGACTGTCACCTCTGCTCTGGTTCACCCCACGCAATGAAATCGCGCCAAACCCGCTGCGCGGGTTGAAGCAGAGCAAAGGGGGCCAAGGAGGCCGAGGGGGGAGAGGCCCAAGAAGCCGAGCGGGGAGCGTGGCGGCGTAGTTTCTGCTTCCAGGCTTAGTAGCGCTGGCGGAGCAGTTGGGCCGCCTCGACGGCCCAGTAGGTGAGGATGATCTGGGCGCCCGCGCGGCGGATCGAGGTGAGCGTCTCCACGATCACGCGCTCCCGGTCGATCCAGCCGTTCGCGGCGGCCGCCTCGACCATCGCGTACTCACCGGAGACCTGGTAGGCGGCGACCGGGACGTCCACCGCGGCCCGGACCGCGGCGACCACGTCGAGGTACGGCAGGGCCGGCTTGACCATCACCATGTCGGCACCCTCGGCGACGTCCAGCTCGACCTCGCGCAGCGACTCGCGCAGGTTCGCCGGGTCCTGCTGGTAGGTGCGCCGGTCCCCCTCCAACGCCGACTCCACCGCGTCCCGGAACGGGCCGTAGAACGCGGAAGCGTACTTGACGGCGTACGCCAGCACGGCCACGTCGGTGTGACCGGCCGCGTCGAGCGCGCGGCGTACCACGCCGACCTGGCCGTCCATCATCCCCGACGGCCCGACCACGCCGACCCCGGCGGCGGCCTGGGCCACCGCCATCTCGGCGTACGCGGCCAGCGTGGCGTCGTTGTCGACCTCGCCGGTCGGGGTCAGCAGCCCGCAGTGCCCGTGCGAGGTGAACTCGTCCAGGCAGAGATCGCTCATCACCACGGTGGCGTCGCCCACCTCGGCGACCACGTCACGGATCGCGACGTTGAGGATGCCGTCCGGGTCGAGGCCGCCGGAGCCGCGCTCGTCACGCGACGCCGGCACCCCGAACAGCATGATCCCGCCGACCCCGGCCTGCACCGCCTCGACCGCCGCCTTGCGCAGCGAGTCCCGTGAGTGCTGGAGCACGCCCGGCAGCGAGCCGATGGCGCGCGGCTCGGTCAGCCCCTCCTTGACGAACATCGGCACGACCAACTCGGCCGGGTCGACGCGGGTCTCGGACACCAGGCGCCGCATGGCTGCGGTACGGCGCAGCCGGCGGGGCCGGATCTCGGGGTACGGCATGCGATGCTCCCTCAGCGACTACCGGAACCTCAGCGCGGTCGGCCCCTGCACCTTCGAACCGCGGCGCTGCTTCGCCGGCATCGCGGCGAGCTTCTCCCGCAGCTCGACGGCGTAGCCGGCGAGCGCCTCCACCAGGTCGGGCACCGACGCGTGCGGCGGCTGGACGTCGACCCGCAGGCCGAACTCCGTTGCCGTCTCCGCCGTCTTGGGCCCGATGACCGCGACAACGGTACGCGCGTGCGGCTTGCCGGCGATGCCGACCAGGTTCCGGACCGTGGAGGACGAGGTGAACAGCACCGCGTCGAACCCGCCCGACTTGATCGCGTCCCGGATCTCGGCGGGCGGCGGGGCCGCCCGGACCGTCCGGTACGCGGTCACGTCGTCGACCTCCCAGCCGCGCTCGGTGAGCCCGGCGGCGAGCGTCTCGGTGGCGATGTCGGCGCGCGGCAACAGCACCCGGCCGACCGGGTCGAGCACCTCGTCGTGCGGCGAGAACTCGGCCAGCAGGCCCTCGGACGACTGGTCCCCGGCGGGGATCAGCTCCGGCTGGATGCCGAAGGCACGGACCGCGTCGGCGGTGGCCTCGCCGATACAGGCGATCTTGACGCCGCCGAAGTGCCGGGCGTCCAGGCCGTGCTCGGCGAACTTCTCCCAGACCGCCCGTACCGCGTTGACCGACGTGAAGATCACCCAGGCGTACCGGCCGTCGACCAGGCCCTTGACCGCGCGCTCCATCTGGGCCGGGGTACGCGGCGGCTCCACCGCGATGGTCGGCACCTCGCACGGGATCGCCCCGTACGCGCGCAGCCGGGCACTCATCGCACCGGCCTGCTCCTTGGTCCGGGGAACCAGCACCTTCCAGCCGTACAGCGGGCGGTTCTCCCACCAGCTGAGCTTGTCCCGCTGGCCCACGCCGTCGCCGACGGTCAGCACGACCCGGCCGGTGAAGCCGAGCGCCGCCGCGACGAAGGAGTCCACGCTCGACGTGGTGGTGTACTGCGTCTCCCCGGTGCCGTCCCCGGTCACGCCGACGCCGGTGGTGCCGTCGACCCCGGCGGCGAGCAGGCCGTCCCGGATCGCGGCGAGGTCACCGGCGTCCACCGCGAGCGCCAGCGAGCCGCGCTGCACGGCTGCGGCCAGCGCGTCGAAGTCCAGGGTGCTGACGTCCTCGACGTCGGCGGCGGTGCGTACGCCCGGCAGCGGCACGCCCGCGTAGGTGGCCACCCCCTCGGCCTGGCCGACCCCGGGCACCACCTCGAAGTGCGCGGCGGTACGCGCCACCGCCTGCACCTCCTTGACCACGGAGTCGTGGCCGAACGGGTCGCCGGCCACCAGGTGCACCGCGTTCTGCCCGGAGCGGGCGGCCGAGATCAACACCTTCGCCACATCGCCCGGTGCGCCTTCCGCCGGGGTGAACTGCGCGTCCTCCCGGGCCTCGGCCCGGACGGCGTCGAGCAGCGACTCGGGGACTCCCCGGTCGTACACCACCTGGTCGGCGTCGACCAGGGCGTCGTGCGCCCGGCGGGTCAGCAGGCCCGGGTCGCCGGGACCGGCCCCGACGAACGCGATACGGCCTACGGGCTTACGGGTGCGGGTCATTCTGTGCTCCCAAATTGCTGGGTCCCCGGGCCGTCGTGTCCTTGCGGGCCGAGGATCGAGTCGGCGCCGAGGTCGAGGAGTTCGGCGGCGAGTGCCTTACCGATCTCCGCCGCGTCGGCGGGCGTTCCGGTGCGGGACAGCCGGATGTCACGGGTGCCGTCCGGGCTGATCACCGCCCCGCGCAGGTAGATCTCCTCACCGGCGTCGCCTTCGGCGAGTTCGGCGTAGGCGGCGACCGGTGCGGAGCATCCGGCCTCCAGGGTGGCCAGCATCGCCCGCTCCGCGATGACCGCGGCGCGGGACGGTGCGTGGTCGAGCGTGGCGAGCAGCTCGACCAGATCCGGGTCGTCGACCCGGCACTCCACGGCCAGCGCACCCTGGGCGGGCGCCGGCAGCATCAGCATCGGGTCGAGCGTCTCGGTGATCACGTCGGTCCGGTCGAGGCGGGCCAGCCCCGCCCGGGCCAGCACGACCGCGTCCAGGTCGGCCTCCGGGCCGAGCACTCGGCCCAGCCGGGTGTCGACGTTGCCCCGGATCGAGGTGACCATCAACTGGAGGCCCAGCGCGTGCAGCTGGGCGATCCGGCGCAGCGCGCCGGTGCCGACGTTCGCTCCGGGAGGAAGTTCGGCCAGCGTCCGGCCGTCCCGGGCGACGAGCGCGTCGCGCGGGTCCTGCCGTGGTGGCACCGCCGCGATGTGCAGCCCCGCGGCGGTCGCCGTGGGCAGGTCCTTGTACGAGTGGACGGCGAAGTCGATCGTCCCGGCGACCAGCGCGTCGCGCAGCGCGGAGACGAACACGCCGACACCGAGCCGGTGCACCGGGGCGGTGGACCGGTCACCGGCGGTGACCACCTCGACCAGTTCGACCGGGCGCCCGGTACGGGCGGTCAGGGCGTCGGCGACCTGCCCGGACTGGGCCATCGCCAGCTTGCTGCCCCGGGTGCCGAGGCGCAGCGGGGCGCTCATGCCGGCACTCCGCTTCGCTGCTGATTCGCTCGCTGGCGCTCGCTCATCGCTCACCTCCGGCGGGTGGGGTGATGTCGGGGACGGTGTCCACCGGGGAGGTCTGCGGGACCTGGAGGTCAAACAGCTCACGCAGCAGGGCCGCATACTGGTCGCCGCCGGGTTCCGCGGCGAGCTGGCGGACTCGTACGGTCGGCTGGTGCAGCAGTCGCTGGACCACCCGGTGCACGGTGCGGGCCACCTCGGCGCGCTGCTCGTCGGTGAGGTCGGGACGGCGTTGCGCGAGCCGGCGCAGCTCGGCGGTGACCACGTCGTCGGCCCGGCCGCGCAGGGCGGCGACGGTCGGTGCCACGTCGGCGCCGCGCAGCCAGGTGAGGAAGGACTCGACCTCGCCGGCCACGATCCGCTCGACGGCGGCGGCGTCCGCAGCGGCCGGCCCGTCGGCGAGCAGCGCCGCCATCCGGTCGATGTCGATCACCTCGACGCCGGGCAGCTCGGCCACGCCGGGCCCGACGTCGCGCGGCACGGCCAGGTCGAGCAGGACCAGCGGCCCGCGCCCGGGGTCGCGGCCGGCCACCGCGGCGGCGACGACCTCGTGGGTGAGGACCGGCTCCGTGGACGCGGTCGCGGCCACTACGATGTCCACTGTGGAGAGAGTGTCGGCCAGTTCGGCCATCGGCCGCGCGCCGGCACCGTACGACTCGGCCAGCCGGACGGCCCGGTCGGCGCTCCGGTTGGCCACGGTCAGCGGCCCGGCGCCGAGCCGGGACAGCGTCGCCACGCCCAGCGAGCCCATCGCCCCGGCCCCGACGACCAGGGCCGGGCGACCCGCCAGATCGTCGTCGAGGTGGCCGGCGGCCAGCCCCAGCGCGGCGGTGACCACGCTCTGGCCGGCCCGGTCGATGCCGGTCTCGGAGTGGGCCCGCTTGCCGACCCGCAGCGCCTGCTGCATCAACTCGTGCAGCAGGCGGCCGGCGGTGTCCGCCCCGCTGGCCCAGTGGTAGGCGTCCCGGAGTTGGCCGAGGATCTGCGCCTCGCCGATCACCATCGAGTCCAGGCCGGCGGCGACCCGGAAGACGTGGCCCACGGCGGCGGAGTCGAAGTGCACGTAGAGGTGGTTGGCCAGCGCGGCCGGCTGGCAGCCCGCCTGCTCGGCGAGGACGGCGCAGATGTCACCGAGACCGCCGTGGAAGCCGGACACCGCCGCGTAGACCTCCACCCGGTTGCAGGTGGAGACCAGCACGGCCTCGCTCACGTACGGTTGCGCGACCAGGCGGTCCAGAGTGCGGCTGAGGCTGCTCGGGGACACCGCGAGCCGTTCCAGGGTGGCGACCGGTGCGGTGCGGTAGGACGCGCCGACGACGAGGAGTTTCACGTGCCGATCGCCTCCTGGCTCTCGGTGACCGCGAGACCGCCCGGCAGGGCGGTGAGGGCGGACCCACCGGCGGCGGGGAGCGCGGTCAGGGATGCCTTGCGGTGCTCGTGGAACGACAGGATCTGCAACTCGATGGCGAGGTCGACCTTGCGCACGTCGACCCCGTCCGGAACCGAGAGTACGCACGGCGCGAAGTTCAGGATGCTGGTCACGCCGACGGCCACGAGCTGGTCGGCCACCCGCTGGGCCGCTGCGGCGGGAGTGGCGATGACGCCGATCGCGATCGACTCCTCGGCCGCCACCCGGGGCAGCTCCTCGACGTGCTGCACGACCAGCCCGTTGATCTCCTCGCCGACCCGCGCGGGGTCGGCGTCGAGCAGGGCGGCGATCCGGAAGCCCCGGCCGGCGAAGCCGTCGTAGCCGGCCAGCGCGTGACCGAGGTTACCCACGCCCACCAGGGCGACCGCCCGGCGCTGGGTGAGGCCGAGCACGTACTCGATCTGCTCGATCAGCAGCGTCACGTCGTAGCCGACGCCCCGGGTGCCGTACGAACCGAGGTGGGACAGGTCCTTGCGGAGCTTGGCCGAGTTCACCCCGGCGGCATTGGCCAGCCCCTCGCTGGAAATCGTCTCGTTGCCGGTTTCGGCGAGATTGTGCAGGGCACGGAGGTACTCGGGGAGCCGGGCCACCGTCGCCTCGGGCAGGTCCGGGAGCGCCGGTACGGCACCGGCGCGGCCGGGCGCGCCTGGGTGACGGTGCTGACTCATGAGACTCCGTGCGGTGCGATCCTCGACCAACTCCACCGGTCGGCCGTTTCGGGACTCCCGCTGGCGACCGAAATTGCCGGCTGTGCTAGCAGGGCGCGTCGGAATTACAGAGTAGGCGCTTGTGAACACGTGCACAAATCGCGATCTTGTCGGCACGCCCCGCGCCCCCACCAGCCCCTCCATCCGACAAGATCGACGGGCGACCCTCACCACGACCACCCACGCGATTATTACTCAATCCCGACTTCTCTGACTAATCACACGCAGGCCCATGCCATTGCAATTCGTTGATCATGAAGTGATTGCCCCGATACGCCGATTCGGAGCGCCACAAACCTCATGATCGACAAGAGGTGGGGTCAGGGAAGGATGGTGGCGAGGGTCACTGCCTCGACGAGGGTGTCGGCCACCGGGTGGCCGGAGGCGTCCAGGCGGGCCCGGTCGGTGAAGCCGCCGGCGTAGAGGACGGCGCGACCACCGACGGAGAGCGCCGCGTCGGCGTCGTCGATCGAGTCGCCGATCAGCACCACCGACCGGCCGGCCACGCCGATCTCGTCGAGATGCCGCGCCAGCGACTCGGCCTTGCGGTCGCCGCCGACCTCGGCCCGCAGCCCGTCCACCCGGGTGAAAAGCCCGGCCAGCCCGTACGTCTGGACCGCGGGCACCAGCTCGTCGTGGAACCACATGGACAACAGCGACTGGCTGCCCGGCCAGGCCGCCATCGCGTCCATGGCGTCGAGAGCCAGCTCACAGGTGGTCATACCGACGCGGTACGCGTCGTGGAAGATCTTGTCCAGCCGGCCGAACGCCTCGTCGTCGACCGCCCGGCCGAGCATCTCCGCGTAGTAGTCGGCGATCGGCCGGCGGAACCGCACCCGGTGCTCCGCCGCCGTGACGGCCGGTCCACCCGCGCTGGCGAACACCGCGTTGGTGCAGGCCACCACCAGGTCGAGATCGTTGAGCAGGGTGCCGTTCCAGTCCCACACCAGGTGGGGGCGAGCAGGGGTCATCGCCGCACCTTATCCGGGAGCGCTACAACTGCGGAGTGGTCAGGTCGCGCAGCAGCCGCTCCTCCTCGACCCGCCAGTAGCCGTGTTCCTTGCCGTCCAGCAGCACCACCGGCAGCCGGTCGCCGTACTCGCGTTCCAGCTCCACGTCGCTGCTGACGTCCCACTCGACCCACCGGTCGCCGGTGACCGCGACCACCCGGTCGAGTGCCGCCTTGGCGTCCTCGCACAGGTGGCAGCCGGGGCGGGTGATCAGGGTCAGGCGGGGCTCACGCATCGGTCTCCTCCGTCGTGCCGGCCGGTGCCGGCTGGTCGGTCTCGGGCGGTGCCGCCGGGTGCGGCGCCACCGGCCGCACCCCGTCCGGCCGCGGCCGGAGCAGGGTCTTGCGTACCTTCCCGATCGCCGAGCGGGGCAGCACGTCGACGAACTCGACGTCGGTCGGGCACTTGAACCTGGCCAGGTTGCGGGCGCAGTGGGCGATCAGCTCCGCACCGGTCGCCCGATGCCCCGACACCGCCACCACGTACGCCCGGACAGTCTCCCCGGTCCTCGGGTGCGGCACCCCGACTACCGCCGACTCCGCCACCGCCGGATGCGCCGAGAGCACCAACTCCACCTCGTGCGGATACACGTTGAAGCCGTTGACCAGGATCAGCTCGCCGAGCCGGTCCACCAGGAAGAGGTCCCCGTCGGCGTCCGCGTACGCGATGTCGCCGGTGGCCCACCAGCCGGTCTCGTCCGCCCCGCCCGCGCCGTCCGGCCAGTACCCGGAGAACAGGTTCGCCCCGCGCACCACGATCTGGCCCGGGTCGGTGCCGGCGGCGGGGTCGGAGAGGTCCAGCTCGTCCGGGTCGTCGTCGGGCACGGCGAGGCCGTCGCGCCACAGGTCGACCCCGTCCGCCCCGACCAGCCGCAGCTCGACCCCGGGCAACGGGCGGCCGATCGAGCCGGCCTTGGGCACCCCGCCGACCAGGGTCGAGGTGAGCACCGGCGCGGTCTCGGTCAGGCCGTACCCGATGTGCACCGGTCGCCCGGTGGCCTCCGCGAAGCGCGCCGCGTCCGCCGGCTCCAGGGGTGCCGCGCCGCAGACCACGACCCGCACGGCGGCCATTGCCGCGGCGCGGTTGTCGGCGTCCGCCCGGGCCCAGGTCTGCACCATCGACGGCACGCCGACCAGCACGCTGACCCGGTGCCGGGCGATCTCGCCGAGCGCCGCGTCGGGGCCCGGATCGTCGACGAGCACCCCGGTCGCGCCGTGGTGGAGTACCGCGCCGAGCCCCGCGTTCAGTCCGTACGCGTGGAACAGCGGCAGCGCCAGCAGGACGGTGTCCTCCGGGCCGACCACCGGCGGATCGATGCCGCCGACCTGCTCGTGGTTGGCCGCCAGGGCACCGTGCGAGAGCATGGCGCCCTTGGGCCAGCCCTCGGTGCCGGAGGTGTAGATCAGCACCGCCAGGTCGTCGGCGCCCCGGACGGCAAAGGTCTCGTCGCCCTCGTCGGTCGCCGGTGGGGCGGTGTGCACCGCGCTGAGCGTGGGCAGGTCGGCCGCGGCCACCAGATCGCGGATCCGCTCGGTGCAGATCAGCACCGACGCGCCCGAGTCGACCAGGACGTGTCGCAGTTCCCGCCCGGTGAGGCCGGGGTTCACCGGGACCGCGGTCAACCCGGCCCGCAGCGCGCCGAGCAGGCTGACCACGAACTCCGACGAGTTGGGTAGCGCCACCGCGACCCGCGCCGGTCGGCCCGCCGCATCGGCGGGCGGTGCCTCGCGGGCCAGCGCCCGGGCGACCCGGGTCACCGTCTCGTCCAGTTCGGACCAGGTGATCGCCCGGCCCTGCCAGTGCAGCGCGGGCTTGCCAGGGTGGGTCACCGCCGCCTGGCGGAGGCGGTCGGCGAGGGTCGGCCCGTTGCCGTCGGCTGCGTCCTGCACGGTGGCTGAGTCTGGCACAGCACGACCCGGCCGGCCATGCCTCGCGGCCTCCGGGTGGGCGTCCGGTGACATCGGAACACCTCGCTTGCCGGTGTCCTACGACGACGACCACGACCGGGGCGCCGAGGCCAGACGCAGTCCCGTGCACGGAACTCCAGCGGGGTCACCGAGGGTGCCTGCCGGGTGCGGCGCAGGGTCGCGGCC
>NZ_POTY01000109.1 GCF_003236315.1 Micromonospora craterilacus
GATCGGCGGGGCCGCCGGCGGGGTGGGCGTGTACTCCACCCCGAGGGCCTGGAACAGCCTCTCCGCGCCGCGCCCGGCTTCCGCGGGGTACGCCACCCAGGGTGCGGCGGCCGAGAAGTCCGCGTAGGTGAAGGGCATGCCGCCCGCCTGGGCGAGATGATCGGCGATCTCGGCGAACGCCTCGCGCCAGCCCGGAGCGGCGGCCACCGTGGCGTCCAGGACGGCCACGGTGACGAAGCGGCCCTGCCCGTCGACGGCCGCCCATGCTTTACCGACCGGCGACCCGCCCAGGAGGTGGGTGTACCGGTAGGGGCCGTCCGGCTGCATGGCAACTCCTCTGCTCGACCGCCGTGCGGATCCTATCGAGCCGCCGCACGTTGTCCTGCCCGCCGGTCGCCTCCGTACCGTGGTCGGATCGAACCCGCAGCTCAGGTCGGGTCCACTGGGGAGGCGAGGGGACACTTGCCGGATGAAAGTTTTTATGCATAGAGTCACGGAGTGAATGACGGAGCTGCCATCGCGCCGACCGAACGGGTCGTCGGCCTGTTCGACGGGGTTCGACTCACCCCGACGCAGCGGCGCATCGCGCACTGCCTGGTGCAGCACGCCGCCGCCATCGGCTACCTCTCCGCCGCCGAGGTCGCCGAGCTGGCCGGGGTCAGCCAGCCGTCGGTCACCCGGTTCGCGGTAGCCCTGGGCCACGACGGCTACCCCGCGCTACGTCGCCGGCTGCGCGAGCTGACCGCCGCCGCACCCAGCCCGGCCACCGCCGGCAACGAACTCCAGCAGGCGGTACGCGCCGAGATCGGCAACCTGGACCGGCTGGCCGAGCAACTCGCCGACCGGGAACGGATCGCCAGCACCGGGCGGCTGCTGGCCGCCAGCCGGCCACTGCCGGTGCTCGGCCTGCGCGCCGCCGCGCCGCTCGCCGCGTACTTCGCCTATTTTGCCGCCAAGGTGCACCCCGACGTGCGGGTGCTCGACGACGGGGGCAGCCTGCTCACCGACCGCCTGGAGCAGGCCACCGAGGCCGGGGCGCGAGCGCTGCTGGCGTTCGTGCTGCCCCGCTATCCCCGAGAGACCTTGGACGCGCTGCGCGCGGCCCGCGACGCCGGGCTGACCGTGGTGGCGATCACCGACTCGCCGGTCAGCCCGGCGACCGAGCACGCCGACGTGGTGCTGCCCGCCGCGGTCGGCGCGCAGCTCGTGTTCGACCTGCACACCGCTCCGATGACCCTGGCCATGGTGCTGCTCCAGGCGATCTGTGACGCCGCCCCGGCCGAGACCCAGCGCCGGCTGGAGGCGTTCGAAGCCTCGGCCACCCGTCGACAGTTGTTCCTCGGTTAGGAGGAGACCCCGATGACCCACGTAGTACGTGCCGCACGCGGCATCGACCGCACCGCCCGCAACTGGCCGCAGGAGGCCGCCCTGCGGATGCTGATGAACAACCTCGACCCGGAGGTCGCCGAGCGCCCCGACGACCTGGTCGTCTACGGCGGCACCGGGAAGGCGGCCCGGGACTGGCCGTCGTACCACGCCCTGGTGCGGACGCT
Source organism: Micromonospora craterilacus (assembly GCF_003236315.1). Lineage (GTDB taxonomy): Bacteria > Actinomycetota > Actinomycetes > Mycobacteriales > Micromonosporaceae > Micromonospora > Micromonospora craterilacus. The sequence continues at coordinate 1,554 of NZ_POTY01000109.1, forward strand.
GACCGACCTGCGCGACGACGAGACCATGCTGGTGCAGTCAGGCCGCCCGGTCGGGGTGATGCGTACCCACGAGTGGGCGCCCCGGGTGCTGCTGGCCAACTCGAACCTGGTCGGCGACTGGGCGACCTGGCCGGAGTTCCGCCGCCTGGAGCAGCTCGGCCTGACCATGTACGGGCAGATGACCGCCGGGTCGTGGATCTACATCGGCACCCAGGGCATCCTCCAGGGCACGTACGAGACGTTCGCCGCGGTCGCCACCAAACGGTTCAACGGCACCCTGGCGGGCACGCTGACGCTGACCGGCGGATGCGGCGGGATGGGCGGGGCGCAGCCCCTCGCGGTCACCATGAACGGCGGCGCCTGCCTGATCGTGGACGTGGACCGCACCCGGCTGGCGCGCCGGGTGCACGACCGCTACCTGGACGAGATCGCCGACAGCCTGGACGACGCGGTCGAGCGGGTCCTCGCGGCGAAGCGGGACCGGCGGGCGTTGAGCGTCGGCGTGGTCGGCAACGCCGCCACGATCTTCCCGGAGCTGCTGCGCCGGGGCGTCGCCATCGACATCGTCACCGACCAGACCAGCGCGCACGACCCGCTGTCGTACCTGCCCGAGGGGATCGAGCTGGACGACGCCCGGGACTACGCGGCGGCCAAGCCGGCCGAGTTCACCGACCGGGCCCGGGCGTCGATGGCCAAGCACGTCGAGGCGATGGTCGGCTTCCTCGACGCCGGTGCGGAGGTCTTCGACTACGGCAACTCGATCCGGGGCGAGGCGAAGCTCGGCGGGTACGAGCGGGCGTTCGACTTCCCCGGCTTCGTGCCGGCGTACATCCGGCCGCTGTTCTGCGAGGGCAAGGGCCCGTTCCGGTGGGCGGCGCTCTCCGGCGACCCGGCCGACATCGCCGCCACCGACCGGGCGATCCTGGAGCTGTTCCCGGAGAACGAGTCGCTGGCGCGGTGGATCCGGCTGGCCGGCGAGCGGGTCGCCTTCCAGGGCCTGCCGGCGCGGATCTGCTGGCTGGGCTACGGCGAACGGGACAAGGCCGGCGTACGGTTCAACGAGATGGTCGCCTCCGGTGAACTGAGCGCGCCCGTGGTGATCGGCCGGGACCACCTGGACTGCGGCAGCGTGGCCAGCCCCTACCGGGAGACCGAGGCGATGGCCGACGGCTCCGACGCCATCGCCGACTGGCCGCTGCTCAACGCGCTGGTGAACACCGCCAGCGGGGCGTCCTGGGTCTCCATCCACCACGGCGGCGGGGTCGGCATCGGCCGGTCCATCCACGCCGGGCAGGTCTGCGTGGCCGACGGCACCGCCCTGGCCGGGCAGAAGATCGAGCGGGTGCTGACCAACGACCCGGCAATGGGCGTGATCCGGCACGTCGACGCCGGCTACGACGACGCCCGCGAGGTCGCCGCCCGCACCGACGTCCGCATCCCGATGGCGGAGTAAGGAAGGGCCCCTTGTTAACGAATACGGTAGAGGAAGGGTCCCTTCCTAACAGGTTCCGGAAGTTGTGGGACGAGATCGCGCCGATCGGGCGGGACCCCGGCAGCGGCGGCTACCTGAGGTACGCCCTCACCGAGCCCGAGCTGCGGCTGCGGGAGTGGTTCCGGGAGCAGGCCGACCTGCGCGACATGCCGGTCGTCGCCGACGGCAACGGCAACCTGTTCGCCTGGTGGGGTGACCCGGACGCCGGGGACGCGGTGCTGACCGGCAGCCACTTCGACTCGGTGCCGCACGGCGGGGCGTACGACGGGCCGCTGGGCATCGTCAGCGCCTGGCTCGCCGTGGACGAGCTGCGTGCGGCCGGCGTCACGCCGACCCGCCCGCTCGTCGTCGGCGCGTTCGTCGAGGAGGAGGGGGCCCGGTTCGGCGTACCGTGCCTGGGGTCTCGGCTGCTCACCGGGCAGATCGCCGCCGACCGGGCGGGCGGGCTGCGGGACGCGGCCGGGGTGAGCTTCGCCGAGGCGCTGGGTGACCGGCCGGCGGGCGCCGACCCGGCGTTGCTCGGCCGGCTCGCCGCCTTCGTGGAGCTGCACGTCGAGCAGGGCCGCGCGCTGGTCGACCAGGCCGCGCCGGTCGCGGTGGCCAGCGCGATCTGGCCGCACGGCCGCTGGCGCTTCGACTTCACCGGCGAGGGAAACCACGCCGGTACGACCCGGATGGTCGACCGCCGCGACCCCATGTTGACCTACGCGTTCACGGTGCTCGCGGCGAACAAGGAGGCGCGGCTGCGCGACGCCCACGCCACCGTGGGGCGGGTGGCGGTGGAGCCGAACGCGACCAACGCGATCCCGTCCCGGGTGACCGGGTGGCTGGACGCCCGGGCCGCCGAACCGGACACCCTGACCGGGCTGGTCGAGGCGGTGCGGGCCAAGGTGGCCGAGCGGGCCCGGCGGGACGGCACGGAGGTCACGCTGACCGAGGAGTCGGCGACGCCGCTGGTGTCGTTCGACGGCGGGCTGGCCGACCGGCTGGCCGGGCTGCTGGACGCCCCGGTGCTGCCCACCGGTGCCGGGCACGACGCGGGAGTGCTCGCGGCGCACGTACCCACCGCGATGCTCTTCGTCCGCAACCCGACCGGGGTGTCGCACTCGCCGGCCGAGTCGGCCACCGACGCCGACTGCGCCGCCGGGGTGACCGCCCTGGCCCGGGTGCTGGAGGAACTGACGTGACCTCGACCCGTTGGCTCGCCGAGTACGCCTGGCTGCCCGAGCACGCCGAGCCGACCCCGGACGTGCTGATCGAGACGGTCGGCGACCGGATCACCGCCGTCACGCCGCTGACCCCGGGCGGCCGGCCGGACGCCGGGGTCGAGGTGCTGGTCGACGCCATCCGGCTGCCAGGTCTGACCCTGCCGGGGCTGGCCAACGCCCACTCGCACGCCTTCCACCGGGCGCTGCGCGGGCGCACCCACGGCGGGCGCGGCGACTTCTGGACCTGGCGCGACCAGATGTACGCCGTCACCACCCGACTGGACCCGGATTCTTACCTGGCCCTGGCCCGGGCCGTGTACGCCGAGATGGCGCTGGCCGGGATCACCTGCGTGGGCGAGTTCCACTACCTGCACCACGGGCCGGGCGGCACCCCGTACGCCGACCCGAACGCGATGAGCGCGGCGCTGGTCGAGGCGGCGGCGCACGCCGGGATCCGGCTGACCCTGCTGGACACCTGCTACCTGACCGCCTCGGTGGACGGCCAGCCGCTGGCCGGGCCGCAGCAGCGCTTCGGCGACGGGGACGCGCTGCGCTGGGCGGAGCGGGTCTCCGCGTTCACCCCCGACGGCGAGCACGCCCGCCTCGGCGCGGCGATCCACTCCGTACGCGCGGTGCCGGCCGAGCAGCTCGCCACGGTGGCCGGCTGGGCGAACCGGCACGACGCGCCGCTGCACGTGCACCTGTCGGAGCAGCCCGCCGAGAACGACGCCTGCCGGGCGGTGCACGGCCGCACCCCGACCGGGCTGCTGGCCGACCACGGCGCGCTCGGCCCGGCCACCACGGCGGTGCACGCCACCCACCCGACCAGCGGCGACGTGGCCCTGCTCGGGGAGAGCCGGACCGGGGTCTGCCTCTGCCCGACCACCGAGCGGGACCTCGCCGACGGGATCGGTCCGGCCCGCCGGATGGCCGACGCCGGCATCCCGCTCAGCCTGGGCAGCGACAGCCACGCGGTGATCGACCCGTTCGAGGAGGCCCGGGCGGTGGAGCTGGACGAGCGGCTGCGTACCCGCCGGCGCGGCCACTTCGCGCCCGCAGAGCTGCTGACCGCGGCCAGCGTGGCCGGACACGCCGCGCTGGGCTGGGCCGACGCCGGCCGGCTCGCGGTCGGTGACCGCGCCGACCTGGTCACGGTGCGGCTGGACAGCGTACGCACCGCCGGGGTGGCTCCCGCGGGCGCGTGGTTCGCGGCGAGCGCGGCCGACGTCGTCCAGGTCGTGGTGGACGGCCGGGTGCTGGTCCGCGACGGGCGCCACCTGACCGTCGACGTACCGCAGGAACTGGCCACGGCGATCGCGGAGGTGACCCATGTCTAGCCTCGTGGTGGACAACATCGGTGAACTGGTCACCAACGAGGCCGGCTCGGGCGAGGGCGGGCCGCTGGGCATCCGCCGGCGGGTCGCGCTGCTCGTCGAGGACGGCGAGGTGGCCTGGATCGGGCCGGCCGTCGACGCGCCGGCCGCCGACCGGCGGATCGACGCCGGCGGCGCGGCGGTGCTGCCCGGTTTCGTGGACAGCCACGCGCACCTGGTCTTCGCCGGGGACCGGGCGGCGGAGTTCGCGGCCCGGATGGCCGGGCAGCCGTACACCGGTGGGGGCATCCGGACCACCGTCGGCGCGACCCGCACCGCCTCCGACAGCGAGTTGCGCGCCACCGTGCGCCGGCTGCACGCCGAGGCGCTGCGGCAGGGCACCACCACGATCGAGATCAAGAGTGGGTACGGCCTCACCGTCGCCGACGAGGCCCGCTCGCTGCGGATCGCCGCCGAGGTGAGCGAGGAGACCACCTTCCTGGGCGCGCACGTGGTGCCGGCCGAGTACGCCGACCGTCCCGACGAGTACGTCGGGCTGGTCTGCGGGCCGATGCTGGCCGCCGCAGCGCCGCACGCCCGGTGGATCGACGTGTTCTGCGAGCGGGGCGCCTTCGACGCCGACCACACCCGGGCGATCCTGACCTGCGGGCAGGCCGTCGGCCTGGGTGTGCGGGTGCACGCCAACCAGCTCGGGCCGGGCCCCGGGGTGCAGCTCGGGGTGGAGCTGGGTGCCGCCAGCGTGGACCACTGCACCCACCTGACCGACGCCGACGTCGACGCGCTGGCGTCGACCCGGGTCGACGGCATGTGCGCCGAGGGCGGCCACACCGCGACCGTGGCCACCCTGCTGCCCGGGGCCGAGTTCTCCACCCGGTCGCCCTATCCCGACGCCCGCCGGTTGCTCGACGCCGGGGTCACCGTGGCGCTGGCCACCGACTGCAACCCCGGCTCGTCGTACACCTCGTCGATGCCGTTCTGCATCGCGCTGGCCGTCCGCGAGATGCGGATGACGCCGGCGGAGGCGGTCTGGGCCGCGACCGCCGGTGGCGCACGGGCCCTGCGCCGCGACGACATCGGGGTGCTGCGAACCGGCGCCCGGGCCGACCTGATCATCCTCGACGCCCCGTCCCACCTGCACCTGGCCTACCGGCCCGGGGTGCCCCTGATCCGCCACGTTCTGCACAACGGAGTACCGCAATGACCGTGACCATCCAGCCCACCGGGGTCTCCCCCGCCGACGTGCTCGCCGTGGCCCGCGGCACCGCCAAGGTCGTCCTCGACCCGGCCACCGTCGACGCGATGGCGACCAGCCGGTCCATCGTGGACGGCATCGAGGCCGCCGGCCGCCCCGTGTACGGCGTCTCCACCGGCTTCGGTGCCCTCGCCAACACCTTCGTCGCCCCCGAACGGCGGGCCGAGCTGCAGCACGCGCTGATCCGCTCGCACGCCGCCGGGGTGGGCGCGCCGATGCCGCGGGAGGTGGTGCGGGCGATGATGCTGCTCCGGGTCCGCTCGCTGGCCCTGGGCCGCTCCGGGGTACGCCCGCTGGTCGCCGAGGCGCTGGTGGACCTGCTCAACCACGACGTCACCCCGTGGGTGCCGGAACACGGGTCGCTGGGCGCCTCCGGTGACCTGGCGCCGCTGGCGCACTGCGCGCTGGTGCTGCTCGGCGAGGGCTGGGTGCTCGGCGCGGACGGCGAGCGGGTGCCCGCCACCGACGCGTTGCGGCGGGCCGGCCTCACCCCGATCGAGCTGGCCGCCAAGGAGGGGCTGGCGCTGATCAACGGCACCGACGGCATGCTCGGCATGCTGCTGCTGGCGATCCACGACGCGGCACACCTGTTCACCATGGCCGACGTGACCGCGGCGCTGGCGATCGAGGCGATGCTCGGCTCGGAGCGACCGTTCCTGCCGGAGTTGCACGCCATCCGCCCGCACCCCGGGCAGGGCGCCTCGGCCGCGAACATCCTCCGGCTGCTGCAGAACTCGGCGGTGATGGACTCGCACCGTGACGACCTGGCCCACGCGGTGCAGGACGCGTACTCGATGCGCTGCGCACCGCAGGTGGCCGGCGCGGCCCGGGACACCCTTGACTTCGTCGACACGGTCGCCGGCCGGGAGTTGCTCTCGGTGGTGGACAACCCGGTGGTGCTGCCCGACGGCCGGGTCGAGTCGACCGGGAACTTCCACGGCGCGCCGTTGGGCTTCGCCGCCGACTTCCTGGCCATCGCCGCCGCCGAGGTGGGCGCGATCGCCGAGCGTCGGGTGGACCGGTTGCTCGACGTCACCCGCTCCCGGGACCTGCCGGCGTTCCTCTCCCCCGACGCGGGGGTCAACTCCGGGCTGATGATCGCCCAGTACACGGCCGCCGGCATCGTCGCGGAGAACCGCCGGCTGGCCGCGCCCGCCTCGGTGGACTCGCTGCCCACCAGCGGCATGCAGGAGGATCACGTCTCGATGGGCTGGGCGGCGGCAAAGAAGCTGCGCACCGTCCTGGACAACCTGACCAGCCTGCTCGCCGTCGAGCTGCTCGCCGCCGTACGCGGACTCCAGCTGCGGGCGCCGCTGACGCCGTCGCCGGCCGGCCGGGCAGCGATCGCGGCGCTGGCCGGCGTCGCCGGCGAGCCCGGCCCGGACGTGTTCCTCGCCCCGGTGATGGAGGCGGCCCGCGCGGTGGTGGGCGGGCCGGAGCTGCGCGCGGCGATCGAGCGGGAGGTGGGTCCGCTCGCCTAGACGGCGGGCGGGAGCACCTTGGCGACCAGCCCGGCCAACTCGCGCAGCGCCTTGCCGCGGTGGCTGACGGCGTCCTTCTCGGCGGGGGTCAGCTCCGCGTTGGTGCGGTCCTGGCCGTCGCCGAGGAAGATCGGGTCGTAGCCGAAGCCGCCGTCGCCGCGCGGGGCGCGCAGCAGCCGGCCCGCCTGCCGGCCGTCGACGAGGTGCTCCTTGCCGCCGGGCAGCACCAGCGCCACGGTGCAGACGAAGGAGGCGGCCCGGTGCTCGTCCGGTACGTCGCCGATCTGGTCGAGCACCAGTTGGAGGTTGGCGTGGTCGTCGCCGTGCTGACCGGACCACCGGGCGCTGAACACGCCCGGCATCCCGTTGAGCGCGTCGACGGCCAGCCCGGAGTCGTCGGCGATCGTCGGCAGGCCGGTGCGCCGGCAGCCCTCCCGCGCCTTGATCAGCGCGTTCTCACCGAAGGTGAGCCCGGTCTCCGGCAGCTCCGGGTACGCCTCGACGTCGTCCAGCCCGATCAGGGCGATCCGGTGCGCGCCGAGCGCGCCGTCCAGGATGCGCTGCAGCTCGATGAGCTTCTTCCGGTTCCGGGTGGCGAGCAGCACCTTGTTCATGAGGAGAGAGCCTTTCGCTGGGCCTCGGCAAGTTCCACGCAGCCCGCGACGGCCAGGTCGAGCAGGGCGTCCAGCTGCTTCCGGGCGAACACGCCGGCCTCGCCGGTGCCCTGCACCTCGACGAAGTCGCCGGTGCCGGTGCAGACCACGTTCATGTCGACCTCGGCGGCCACGTCCTCGGTGTAGCACAGGTCCAGGCGCGGCTCACCGTCGATCACGCCGACGCTGACCGCGGCCACCGACCGGTGCATCACCTTCTCCGGCGTACCGGACAGGGCCTTGCGGCCGGCGAGCCAGGTCACCGCGTCGTGCAGCGCCACGTACGCGCCGGTGATCGCCGCCGTCCGGGTGCCGCCGTCGGCCTGCAGGACGTCGCAGTCGAGCACGATCGAGTTCTCGCCGAGCGCCTTGAGGTCGATCGCGGCGCGCAGGCTCCGGCCGATCAGCCGGGAGATCTCGTGGGTACGCCCGCCGACCCGGCCCTTGACGCTCTCCCGGTCGGAGCGGGTGTTGGTGGCCCGGGGCAGCATCGCGTACTCGGCGGTGACCCAGCCCAGCCCGGAGCCCCGCCGCCAGCGGGGCACGCCCTCGGTGACGCTCGCGGTGCAGAGCACCCGGGTCGCGCCGAACTCCACCAGCACCGAGCCCTCCGGGTGGGTGCTCCAGCCGCGGGTCAGGGTCACCGGTCGGAGTTGGTCGGGCCGCCGCCCGTCAGGTCGCGCCATGCCCTGCACCCTATGTGGTGCCCTGATCGGACCGTCCCGCGGTGTCCCCGACCGGCAACGGCAACCGACCGACCGGCCGGCTCGGCAGACCCGCGCCGGCCGCCAAGCCAGGCCGGCCGCTGCCGGCGACGGCCCGACGCCGGTTCAGCCGAGTGGGACGACCGGCTGAGCGGCGTGCGCGTGCAGGAATCCGGCCACCGAGGCGGACCAGCGGAACTGCTCCGCCCGGTCCCGAGCGGCCCGGCGCCGGTCCTGCTCCGGCCGGGCCAGCACCCGGCCCACCGCCTCGGCGAACGACGCCGGCGAGCCGTACGCGGCGACACCGGCCGGGCCGACCACCTCCGGCAGCGCGCTGGCCGCGTTGACCACCACCGGGGTGCCGCAGGCCAGGGCCTCCAGGCCGGCCAGGCCGAAGGTCTCCACCGGGCCGGGGGCGAGGACCACGTCGGCGCTGGCCATCAGCGCCGCGAGGCGGTTCCGGTCGGGCAGGAAACCGGTGAAGGTGACCGGTAGGCCGGCGGCCCGCCGGGCCAGCGCGACCCGGCGCGGCCCATCGCCGCGGGCGACGAGGTGCTCGGCGGCCCGCACGACCGAGTGTGCGACACCGTTGACGTCCGGTGGGAACGACTCGGTCACGATGGCGATCCGCATGCCCCCACCGTGCTGGTCACAGCGAAGATTCAGGAAACGCCCGGCTGACCGGCCGGCGAACAGTACCGGCTGGTCAGATGTCGTAGCTGGCGCCGGGGCGGACCACTTCCAGCGGGCCGGCGTACGCGGCGGAGGCGGCGGCGACGGTGTGCGCCTCGCTGCCCCAGGCGGCCACCAGGTGGGTCAGCAGCAGCCGCCCGACATTGGACTTGGCCGCCGCCTCGCCGGCCTCCCGACCGGTGAGGTGAAGGTCCGGCGGGTTGTCGACGCCGTCGAGGTAGCTGGCTTCGCAGAGGAAGGCGTCGGCGTTGTGGGCCAGGCGCAGCAGTGCCTCGCAGGGGGCGGTGTCCGAGGAGTAGCAGAGTGCGCGGCCGTCGTGCTCCAGCCGGACGCCGTAGGTCTCCACCGGATGCAGCACCCGGTCGACGGTGACGCTGAACGGGCCGATCGGGAAGGTGCCGGGTTGCAGCGCGTAGAACTGGTAGACGTCCTCGACCGTGCTGTCCTCCTGCCCGTACGCGGCGGCCAGCCGGTCCGGGGCTCCGGCGGGGGCGTAGACCGGCAACGGCGGGTACGGGCCGTCCGGGGCGTACCGCCGGACCACCACGTACGACGCGGCGTCGAGGATGTGGTCGCAGTGCAGGTGGGTCAGCAGGATGGCGTCCGGGGCGTGCAGCCCCGCGTAGCGCTGGAGGGTGGACAGCGAGCCCGGGCCGAAGTCGACCAGGAGCCGGAAGTCGTCGGCCTCGACCAGATATGCCGAGCAGGGGGACTCGGGTCCGGGGAAGCTGCCCGCACAGCCCAGGACGGTCAGTCGCATCGAGTTGTCTCGCTGTCACGGTAGGTAGTAATCGTGCCGGCCGCCGCTCCGGCGGTGATCACTACCGACGCGTACGCCACGCTGCGCAGCCTACGCCCGCCTGCGCAGAGGCAAGAATGATCTGCTGGAAGTTGTCATCAACGTGACACCCGTTTCGGCCGTCCGATCGACTCAGGGTTGCCGGAGTGGCCGGTCCGGGCGGACCGACGCGACGAGGGCCACCGGCGACGTGCCGATGGCCCTGCTGATGTCGATCGCGACGTTGGGTCAGGCCCAGAGCTGACCCTCCAGGGCGTCCTCCGCGTCGGCGAGGGTGCCGCCGTACGCCCCGGTGCTGAGGTACTTCCAGCCGCCGTCGCTGACCACGAACGCCACGTCGGCGCGACGGCCGTCGCGTACCGCCTCGTGCGCCACGGCGAGCGCCGCGTGCAGGACCGCGCCGGTGGAGAAGCCGACGAAGAGGCCCTCCACCTCCACCAGCTGCCGGGTACGCAGCACCGCGTCGCGGGTGCCCACGGAGAACCGCCGGTTGAGCACGGTCGCGTCGTACAGCTCCGGGACGTATCCCTCGTCGATGTTGCGCAGGCCGTAGACCAGCTCGCCGTACCGCGGCTCGGCGGCGATGATCTGGATGCCCTCGACCTTCTCGCGCAGGTAGCGCCCGGTGCCCATGAGGGTGCCGGTGGTGCCCAGCCCGGCCACGAAGTGGGTGATCGTCGGCAGGTCGTGCAGCAGCTCGGGGCCAGTCGTCTCGTAGTGCGCCCGAGCGTTCGCCTCGTTGCCGTACTGGAACAGCATCACCCAGTCCGGGTGCTCGGTGGCGATCTGCTTGGCGGTGGCGACCGCCTGGTTGGAGCCGCCGGCCGCCGGCGAGAAGATGATCTCCGCGCCGTACATCCGGAGCAGTTGCACCCGCTCGGTGGAGACGTTCTCCGGCATCACGCAGACCAGGCGGTAGCCGCGCAGCTTGGCCACCATGGCCAGGGAGATGCCGGTGTTGCCGCTGGTCGGCTCCAGGATCGTGTCGCCCGGCCGGAGTCGGCCGGCCGCCTCGGCGGCCCGGACCATGAACAGGGCGGCCCGGTCCTTGATGCTGCCGGTCGGGTTGCGGTCCTCCAGCTTCGCCCACAGCCGCACCGGCGGCGCCCCGTCGGGCACCGTCGGCGACAGTCGGGGCAGCCCCACCAGCGGGGTCCCGCCGCAGGCGTCCAGCAGGCTTTCGTACCGCGCCATCGCGGCCGCCTCAGCTCGCGGCGACGGGCGCCCGGCGCCCGGCGGGCGCGGCGTGCTGCGCGATCGCCGCGGCGGCGCTGTGCTGGGCGATCGCCGCGGCGGCGGCGCTGTGCTGCGCGATCGCCGCGGCGGCGGCGAAGCCGAACGCGCCGCCGGCCACGGCGGGCAGGATGGTGACGCTGTCGCCGTCGGACAGCTTGGCGTCCAGCGCGCCGAGGAAGCGAACGTCCTCGTCGTTGACGTAGACGTTGACGAAGCGGTGCAGCGCGCCGGCCTCGGTGACCAGCCGCCCGCGCAGCCCGGCGTGCCGGGAGTCCAGGTCGGTGAGCAGGTCGTCCAGGGTGTCGCCGCCGCCCTCGACGACCTTCGCGCCGCCGGTGTAGCTGCGCAGGATGGTGGGGATGCGAACCTCGATGGCCATGGTGTCGTACTCCTCGATCGGGTGTGCTCGGTGACGGGAAAGGGTGTGCGGGGCTGAGAAGGTCAGCGACCCGAACACTCGTAGTCGACCGTCGCCGGGCTCTGCCCGAACATGTAGGACTGCACGGCGTGCGGATCCACCCCGGCGTCGAGGATCCGGACCGGCTCCTCGGTCACCACCCCGTCCACGATGCGGAAGGAGCGGATCTCCTCCGTGTCGGGCTCGCGGGTGGAGACGAGCAGGTAGTGCGCTCCCGGCTCACCGGCGAAGGAGACATCCGTACGCGACGGGTAGGCCTCGGTGGCGGTGTGCGAGTGGTAGATGACGACGGGCTCCTCGTCCCGGTCCTCCATCTCACGCCACACCCGCAGCTGCTCCATCGAGTCGAACTCGTAGAAGGTCATCGAGCGGGCGGCGTTCTCCATCGGGATGTGCCGGGTCGGGGCGTCGCTGCCGACGGGACCGGCGACCACACCACAGGCCTCGTCGGGGTGATCCCGCCGGGCGTGGGCGACGATCGCGTCAACGATCGACCGGTCGATGCTCAGCACGCCGCCAAGCCTAGCGCCCAGCGACGGCCAACCGCGAGGCGGCGCCGGTCACACTCAGTCGATCAAGGCGTTGAGCAGGGATTCCTGGAGATAGCCCAGATAGGCGTAGACCGAAAGCTGGAACACCCGGCTGGAGGTCGGGTCCTCGGCGACCGCGTCGTCGAGCTCCACACCCAGATCCGTCCCGTCCTTGATCTCCAGCCGTACGCCCATCGCCAGCCGGGCGTCGTTGAGCGCCCGCAGCCACGCCTCGGCGGCCTCGGCGTCCAGCCGTACGTCCCCGCCGCCGTCGCCGGGCAGCGCGGCCAGGATCGCGCCAGCCTGGTCGATCTTGGCGGTCTTCAGGTCGCCCTCGGTGTACCGGCGGAACTCCGCGGTGCCCGGCGCATCGTCCGGGTAGACCTCGGGGAAAAGCCGGCAGACCACCGGGTCGGAGTGGTCGAATCCGTCGGTGAGCAGGCCGACCACCTCGGAGGCGACCTTGCGGAGCACGCGCACCTCGTCGACGGCGAAGCTGGCGACGTACCGGTCGCCCCGGCGGCGGAACATGCTCACGACCGGTCCACCGTCGCCCAGAGGCCGTACGCGTGCAGCTGCGAAGCGTCGTGCTCCATCCGTTCCCGGGCGCCGCTGGACACCACGGCCTTGCCCTTGTGGTGCACGTCCAGCATGAGCTGCTCGGCCTTCTCCCGGCTGTACCCGAAGAGCTTCTGGAACACCCAGGTCACGTAGGTCATCAGGTTGACCGGGTCATCCCACACGATCGTCACCCACGGCCGGTCGGGAGCCGGCACCTCATCGGTGTCCGGGGTCTCGACCGGTGCAACCTGCGGAGCCGCCATGCCCCCCATCGTGCCACCGGTTGAGCGGAACCGAGGAACCGGAACGCCGGACCGGCCCGGATCGCCACCCACGGCCGCGCCGTGCGCCGGCCCGGCCCGGCCCGAGGCACGTGGGAACGCCCCGACGGCGGTGCCGGCGGGGCGGACGGTCGGACCGTCAGGCGAGCAGGTTGCCGTGTTCGGCAGCATCGGACAGCACCGTGCCAAGCGAGAGGCGGAGCACCTCGAACCGGCGGGAGACCTCCCGGGAGAGTTCCAGTTCGATCTCCCGCAGCGCCCGCTGGGCCCAGGCCCGGGCGTCGTTCGGGTCGTCGTTGCCGGGGGTACGCCAGTGCTGCCAGCAGCCGCCGGACAGCGCCACCGCGACGGGTGGGAGCACCTCCGTACGGGCCGGCGCGGGGTACGCGGACAGAGCGTCGATCGCCGCGGCGCCGGTCAGCCCCGTCACGCCCGCGCCGCTGGTGACGAGCATCGCCCGCTCCAGCTCCTGCCCGGTGGTGTGGTCGGTCATCCCCCAGCGAATTGCCTGGTTGATGCGTCGGCGGACCCCCTCCGCCAGGGGCACGCCGAAGAGCCGCCCGGCGGCGTCGTCGACGAGTTCGCGGACGGCGTGGTCGCACTGCGCGGTGGCCAGCAGCGACAGTGCCTCCAACTCGCGGTCGAGCAGTTGGGGCAGGCCGGCGCAGCCGACGCCGAAGAGGATCTCCTGCACCAGGCGCAGGTGCAGGTTGGCCAGCTCCAGCGCCAGATGCTGGCGGATGCGCCGGGCGGCGGACCGGGTCTGCCGATCGAGCCGCTCGGACCACTCGCCCGGCTCGGCCAGCACCGGCACCCGGCCGTACGCGCCGGGCACCTCCGGCGGGTCGAGGCTCGACCGGCGCAGCTCCTCCTCGGAGGCCCAGGCGACCAGCGCCCGGGTCAGGTCGGCCACCCGCCCGTCGAGGATCGGGAACCAGCGGGCGTCGGCGAGTCCCGGCACGGCGGCGAGCAGCGCGGCCCGGTATGCCTCGACGGTGACCGCGACCGGATCCACCGCCGGGCCGCCGGGCTCCCCCGAACCCTGCGTTGCCGCCGTGCCCTCGGGAACCGCCGCCCACCCGCCGGCGCCCGGCGTGACCGCGAAGAAGACCCGGACCGGAGCCCGGGCGACCTCGGCCAGCAGATTCAGCTCCGGTGCGCTGAAGGACTGGTCCGCCGCGATCACGAACAGCAGCGCGCCGGCCCGGCCCAGCGCGTCGAGCAGCACTCCGGTGCCGGCCGGCCCCAGTGACCCGGTGTCCGGCGTGTCGACCAGGGGGAAGCGCTTCAGCAACTGCTGGGCCAGGCTCAGCTCGACCCGGCGCGGCGGCCGGGCCAGCGCCGGCCCGACGGCCGGCAACTCCGGGCGGTACGAGTGCGGCAGCCGGTAGCCGGGCACGTAGGCGGCCCGGGTGGATTCCACGGAGTGGCGTACCACCAGCCAACTGCCGGCCGGCACGGCGAGCATCGCGGCGTCGAGTTCCAGCAGTGCGGCGAGCACGCCGGCCCGGCCGGCGCCGGCGGGGCCGGCGGCGATCACCGCGTGCGGCTCGCGCGGGTCGTCGACGGTCACGCCAAGCCGATCCGGGAAGGGGCCGGGACGGGGCGGCCCGGTCGAGTCGTCGGACGTGCCAAGGTCATAGAGCGGGCCCGGCATCATCAGGCGGCGGCCTCCGAGGCAGGGCGGCCGGCATGGCCGGTCGCGGCGAACATCCGGTGACGGCACCCGGATTCCGGAAGAGTACGGGCGCCAGCGTCGGGAACGGGACAATTCAGGTACTCAGCGGTAACTCTGCGATTACTCAACTTCACCCGCTCGGGCTACCGGTCGAGACATAGTTCCATCGATATGCTGCGCAAATGGCTCGGTGGAGATTCGTGGGCAGGACGGCAGAGCTCGACCGCCTGCAGGTGGCGGTGACCGGTGCCGAGGGGCGGGGCATCTTCTTCACCGGCAGTGCGGGCATCGGCAAGAGTCGGCTGCTCCGCCAGGGCGTGGACGCGCTACCCGGCGACGAGTACGCGGTCTGGTGGATCGCGGCCAGCGCCACCACCGCGGCGATGCCGTTCGGCGGTCTGGTGCAGGTGCTCCCCGTCGAGCAGCCGCAGGGTCTGTCCCCGGCGGGCATCCTGCGCTGGGCCGTCGAGGTGTTGCAGCAGCAGGCCGCCGGCCGGCGGATCGTGCTCGCCGTCGACGACGCGCACCTGCTGGACCCGCCGTCGGCCGCGTTGGTGCATCTCCTCGCCCGTGCCGAGAACGCCACCGTGGTGGGCACCCTGCGCGACGGCGAGCAGATCCCGCTGCCGATCCGGGCACTGTGGACGGACGGCCTGGTCGAGCACGCCGAGCTGAGCCCACTGACCCAGACCGAGACCGCCGGGCTGCTCGCCGCCATCCTGGACGGCCCGGTCGACGGCGGCTCGGCGGACCGGCTGGGCCGGCTCAGCGCCGGCAACCCGCTGCTGCTGCGCGAGCTGGTGCACGCCGTGCAGGGCAGCGAGGAGCTCGCCGAGCGGTACGGCATCTGGACCTGGACCGGGCGCTTGGAGCTGGCCCCCAGCCTGACCGAGCTGATCGACATCCGGATCGGCCAGCTCAGCCCGGGGGTGCGCGCCGTGGTCGAGCTGGTCGCCTTCGGCGAGCCACTGGGCCTGCGGCTACTCACCAAGGCCGTGGAACAGGCCGACGTGGAGACCGCCGAGGAGCGCGGGCTGGTCACGATGGTCAAGTCCGACCGGCGGCTCGACGTCCGGCTGGCCCACCCGCTCTACGGCGAGGTGGTGCGCCGGGACTGCCCGGTCAGCCGGACCCGGCGGTTGCAGGCGCACCTGGCCGAACTGCTGGAGGGGGTCGGCAGCCGGCGACGGGAGGACCTGCTACGGGTGGCGGTGTGGCGCCTGGACTCCGGCACCGCACAGGATCCGTCGATGCTGGTCGCCGCGGCCGGGCAGGCGTTCGCGCGCTACGACGTACCGCTGGCGACCCGGCTGGCCCGCGCGGCGCTCGACGCCGGCGGCGGGTTCGACGCGGCCGAACTGCTGGCCACCATCCTGATGTTCGCCGACCGGCCAGCCGAGGCGCTCGGCGTGCTCGACGCGGTCGCCACCGACACCGGCGACGAGGCCCGGCTCAGCCGGTGGCTGACGGCCCGCGGCATGGTCAGCTACTGGGGGCTGAGCCAGGAGTCCACGGTGACCGAGATCGCCCGCCGCGGCACCGAGTTGACCGACCTCGCCGCCCAGGCCCGGATCCGCGCCTTCGAGGCGATCATGCGCCTGCACCGGCTGGACGCCCCGGCCGCGCTGCGGCTCGCCCAGGGCGTGCTCGACCGGCCGGCGGCCAGCGTCGCCGCCCGCGAGCTGGCCCGCTGCACCATCGCTCATCTCCACGCCGTGCAGGGACAGCTGCGCCGCAGCGCCACGGCGGTGGACCTCGTACAGGCGAAGGCGGCCGGCTGGCGAGCCGACATGCCGTACCTGCAACTGGCCGTGGAACTGGCCCGAGGCACCCGGCTGGCCCTCTCCGGCGACCTGACCGGCATCGACACCCTGGTCGCCGACGAGTTCGCCGACCTGGCCGACGCGGGCGACTTCCGGCTCGGCACCGGCTACCTGGCGATCCTGCGGGCGTACGCGGCCCGACTGCGCGGGCGCAGCGACGCGGCGCTGCAGGCGGCGCTCGGCGCCTGCGCGGTCCTGGCGACCAGCCAGGTCTACGCCGGGCTGGCCCAGGCCGAACGGGCCCAGGCCGCCGCGCTACGCGGCGACGCCCGGCAGGCGGCCGAGGCGATGGCCGAGGCCGACCGCCTCCACGCGCCGAGCATGGCGGTGCTGTACCCGTGGCTGGAGCAGGCCCGGGCGGCGGCGCTCGCCGCCGGTGGCGACCTAACCGGCGCGGTGGCGCAGCTGCACGGGCTGGTCGACCGGCTACGCGCCGACGGCTTCGCCGGGCACGAGACGCTGGCACTGCACGACCTGGTGCGGCTGGGCGAGGCCGCCGCGTCGACCGGACCGACCTGCTCCGACGGCAGCCGCCGCACCGTTGCCCAGCGGTTGGCGGAGCTGTCCGAACAGGTCGACGGGGAACTGCCTCCGCTGCTGGCCCGGCACGCCCGGGCGGCGGCCGACGGGTCGCCCGCGCAGCTACTCGCGGTCGCCGACGGCTTCACCGACCTGGGGTTGGCGCTGCCGGCCGCGGAGGCCGCGGCCGGCGCGGTGCAGCTGCTGCGGCAACGCCGCTCGCCGGAGGTCACCGGGGCCAGCGAGCGGCTCGCCGTACTGCTCGGCTGCTGTGACATGGTGCACACTCCGACCCTGCGGGCGGCCACGCCGGCGCTCACCGGTCGGGAGTGGCAGGTGGCCCGGCTCGCGGCCGACGGCGAGACCAGTCGGGCCATCGCCGAGCAGCTCTTCCTGTCCGCCCGGACCGTCGAGAACCACCTGCAGCGGATCTACAGCAAGCTCGGCGTGACCGGCCGGGCGGAGCTGAAGGCGGCGCTGCGATCGATCCCGGGCCACGACGGCACCTCGGCGAACTGACTCTAGGCTGAAGGTGTGCACACCCTTCGTCCCGCGCTGCTCACCGATCACTACGAGCTGACCATGGTCAGTGCCGCCCTGCGGGACGGCACGGCGGACCGCCGCTGTGTGTTCGAAGCCTTCACCCGACGGCTGCCCGCCGGCCGCCGCTACGGCGTGGTCGCCGGTACCGCCCGACTGGTCGACCTGATCCGCGAGTTCCGCTTCGACCCGGCCGACATCGACTTCCTGCGCCGCACCGGGGTGGTCGACGAGCCGGGCGCCGCCTGGCTGGCCGACTACCGGTTCACCGGCGACATCGACGGGTACGCCGAGGGTGAACTGTTCTTCCCCGGCTCGCCGATCCTGACCGTCTCCGGCAGCTTCGCCGAGTGCGTGGTGCTGGAGACGCTGGTGCTGTCGGTGCTCAACCACGACTGCGCGGTGGCCGCCGCCGCGGCGCGGATGGTGACCGCGGCCCGGGGCCGGGCGCTGATCGAAATGGGGGCACGGCGGGCGCACGAGGAGGCGGCGGTCGCCGCGGCGCGGGCGGCGTACCTGGCTGGCTTCCGGTTCACCTCCAACCTCGCCGCCGGCCAGCGGTACGGCATCCCCACCGCGGGCACCGCCGCGCACGCGTTCACGCTGCTGCACGACGACGAGCGGGCCGCGTTCGCCTCGCAGGTCGCCACGCTGGGCAAGGACACCACGCTGCTGGTCGACACGTACGACATCAGCCAGGGCATCCGCACCGCGATCGAGGTGGCCGGGCCCGAACTGCGGGCGGTCCGGATCGACTCCGGCGACCTGGCCGTGATCGCCCAGCAGTCCCGGCAACTGCTGGACTCGCTCGGCGCCACCGAAACGAAGATCATCGTCTCCGGCGACCTCGACGAGTACAGCATCGCGGCGCTCGCCGCCGAGCCGGTGGACATGTACGGCGCGGGCACCGCCGTGGTCACCGGCTCCGGAGCGCCCACCGCCGGCCTGGTCTACAAGTTGGTCGAGGTCGACGGACGCCCGGTGGTCAAGCGGTCCGAACAGAAGGCCACCATCGGCGGTCGCAAGGTCGCCGTCCGCCGGCACAAGCCCACCGGCACCGCCACCGAGGAGATCATCGTCCCGCAGGGCGTGCCGGACCGGCGCCCCAACGACCGGCTGCTGCAACAGTCGTACGTCGTGGACGGCGAGCCGGTGGCGCTGCCGACGCTGGACGAGTCGCGGGAGCACCTGCGCCAGTGCCTGATCTCCATCCCGTGGGAGGGCCTCAAGCTCTCCTCGGGCGACCCGGCCATCCCGGTCACCGTGGTACCCGCCGAGTGAGAGGAGGGCGGTCGGTGCGCAACGCGCTGATCATCGTGGACGTGCAGAAGGACTTCTGCGAGGGCGGATCGCTGGCCGTGGCGGGCGGGGCCGGCGTCGCCGCCGGGATCTCCCGGCTGCTGGCCGCCGAGCCGGACCGCTGGGACCACGTGGTGGCGACGAAGGATTACCACGTCGACCCCGGCCTGCACTTCGGCGACCCGCCGGACTTCGTGAGCACCTGGCCCCGGCACTGCGTGGTCGGCACCCCGGGCTCGGACTTCCACCCGGAACTGGCCACCGACCGGATCGAAGCGATCTTCCACAAGGGCGAGTACGCGGCCGCGTACTCCGGGTTCGAGGGGCACGCCGAGGGCGGCGAGGTGCTGGCCGACTGGCTGCGCCAGCGGGGCGTGGATCGGGTCGACGTGGTCGGCATCGCCACCGACCACTGCGTCCGGGCCACCGCCCTGGACGCCGCCCGGGAGGGCTTCGCCACCACCGTGCTGCTGGACCTGACCGCCGCCGTCGCCCCGGACACCACCGACGTCGCGCTGCGCGCGTTCGAGGGAGCCGGGATCACCATGCACGGCGCTCCTGTGATCAGGGCCGCATGATCCGGTAATTCGTTGGCGAGTGTCGTACCTGCCGTCGAGGATGTCCGGCGGAGGTACGGACCGACGTGAACATGAAGCCTTACCGGGAGGCACTTGCCCTGCCCGGCTTGCGGTCGTTGCTGCTGGTGTCGGTGCTGGCGCGCATCCCGCTGACCGCGACCGGCGTCACGCTGACGTTCTACGTCGTCCAGGATCTCGGCCGCGGTTACGGGGCGGCGGGGCTGGTCGGTGCGGCCATCACCGTCGGCGCGGCGATCGGCGGGCCACTGCTCGGCCGGCTGGTGGATCGCCGCGGCCTGCGGCCCGTCCTGGTCCTGACCGCCGTGGCCGAGGCGATCTTCTGGTCCACCGCGCCGATGCTGTCGTACGCGGTGCTGCTGCCGGCCGCGTTCCTGGCCGGCTCGCTGGCGCTGCCGATCTTCTCGGTGATCCGACAGTCCATCGCCGCGCTGGTGCCGGCGGAGCAGCGCCGGCCGGCGTACGCGCTGGACTCGATGTCGGTCGAGCTGTCGTTCATGATCGGTCCCGCCCTGGCCACGGTCGGCGTCACCACCATCTCCGCCCGCCTCACGCTCTACCTGGTCGGGGCCGGCATCGTCGCCGCCGGAGTGGTGCTCTGGCTGCTCAACCCGCCGGTGCGCAGCGCCAGCGAGGCGGCGACCGGCCCACAGCCCAGAATCGCCCGCCGACAGTGGCTCACCTCACGGATGGTCGCCGTGTTCGCGGTGAGCACCGCGGCCACCCTGGTGCTCGGCGGCACCGACGTGGCGGTGATCGCGATGCTGCGGGAGAACGGCGACGCCGGCTTCACCGGCGCGGTGCTCTCCGTGTGGGCGGTGGCCTCGCTGGTGGGCGGCTTCGCGTACGGCGCGGTCCGCCGCTCCTTCTCCCCAGTCGCGCTGATGGGCGTGTTGAGCCTGTGCACCATCCCGGTCGGGCTGGGCGGCGGTCACTGGTGGCTGCTCTGCCTGGCCCTGATCCCCGCCGGGGCGCTGTGCGCGCCGACCATCGCGGCCACCTCCGACACGGTCAGCCGGCTGGCCCCGGCCGGCGTACGCGGCGAGGCGATGGGTCTGCACGGCTCCGCGGTCACCGTCGGCATCGCCGTCGGCGCCCCACTGGCCGGCGCGGTCATCGACGCCTCGGCGCCGCTGTGGGGCTTCGCGGTCACCGGCGCGATCGGCGCGCTGGTCGCCCTCGCGGTGCTGCCGATCGAGCTGCGCCACCGCCGCGCCGACCGAACGCCCACCACCACCCCAACCA
>NZ_POTY01000010.1 GCF_003236315.1 Micromonospora craterilacus
GGCGTACGGGGGGCGGGCAGCGCGGCGGCGCGCGTGAGCCGCCGGGTCGCGGACTCCGCCTCGTCGTACCCGGCCCAGGCACGGTCGAGTTCCGCCTGGGCGGCCTGCCACGCGTCGCGTCGCCGACGGGCGTTCTGCGCGGCGCCGGTCGCCGCCACCGCCACCTCACCGGCGTAGCGGTGCAGGTCGGCCGCGGCGGTCACGGCGGGATCCTCGACCGGGCCGGCGGGTTCATCGTCGGCCGGCCGGGCCGGCTCGGGCCGGGCGACCAGGGCGGTGAGTACGCCCAGCGCGAGCACGAGCAGCACCGACCAGATGGCGGCGGCCCGGGGTACCTCGATCAGGAACTGGTAGACAACGCTCTCCATGGCGGTTCCTCATGGCAGGTGGTGCGGTGACGGTGGCCGCGCCGACGCCGGGTCACCTGATGGCGGTACCACGGGTCGGGCGGTGGGAGGTGCATCCGAGGGAGACGGCGCCCGTGACCGGGCCCGGTCGCAGCAGCCCGGTGCCGGCGTCCTGCCGGCGTGGGCGGCGCGACGGTGGCGGACCGGGACGACGGTGCGGCGGTCGTCCGGTACCGCCGGGCACCGGGCGGTGGATCCAGGTTCTCCGGCAACACCGCCGCGATCGACCGGCGAACGGACTCAGGCGCGGGGCGGAGCGCGAGCGGTGCTGGCACCCGGAACGGCCGCGACGGGAGCGGGCACGACCGCAGCGGCACCGGTCCCGGCGGCGGGCAGGTGCGGCTGGGCCGGCACCCCCGGCAGCGTTCCGGGCCCGCCGCCCAGGTCGGCGCGGTCCCCGAGGTCGACCCCGCTCGGTGCCGCGGCGTCGACCGACCCGCTCGCCGCGGCCAACTTCCACCCGCTGGACGCTGGCGGCACCACCGGGCCCGCCGACGGGTGGGCGGGAGCCCCCGCGGCGAACTGCCCGGCCGGGGTGAGCTGCGCGGCGGGCGCAACAGTTGCGTTGAGCTGCCCGGCGAGCGCATCCGCCGTGGGGACCGGCCCGGCGGGCGCGGCGTGGGCGGGCATCGCCCAGGCCCCGATCGTGAACGCGGCGGCGACCGCGAAACCGGTCAGCAGTCGGTTGACCCAGCGCGCCAGCCACCACAGGGGACGGGCGGACGCGACGGGAGGCACCACGCCACGCTACCGCCACGACCACCGGCCCGCACCGTCACCGGGCGTGTCGCACCAGGACTCACCGCCGGTCGGCGCGGCTCGTCCCGCAGGTCACCGGCGACCCGCCTCACCGTCCGGGATGGACGCCCGATCCGTTCTCGGCGTACGTCGCCGGGCTCGTGTCATGCTGCGGGGCCCTCGGCCGGGGCACCGCGCTCGCCGGCACGGCCGGGGGTGAGCCGTCCGGCGGCGTGGCCTGCGGCGGCCCGCCCGATGCCGCTCGGCGCGGTGCCAGCCGGCGCATCATCGGCTGTTCCACGTACCGGTGCAGCAGCGCGGCCAGCGCCAGGGTGAGCAGCAGGAAGCCGATCACCGCGGTGGCGCCCCACCAGCCGGGCAGGCCCGTTCCCCAGTCGCCGGTGATCCGCAGGATCGTCATGATCACGAATACGTGCACCAGGTAGAAGGCGAACGAGACCTCACCGAGCCAGACCATCGGGCGGGACCGCAGCGGCGAGCGACGCCCGTGCACGTCGGCGTCCGCCGCCGCGGCGATGACCAGGACGTACGCCGCCGAGAGCAACGCCGCCCAGAGCTCGGCCCGGATCCACTGGGAGGCCACCACCCAGGTCCCCACGAAGATCAGGGTGGCCACCGGCAGCCGCGGACCTCGCCACCGGCCGCGCAGCATGAGTTCGGCGGCGGCCACGCCCATCCAGAACTCCAGCGACCGGACCAGCGGGAACACCTGGGCGAACCACCAGCGGCTCTGCTCCGGCACCAGCGCCTGGCCCGGCCAGAGCGCCAGGATCAGCAGCGGCACCGCGACCACCACGGCCCACAGCATCCACGGCCTGGCCCGCCGCACCAGCGGCAGCGCCAGGGGCAGGCAGAGGTAGAAGAACAGCTCGCAGGAGAGCGACCAGCTCACGTTGTTGACGCTGTAGAAGTACCCGGGCCGGGGATCCCAGGCCTGGAGCAGGAACAGATTCTCCAACGCGGCCACCGGGTTGATCGGGTCGGCGAACCAGAACGCCGCCAGCATGGCCAGTGCCCACAACACCAGGTGGTTCGGGTAGATCTTGGCGAACCGGCGCCGCCAGAACCGCCGCCGGGAGTCACCCGGCCGGGCCGACCAGACCAGCACGAAGCCGCTGAGGATGAAGAAGAACTGCACCCCGGACAGGCCCAGGGTGAAGATCTCGCTGACCACCGCCTGATGGCCCGGCTCGGCGATGATCCGCATGGTGCCGGCGTGGAACCCGAAGACCAGCAGCGCGGCGACCCAGCGCAGCCCGGTCAGCGACGGCAGCCGGCTCGCGTCGCCGCCTCCGGTAGCAGGTGCCGGTCGATCGACGACGGTAGCGCTGGCCATCCGGGCACCCTACCGGTTCGGGCACTCCCCCTCGAATCGGGCAGGACACACCTGGCGGTTCCGTTAACCCAGAGGTGCCCTGCTGTTCAAACACTCCACCACCACCGGCCACGTCAGGTTCCGAGCCCGTCCACCCGGCCGGTCAAAGGTTTCCGGGTGGTCAATCAGCCGACGCGCACGCCGCTGCTCAGCATCGTCGTGCCGGTGTACGGCGTCGAGGCGTACCTGCCGCAGTGCCTGGACTCGATCCACGCCGACATCCCGGCGGGCGAGGCGGCGGCGGTGGAGGTGGTCGCCGTGGACGACGCCTCGCCGGACGGCTGCGGGCAACTGCTGCGCGAGTACGCCGCCGACCACCCGGGCGTACGGGTCCTGCACCTGAGCAAGAACGTCGGCCTCGGGTTGGCCCGCAACGCCGGCCTGGACGCGGCCACCGGCCGGTACGTGTGGTTCGTCGACAGCGACGACTGGCTGCCGCCAGGGACGATCCCGGCGGTGCTCGACCGGCTGCGCACCGACCGGCCCGACGTGATGATGATCGACCACCTGCGGGTGCACGAGTGCGGGCGCCGAGAGGTGGACGTCAGCAGCCGGCTGCTGCGCGGCACACCCGGGGTGGTGCGGCTCGCCGACCGACCGCAGCTGCTGCGGGTGCAGCACACCGCCTGGAACAAGGTGGTACGCCGCGAGTTCATGGCCGAGCTGGGCCTACGCTTCCACCCCGGCTGGTACGAGGACATCCCGTTCAGCCACCCGCTGCTGATCGGCGCCGAGCGGATCTCGGTGCTGGACGAGGTCTGCTACCTGTACCGCCAGGGCCGCCAGGGTGCCATCACCTCGACCCGCAGCGGCCGCCACTTCGACGCCTTCGAGCAGTACGACCGGCTGTTCGCCTGGCTGCGCCAACGGCACCCCGACGGGCGCTGGCACGCGGAGCTGTTCGACCTGATGGTGAACCACTTCCTGGTGGTGGTGGGCAACGACGACCGGCTGCACCCGCACCTGCGGCGGTCCTTCTTCCGCCGGGTGGCCGGGCACTACCGTCGGTACCTGCCGGGCGGCGGATACCCGCGACCGGGCGGAGTGGCCGGGCTCAAGCACCGGTTGGTCGGCCAGGACAGCTACCTGGCGTACGCCGCACTGCGGCGGGCCCACCGGCTGGCCGGCCGGCTGCGCAGCCCGGCGGCCACCTCGACCTCGACGGACGGTGCCGACACGGCGCCGGACCCCACTTCGGAAAGCCGCACGCTGGTGCGGACGCAGGGAAACGGATCGGAATGACGACGCTGAAGATCGGGCCGCACCTGGTCGGCACCGGGGAACGCCCCTTCGTGGTGGCCGAGATGTCCGGAAACCACAACGGTGACCTGGATCGGGCACTGGCCATCGTGGACGCGGTGGCGGCCAGCGGCGCGCACGCGCTGAAGCTCCAGACGTACCGCCCGGACACCATCACCATCGACGTCGACACGCCGGCCTTCCGCATCTCCGGGGGCCACGAGCTGTGGGGTGGGCAGAACCTCTACCGGCTCTACGAGCGGGCACACACCCCGTACGAGTGGCACCGGCCGATCTTCGAGCGCGCCCGCGAGCAGGGGTTGACGGTCTTCTCCTCCCCCTTCGACCCCTCGGCGGTGGAGCTGCTGGAGGAGCTAAACGCGCCGGCGTACAAGATCGCCTCGTCGGAGCTGGTCGACCTGCCGCTGATCCGGCTGGTCGCCGCCACCGGCAAGCCGATGGTCATCTCCACCGGGATGGCCACGCTGGCCGAGATCGACGCCGCGGTCCGCACCGCCCGCGACGGCGGTGCCGGCGGGATCGTGCTGCTGGCCTGCACCGCCTCCTACCCGGCACCGCCCGCCGACAGCAACCTGCGGCGCATTCCGGTGCTGGCGGACGCGTTCGGCGTGCCGGTCGGCCTCTCCGACCACACCCCCGGCATCGGCGTACCGGTCGCCTCGGTGGCGCTCGGGGCCTGCTTCATCGAGAAGCACGTCACCCTGGACCGCGCCGACGGCGGCGTGGACTCCGACTTCTCCCTCAACCCGGCGGAGCTGGCGGCCCTGGTGGTCGAGTCGGAGCGGGCGCACGCGGCGCTCGGCGGCACCGCCGTCGGCCCGACCCCGGCCGAGCAGGAGGGACTACGGTTCCGGCGCTCGCTCTACGTGGTGGCCGACGTGCGCGCCGGCGACGAGGTCACCGCGCAGAACGTCCGATCGATCCGGCCGGCCGGCGGGCTGCCCCCGGTGGAGATCGACCGGGTGCTGGGCCGCCACTTCACCACCGACGTCGCCCGCGGCACCCCGCTGAGCTGGGACCTGGTCTGACGACTGGCGCGCGGGGCGGTGTTCGAGGGTGACCGGAAGAGAGCGCGGAAGAGCGTGTCCGCGTCAACTGGCGACCTACCGCGAAATTGAGCCGGGCCAACCGTGTCAGACAAGGTTGGGCTGAGCGAACACGAACACGAACACGAACACGAACGCTCGCCGCAGCCCGATGCACGCTCATCGGCACGCCGACACCTCATGCGGGTGAAGTTCCGGCGCAGAGGATGTCGGGCTGCCCAGCCGTCTGCCATCTTGGCCGTATTCTGCGCCCCCCAAGTTTAGCCGCTCCAGATCGATGCTCTACCGTCCCAGCCATCACTGTTGTGCGCTTGGGTCGAGGAATTTCGGCCGCCCTTGTGCGGCAGGCCGTCCGGCCCGGTGTAGCGCGCCTGCCGTTTTCCGAGGGCAGGTGCCGAACGCTTCCGAAGCGACGCTTACGACCTGTGAGAACTCCGCTCAAACGCGGCCCCAGCGGGTCGCGAGGGCGCGCGAGTCGAGGTAGGCCTTCAGCATGCAGGTAGTTCGAACAGGTCTTCATCGAAGCCTCGAACAACTTCGAACGATGTCGAACGCGCAGCTGAATTGACTGGGGTATAGCGCCCGCAAGACGATGGTCAGCGACGCGGCGGAGGGTTTGGCAGGATCGGGCGGTATAGCCAGACCTCATCACCAACTCAAATCACGGCATCCTCCCGTCGTGGCGCCATTATGCCAAAAGAGCAAATGAAGGGAGCACAGGAATGCGGGTCAACATCCTGCACAGCCGGCGTCGGATACCTCGAACCCGATTCGGCCGAGCCATGGCGACCATGTTCACGCTGGCCGCAATCACCGCCGCAACCCTCGTCACCACTGCCAGTCCGGCTGCCGCCACCGCGAGTGGGTGCACCGCAGCGCGGGACATAGGGCTGGTGTGCGGCGAGGTCATTGGCAGTGGACTGCATATCAGTACCGCCACGGTCACGCGCACCAGGCCGGGCTGGCCTGTCTCTGGCAACGTCTGCGACTACCAGGGCCTAATCACCGTGTACAACAGCAGCGGCTCGCAGATCTATCAGCAGCGCAGCCCGAAACACTCCGGCTGCACCTTCTACATTGGATGGTTTGACTTCAACGTCAACAGGTACTTCCCCAACAATTCCAAGATATCGCTGTCATTCTATGAATATGGTGTTCATCAAGGCACGGTGAGCTTCAAAATAACGACGTAAGGGAAACGCGAAGTCGATTCGTCGAGTTTGGGCACCGCCCTGCCGGTCGCAGCGCGGCAAGAACCAAACCGCAGCACAGAAGGGAGCAGTTGTGAAGGCGTCAAGACGTCTCGGAATCCTCGCCGTAACGGCGGCCACGTCGGTTGCGATGCTGATACCGGCAACCCCTGCTCAAGCCGCCACCGAATGCACCACACTGTGGCTCACTGCCGGCTCTGCTGACGTCTGCAAGAGTTACAGCGCAGTCGGAGGCGGGTACTACGACGGATACGTCGAGGTGAAGCGGGCCAACTCGCGGGTGTCGACCCAGGTGTACCTGGACGGCTCGATCTATGCACTGACCTATCCGGGCAAGACCGGCAGGAAATACTTCTCATACATGAAAAAGGTCCACATCAGGGCATGCATCGGCGAACCTGAAATTAATGGCAAGATCACTTCCAACTGCGGAATCTTCTGGTGACGCACCCCCACGAGTGAGACAGTCTCCAACAGTACGACGGGCGCTAGCCTGAACCTACCGATGAGACTGGCGTGATGCGGGGAGTTGGATACCCGGTGCCCTCCGAGCGGCGAGATTGAAGTGCTTGCGCTTTGATCGACCCGTTCGAGAGGGCACTAGGTGTCCGGCAGCCGCCGGCGGGCGTCAGCGGCGGTGGGGGCCGGCGGCGAAGGCGACGGTGACGACCATGTCGGCCAGGGTCAGGGTGCGCCACAGCCAGCGGGTGCCGGGGGGTACCTCCAGGCCGTGCCGCTGCCACCAGATCGCCACCGGCACGTCGGCCAACTTGGACAGACACTCGGCGCGGGTCCACCGGGCCCAGAAGTCGGTGGCGCCGAACCGGCGGGCCAGCGCGGGAGGCAGCGGACCGTCGGCGCGCTCGGCGTCGATCGCCACCCGCCAGCCCGGCACCGGTGGGGCGTACCAGCCGACGCAGCGCCCGTCACCCAGGTGGCTGCGGGTCACCGCGTCGACCGAAGCCTCCGCCGGCGCCACCCGTAGGTGTCGCGGCGCGGCGGCGAGCAGGGCGGAAACCGGTGCTGGTCCCGCGCCGCCGTCGGCGCGGGACCAGCGTTCGGTCGGTTCAGATCGAGGCGGCACCGTCGACCACGATGACCTGGCCGTTGATGTTGGTCTGCTCGCGCAGCAGCATCCGCACGACCGGCACCACCTCCTCCGGCTCGGTGAGGTGACCGGTCGGGGTACGGCGCACGATCTGGTCGAGCTGGGTCTGGCCGAGCACCGCCGACATCTCCGAGGCGAAGAAGCCGGGTGCGACGGCGTTGACCAGCACCCGACCACCCAGCTCGCGGGCCAGCGAGCGGGTGGCGGCGTCCATTCCGCCCTTGGTGGCGGAGTACGCGACCAGGCCGGGGAAACCGCGCTGCGCGCAGATCGAGGTGATGTTGACGATCCGGCCGCGCAGCCCCTGAGCCAGCATCCGCCGCACGGTGAGCCGGGTGAGCTGCAACGGCGCGGTCAGGTTGGTCTCGATGATCCGGGCGATGTCGGCGGTCGCGGTGTGCACGTGCAGCGAGTCCTGCCCGACGGCGGCGTTGTTGACCACACCGTCGATCGGCCCGAGCCGCTCCTCCGCGGCCCGGACGAACGCCTGTGCGGCGGCGAGGTCGGTGACGTCGACCGAACCGACGTGCGACCGGTCCGGGTGGGCGTCGGCGAGCTTGGCCAGCTCCGGGGTGACCGTACGGGCGAAGGCAGCCACCTTGACGCCCGATTCGAGCAGGTCGGTGACGATGGCGAGGCCCAGGCCGCGGGATCCGCCGGAGACGAGCACCACGGAGGACGGCGGGACGAGCTGGGTGTGGGCGGCGGGGTCAGACATCGCTTTTCAGGGTCTCCTTGACGGGGATCTCGGTCAGCACGCGGATCCGGCGGGGCACGGCGTACTCGGGCAGCCGGTCGGCGCACCAGCGCACCAGCGCCGCCTCGTCCAGCGCCGGCAGCGGGCCGGCCGCCGGGGACGGATCGGCCGGGGTGGGCACCACCTCGGCGACCACCATGTGGCCGAGCAGCGGGGCGCGCCGGCCGGTGACCCGCGCCCAGGCCACCTGCGGATGGCCGGTGAGCACGTCACGGACCAGGCCGGCGGAGACCTTGCTGCCACCGACGTTGATCTCGTCGGAGTCCAGCCGACCGGTGATCAGCACCCGGTCGTCGACGATCTGCACCCGGTCGCCGGTACGGACCGGGCCGTCCAGCCCGGCACCGTGGTAGGGCGAGGTGACCACCAGTTCCCCGTCGCGTACGCCCAGGGTGGGGCGGCCGGGCGCGGCCCGGTCCAGCCAGTCGACCGGGAACCCGGCCCGCCCGTCGTGCACCACGATGGCGGCGCCGACCTCGGAGGAGGCGTAGATCCAGGAGATCCGGCTCGCCGGGAACACCTCCCGCAGCCGGTCCAGGATCGCCTGGTCGACCGGTTCGCCGCCGAGGGTGAGCTGGCGCAGCGGCACCCGGGCCAGCGCGGCCGGATCGTGGTGCAGGGCCCGGCGCCAGAAGGTCGGCGTGCCGGAGGCGGCGTCCACGCCGTGCGCGGCGGCCAGCGCGGGCCAGTCGTCGAGCTGGTCCGGCTCGATCACCACCAGGTGCTGCCCCGGCTGGGTCAGCGACAGCGTCACCACCTGCCACCAGGCGTACGTGCCCGGGGCGTACGGGCAGAGCCAGGTCCGGCTCGGCTGGTGGCCGCGAACGGTGGTCAGCGATTCCAGGGTGTGCCCGACCCGCTTGGGGCGACCGGTGGAACCGGAGGTCAGCAGCCAGAGCCGGCCGGGGTCGGCCGGGCGCGGCCGGGCCGGGGCCGCCGCATCGGCGGAGTCGGCCGCGACCTCGACACCGGCGGCGACACCAGTTCCGGCCGCCACGTCGGCGTCGGCGTCGGCGTCGGCGTCGGCGTCGGCGTCGATCACGGTGAAGCCGGCGTCGCGCAGCTCGTCCCGCATCGCCGGGTCGACCCGGCTGGCCGTGCTGAGCAGCAGTTCGGTGCCGTGCACGGCGTGGTGGCGGGCGGCGGCGAGCGCGTCCCGGGCGGAGTGGGCGAGCACGGCGGCCGGGCCCGCCAGGGTCAGCTCCGGCAGGTCCCGCCAGGTCAGCACCGTGCCGTCGACGACGATGCGGTTGTCGGCGCCGGCCGGGTGCGGGGCGGCCCGGTGGGCGGTCGCGACGCTCACTGCCGCTGGAGCTCGACGAGGAAGTCGAGCACGTCGCCGACGGTGGCGATCCGGCGCAGCCCGGGGGCGTCGAAGTTCAGCTCCTCCCCCGTCTCGTCCTCCACCCGCAGCGCCAGCTCGGAGAAGTCCAGCGACCGGAACCCGACCTCCCGCAGATCCGCGGCGTCGTCGTCGGGCAGCACCTTGCCCTGGTTCTTGAGGACCTCGCCCATGAGGTCGCGAATCTGCGCGCGACTCAATTCCTTCATGGGCCGGAGTGTACAGCCAGGTGAATCGTTGATTAGGGTGCCCGGTGACCACGGAAACGAACCGGAAAGCGAGCGGTACGTGCTGCGTGACGCCACCGAGGACGACGTTAACCTGATGTTGTCCTGGCGTAATCAGGAAGTCAACCGGCAGGTCAGCAAGACCAGCCACGTCATCGGCGCCGACGAGCACCGGCGCTGGTGGTCGGCGGTCCGCACCGACCCCACCCGCCGGGTGCTCAGCTACCTGCGCGATGGGGTGCCCGCCGGCGTGGTCACCTTCTTCGACCTGCGGCTGGATGGTCCGCGTACCGGGTCCTGGGGCTTCTACCTGGACGCCGACGGGCTGGCCGAGCGGGGCGAGACGCTGCCCGCCTGGCTGGAGGTCATGCGGGAGGCCGTGGATCACGCCTTCGACGTGTTGACGCTGGACCGGCTGGCGGGCGAGGTACTCGCCCACAACACCGTCGTGCGCCAGATGAACCGTCGGTTCCGTTTCGTCGAGGGCGAAGGTCGCCAGGAGATCCATGACGGCCGGGAAATCACCGTCATCCCCATTTCCCTGGATCGCGCCAATCGCCGCCGACGGTAGCTTTTCCGGCCGTCCACTGATTGTTCACCCGACGTTCGGAAAATCGGCGTGCACCGTTTCCCGGGGCGCGGTGAATTGCGTCAACCGCGCCGCCAGGCGGCCCACTTCTGCGCCGGGTCACCGCCGAGCCGGACAAAGCCGTACCGCGTGCCGTCCCAGTCGTCCGGCTCGCCCGGCGCCCATCGGGCGAAGACCACGTCGGCCGCGGCCGGTGGACGGTCGGCAAACCACGACACCTCGGTCCAGGTGACCTGGTGGCTGAGGTTGAACCGGATCAGGTACGGCACGCCGGTGGAGGCCCGGACCCGCTCCCCCGGCTGGATCCCGAGGTCGGCGACGCTCGGCGCGGGCGTGCCGGCGGCGGCCATCGGGCGCACCAGCCGCTGCGCGATCACCTGCATGGCGGCGAGGTTGACCACGACCAGGGCGGCGAGCGCCACCGCCCGGGACCGCCGGTGCCGGGCCACCACCACGAGCAGCAGGCCGGCGCCGACACCGACCGCAGCCCCGGCCAACGGCCGCATCTGCCGCCACCCACCCGTCAACGCCATCAGGTCCGGCGCGCTGAACCCGCCGTAACGCAGTGCCTCACCCCGCGTCTCGGCGTACGCCAACCGGGCGTGGACCAGCACCCCGCCGGCGGCCAGCACGGTCACCGTGACGGCGGCATGCCGCAGCAGTGGCCGGTACGCCGTGCCGAGCAGCACGCCGACGCCGACCACCAGCCAGAACGGGGCGAGCATCTGCACGTACCGGCCGTAGATGGCGTCCGCCGGCTTGTCCGTGATGCCGGCCAGGACAACCGCCGCACCCACGGCCACCCCGACGGTGGTCGCCAGCGCCACCCCGAGCGTCCACCCGGTCGGGTCGTCGCGGCCCGCGCGGCGCAGCCGGGCCACGGCGGCGCTGCCGGCCAGCCCGGCCAGCCCGAAGGTGATGACCACCAGGTACCACAGCTGGGTGCCGACCGCCGCCAGCACCCGCAGCAGACCCGGCCCGGAGGCCACCGCCCGCAGGGTTCTCTCGCCGGGCGGGTCGCCGAGCAGTCGGACCGTGTCGCCGAGCAGCCGCACCCCGGCCTCGTTGCCGAGGGCGGCGGCCAGCACCGGCAACGTCGCGGCCAGCAACCCGGCCGGGCCGAGCCGGCGGCGGCCGACCAGCAGCAGCACCAGCCCGGCGTAGCCGGCCACGATCACCACCCCACGCGAGTGCAGCAGGTGGCCTGCGCCGGCGAGCGTCCCGGCCACGGCGGCGGTGAGCGGCCCCGGCCGCTCGACCAGCCGGTGCACGGCGAGCAGCCAGCCGACCAGCAGCGGGGCGAGTACCGCGTCGGTCATCGCCACGCCGGCGTAGAAGACCGCGGCGGGCAGCGTCGCCGCCACCGCGGCGGCGACCAGGGCGGGCCAGCGGGGCAGGTTCAGCAGCCGCCGGCCGAGCAGGTACGCCAGCGGCAGCAGGGCCGCGTTGAGCGCCGCGTTGACCACCCGCACCAGCAGGTACGTGTCGACGAAGTCCCGGTCGAGCAGGAAGGCCGGCGCGATCAGCAGCGGGTAGCCGATCCGGCGCAGTGTCCCGTTCTCGCTGCTGAACCCGCCGGGACCACCGGCCAGCGCCCGGGCCGTGTTGAGGTAGCTGTCCTCGTCGGTGTGCGCGATCGGCATGCTGCTGTGCCGGGCCAGCCAGATCCGCCAGGCCACGCCGAGCAGCCAGCCGAGCACCAGCAGCAGGGGCAGCACCATGCGCCGGCGCGGCGGCACCGGCCCGGCCGGTTCCCCGGCCCGGACCACCTGGACTCCGACGGTCATCGTCCCTCCCGAGACGGGCACCGGGACGAATTCCGTCGGCGGCCGTCGAGTCGCCCTGCCCGGTCGGGGCGAGACACTACTGACCAGGTCAGGAGCGGTCCGCAGGCACGCCGAGGGACGGCGAGTGTTCGCCGATCGGGTGCCCGCCATTCACCGCCCGAGCGAATCCGGTTAACCGCAGGGCGTGGGCGTGTTAACCCGCCGCGTCTAGCGTTCCCACCCGGCCGGCCGGCCGAGACTCCGCCGGATCATCGACGAACACGGGAGCACCACATTGAGCGAGCTGAGCGGATCGTCCATCCTTGTCACCGGAGGAACGGGTTCCTTCGGCCGGACCTTCCTGCGGCATCTCCTCGCCGAGGTCGATCCGGCCCGCGTGGTGGTCTTCTCGCGTGACGAACTCAAGCAGTACGAGCTGCGCCAGCAGCTCGGCGACGACCCCCGGCTGCGTTGGTTCATCGGCGACATCCGGGACCGGCACCGGCTGACCCGGGCCATGCACGGGGTCGACCACGTGGTGCACGCCGCGGCCCTCAAGCAGGTCGACACGGCCGAGTACAACCCCTCGGAGTTCATCGCCACCAACATCACCGGCTCCCAGCACGTGGTGGACGCGGCGATCGAGGCCGGGGTGAGGAAGGTCGTCGCCCTCTCCACCGACAAGGCGTCCAGCCCGATCAACCTGTACGGCGCGACCAAGCTGGTCGGCGACAAGCTGTTCGTGTCGGCCAACCACTACGCCGCGCAGCACCCGACCCGGTTCGCGGTGGTGCGTTACGGCAACGTGGTTGGTAGCCGCGGCTCCGTGGTCCCGCTGTTCCGCCGGCTCGCCGCCGAGGGCAAGAGCCTGCCGATCACGGACAAGCGGATGACCCGCTTCTGGATCACCCTGGAGCAGGCCGTGCAGTTCGTCATCGACTCGTTCGACCAGATGCAGGGCGGCGAGCTGTTCGTGCCGCGCATCCCCAGCATGCGCATCCTCGACCTGGTCGAGGCGGTCGCCCCGGACGCCACCACGCACGAGATCGGCATCCGTCCGGGCGAGAAGCTGCACGAGGAGATGATCGCCCCGGACGACAGCCGCCGGACGCTGATCGCCAAGGACCGCTTCATCGTGCAGCCGACCATCGCCACCTGGGGCTACCAGCCACCGGTGGACTGCGAGCCGGTGGCCGACGGCTTCGCGTACCAGTCGGACAGCAACGACGAGTGGCTCACCGTGCCGCAGCTGCGCGAGATGCTCGGCCTCACGGCATGACCTCGTTCCTCCCGCAGGGCCGGCAGTCGGTCACCGAGGACGACGTCGCCGCCGTGGTCGCCGCCCTGCGCAGCGACTGGCTCACCACCGGCCCGGAGGTCGCCGCCTTCGAGGCGGACATCTCCGGCTGGGCCGGCGGGGCGGGGGTGACCACCGTCTCCAACGGCACCGCGGCGCTGCACGTGGCGTACGCGGCGGCCGGCATCGGCCCCGGCGACGAGGTGATCGTGCCGCCGATGACGTTCGTGGCCACCGCCAGCAGCGCCGTGGCGCTCGGCGCCCGGGTCGTCTTCGCCGACGTCGAGGAGGAGACCTTCACCCTCGACCCGGCCGCGGTGGCGGAGGCGACCACCGAGCGGACGAAGGTCGTCGCCGCGGTGGACTACGCCGGCCACCCGGCCGACTACGACGCGCTGCGCGCCGCGCTCGCCGACAGCGACGCGCTGCTGCTCGCCGACGCCGCCCACTCGATCGGGGCCACCTACCGGGGCCGGCCGGTCGGCACGCTGGCCGACCTGACCACGTTCTCGTTCTTCCCCACCAAGAACCTGACCACCGCCGAGGGCGGCGCGGTCGCCACCACCCACCCGGAGCTGCTCAAGCGGGCCCGCCGGTTCCGCAACATCGGGCTGGTCCGGGAACGCGACGAGCAGCGCTGGCCGGACGAGGGCGGCTGGCACCAGGAGGTGCACGAGTTCGGGCTGAACTACCGCCTGCCCGACGTGCTCTGCGCGCTCGGTCGCAGCCAGCTGCGCCGCCTCGGTGACTTCCTGGCCCGCCGGGCCGAGCTGGTGGCCCGCTACGACGAGGCGCTGGCCGACCTGCCCGGCGTGCTGACCCCGGGCCGGCGGGACTGGGCCGCACCGGCCTGGCATCTGTACCCGATCCGGGTCCTCGACGGCCGACGCCGCGAGGTGTACGACCGGATGCGCGCCGCCGGCATCGGGGTGCAGGTAAACTACATCCCCGCACACTGGCACCCCGCCTTCGCCGACCTCGGCTACCGCCGCGGCAGCTGCCCAGTGGCGGAGGCCTTCTACGCCCAGCAGCTGTCGCTGCCGCTGTACCCGGGGCTGAGCGACGCCGACCAGGACCGGGTCATCGACACGCTGGCCGCGACGTTGCGCGGAGTTCCGGTCCGGCCCGCCGCCTGAGGGGACGTGGATGCACCACGCGAACCACTTCTACGGCCACGCCCATGTGCTGGCCCGTTACGCGGGGCTGGGTGACGGGCACCCGCCCCGGATCAACGGCTACGTCCAGCACGGCTGGAACATCGGCGACGGTCTCGCCCCCGGGCACCCGTACGCCGAACGGACACCGAGCCTGCTGTGGTCCGAGCAGACCCGGCGGCGGGCCTGGTCGGTCGGGCGGCGCAACGTCACCGTGATCGGGGCGCCCTTCGTCTACCTGCTGGCCATGCAGGCCGACGAACCGCAGCCCGAGCGGGCGGGCACCATCTGGTACCCGTTCCACGGCTGGGAGGGCCAGCACGTCAAGGGCGACCACAAGGAGCTGATCGCCCGGATCCGGGACACCGAACCCGGCCCGGTCACCGTCTGCCTCTACTGGCACGAGCACCGGATGCGCCGGGTCCGCCGGCTCTACGAGAACGCCGGCTTCCGGGTCATCTGCCACGGCTACCGCGGCCACTGGTGGAAGGACACCGACCCGGAGTTCCTGGACCGTCAGCTCGCCGAGCTGCGCCGGCACGCCCGGGTCGCCTCCAACCGGCTGACCAGCGCCATCTTCTACGGCATCGCCGCCGGCTGCGAACCGGCCGTGTACGGCGACCCGATGGTGCTGGCCAACGAGGACCCGACCTTCGGCGGCACCGCCCGGATCCGTCGACAGTGGCCCGAACTGCACGGCGAACAGGTGCACCTACCGACCGCCGTGGAGATCGCCCGCGCCGAGCTGGGCACCGACCACCGCTACCCGCCCGCCGCGCTGCGGGAGTTGCTGGGCTGGGCGCACCTGCAGGAGGAGACGACGTGACAACGGAGACGGCGCCCGCGGTGGCGCTGCCCGGCGGCGAGATGCTGAGCTGGTCCGACCAGCGCGGCGAGGCCGGCAACGACCCGCTCGCGGCGCTCGCCGCGCGACTGGTGCCGGCCGGCGCCCGGGTGCTGCTGGCCGGGCCGCACGACCCGGCCCTGCTCGACGCGCTGACCCACGCCCGCATCACCTGCCTGTTGCGCGGTTACCCGGACGCGGCGGCGGTCGCCGGCCGGGTCGACCGGGTGCTGGTGGCCGGCCCGCACGGCCTCCCGCCCGGCGAGGAGTACGACGTGGTGATCGCCGGCGGCGGGCTGGACGCCGTCGAGTCGGTCGAGGGCGCCCGGCTGGGCTGGGACGCGGCGCTGGCCCGCCTGGTGGCGGCCGTCCGACCGGGCGGCCAGTTGCTGTTGCGGCTGGACAACCCGCTCGGCGTGCACCGGCTGGTCGCCGCCGCCAGCTGGTACGCCGGCCGGGACGACGCCGAGTGGACGGTCGGCGGGGTGCTCGACGCCCACCGCCCGGCCAACCTGGACCAGCTGCGCGTACGGCTGGCCGCGGCCGGAATGCGGGCCGGGGCCAGCTACGCCGCGTACCCCCGCCCCGACCTGACCACCGCGTTGCTGGCGACCGACCAGCTGGCCCGACGGACCAGCTCCGGGCTGTTCGACGCGGTGCTGCACGACGCCTGCACCAGCGGGTTCGGCGGCCGGTTCGTGCTCGCCGACCCGGCCCGGCTGGCCGTGGACGCGCTGCACGCCGGCCGCGCCGCCGAGCTGGCCCCGTCCTGGCTGGTGGTCGCCCACCGGGCCGTTGACCCGTTGACGACCGACGAGCGCTACGGCACCGCCGCCGTCGACGGCGACGGGCTGCCGGTGGCGCTGGTGCAGGCCGGCGGGCCGGGCAACACCGTGGTCGAGGTGGTCGACGGGCCGCAGGGCTGGTCCTGGCACCGCCCCGACCCGGGCGACCGCACCGAGGCGGCAGCCGCGCCGTACGCCAGCCGGGAGGCCGCCTTCCGCGACCCGGCAGCACCGGACGGGCCGGTGCCCGACGGACGCCTGCTGCGCAGCCTGCTGCTCGACGGTTGCCTGCGCCGCGACACGACCCTGCTGCGCCGGCTGCTGCGCGGCTACGCCGACTGGCTCGCCGACCAGGCGGGCGACGGGCGGCTCACCGGGGCGGTGGCGCTGGCCGGCGCGGACAACCTGGTCGTCGCCGGCGACCGCTTCGCGGTGCTCGACCCGACCTGGCGGGCCAACGCACCATTGCCGGTCGACGTGGTGCTGGCCCGAACCCTATGGCGTTTCTCCGCCGAGCTGCTCACCGGCGGCTACGCCCACCCGTGGACCTCCACCCTGGACGTGGCCGGGCTGACCGTGGTGCTCGGCGGGGTGGCCGGGCGGGACTTCGACCGGGCCGTCGTGGACGCCGCGGTGGAGACCGAAGCAGCAGTCGGCGCCGCGGTACGCGGACTGGACGCCGACGGGCGGGTCGGCCTCGACACCGAGTTGCGGGCGGTCACGCCGACCGACCCGCCGCCCGGACCGGGCAGCTACCAGCAGCTGCGCGAGGCGTGGCTGCGCCAGCGGGAGGAGAACACCCGGCTCACCGCACTGCTCAAGTGGACCGAGGATCTGCTCACCTCGCGCGAGCGCGCGCTGCGCCGGTCCGAGGCGGCGGTCAACCTGCTCAGCGGCTCACTCAGCTACAAGGTCGGCCGGCTGGCGATCACTCCGGCCCGGCTGGCCAAGCGGGGCGCCCGAGCCGCCAAGCGCCGGGCCGTGGCCGCCATCGCCCAGAAGCAGCAGGACCGCCCGGATAAGCAGGAGCAGCAGTGAACAAGCGACGTGGGGTGCCGTCATGAGCGAGCGCAGCGAGCGGATTGTCGGCATCGTGCAGGCCCGGATGGGCTCGTCCCGGCTGCCCGGCAAGGTGCTGCGCCCGCTGGCCGGGCGCAGCGTCCTCGGCCGGGTGGTCCGCGCCGCCCAGGACAGCGGGGTGCTGGCCGACCTGGTGGTGGCGACGAGCACCGACGCCGTCGACGACCCGGTGGTGGCCGAGTGCGACCGGCTCGGGGTGGCCTGGCACCGGGGCCCGGTCGACGACGTGCTGACCCGGTTCGTCGGTGCCCTCGACGCGCACCCCGGCGACGCCGTCATGCGGTTCACCGCGGACTGCCCGCTGCTGGACCCGGAGATCGTCACGTTGGTCGCCTCGGTGTACCGCGCGGTGCCGGGCCTCGACTACGCCAGCACGTCGATCGCCCGTACCCTGCCCCGCGGGTTGGACGTGGAGATCATCCGGGCCGACGCGCTGCGCACCCTGGACCGCCTCGCCGCCGACCACCACCGGGTGCACGTCACCTCGTACGCGTACGCCCATCCCGAGCTGTTCCGGGTGCTCGGCGTGACCCTCACGCCGGACCGCTCGCCGTTGCGGCTCACCCTGGACACCGAACGGGACTGGGAGCTGATCCGCGCGGTAACGGACCACTTCGGTGACGTCAGCGTGCCGCTGGCCAAGCTCGCCGACTGGCTCGACGGGCAGCCGACGCTCCGCGCGCTCAACGCCGGCGTCGAGCAGAAGCAGTTGGAGGAGTGCTGAGCACGGTACGCGTCGGCCTGCGCTGCGACGCCGGCCCGCAGCGCGGCGTCGGGCATCTGGTCCGCTGTCTCGCGCTCGGCGAGGAGTTCCTGGCCCGGGGCGCCACGGTCGAGGTGTTCGGCACGGTGGACGGCGTCGACTGGGCGGCCGGGCAGCTCGCCGCCCGGGGCATCCCGCTGCACCCCGGCCCGGACACCCCGGACGGGCTGGTCGAGGCGGCCCGCCGACACCACCTGGACGTGCTGGTGCTCGACTCGTACGAGCTGGATCCCGCCGGGGCGGGTGCGCTGCGCGCCGCCGGCGTGGTGACCCTGGCCATCGTCGACGGCGACACCCGGGGCCAGGACGCCGACCTCTATCTCGACCAGAACTTCGGCACCGACCTGGTGGTGCCGGCGGGGCGGCTGCTGGCCGGCAGCGACTACGCCCTGCTGCGCGACTCGGTGCTGGCCGCCCGACCGGCCACCGCCCGCCCGGCGGCGGAGCTGGACCGGCCGTCGGTGCTGGCCTTCTTCGGCGGCACCGACGCGGCCGGCGCGGCACCGGTGCTGACCGAGCTGCTGCTGTCGACCGGCCGGCCGATGGAACTCACCGTCGTCGCCGGCCGGCCCGAGGTGGCCGACCGGCTCGCCCGGCTGACGCCCGGACCGGGGCAGTCGCTGCGCCCGGTGCCACCCACCGGCACGCTGCCCGCCCTGATCGCCGCGGCGGACCTGGTGGTCAGCGCGGCCGGCACGTCGACCTGGGAGTTGTGCTGCCTGGGTGCCCCGTCGGCGCTGGTCTGGGTGGTGGACAACCAGCGCGAGTCGTACCACCGGGTGGTCGCGGCCGGGCTGGCCGCCGGGCTCGGCGAGCTGCCGGCGCTGGCCGCCGGCGGGTCGGCCGGGCAGGTCGCCCGCGCCGCCGCCACGCACACCCTGGCCGAGCTGCTGGCCAGCGGGCCACGGCGGGCGGAGTTGTCCGCGCAGGCCCGGGAAGCGGTCGACGGGCGTGGACGCGGGCGGGTCGTCGACGCGGTCCTCGACACACTCCACCGCCAGCAGGTAGCACAGGTGTACTAATCCCCTGCTAGGGTGGCCGCATGTCGCAGGCCGCGTACCAGCCGTCGATGCTGGAGGTCACCGACGCGGCCCCGGCGCTCGGGCCGCTGCCCGGTGGGCTGCGCCGGCACCCGCTGAGCCGGGGCGCCTGGGTCGACCACCTGCCGGGCTGGGTGCACGGCTCCGACCAGGTGCTCGACGTGCTGCTGCGGGAGGTGCCGTGGCGGGCCGAGCGGCGCACCATGTACGACGCCGAGGTCGACGTGCCCCGCCTGCTCTGCTGGTACGGCGCCGGCCGACCGCTGCCGCACGCGGTGCTGCTGGCCGCGCGAAAGACGCTGACCCGGCACTACGCCGCCGAGCTGGGCGAGCCGTTCGTGACCGCCGGCATGTGCCTCTACCGCGACGGCCGCGACAGCGTGGCCTGGCACGGCGACACCCAGGGCCGCTCCGCACACACCGACACGATGGTCGCCATCGTCTCCTTCGGCTCGCCCCGTCAGCTGTTGCTGCGCCCGCGCGGCGGCGGCGTCAGCCTGCGCTTCCCGCTCGGCCACGGCGACCTGGTCGTGATGGGCGGCTCCTGCCAGCGCACCTGGGAGCACGCCGTACCCAAGACCGCCCGCCCGGTCGGCCCCCGGGTCAGCGTCCAGTTCCGCCCCACCGGCGTCGCCTGACCGGGCTCGGGGCGCCCCCGAGCCGGTGGAACGGCATCGGGGACGCCCGCACCTGGGCCGGGCCGGTCAGTCGTCTTCGGCGAAGACCAGGCGGTCCGGCGAGGCGCGCCGGCCACGCAGCCGCGCGATGATCCGCGGCAAGTACGGCACCACCAGCGCCAACACGGTGAGCAGCAGCAGGGTGAGGGTGAGCGGCCGGGTCACGAAGATCGTCAGGTCCCCGTTGCCGACCAGCAACGCCCGCCGGAACTGCAACTCCATCATCGGCCCGAGGATCACGCCGAGGATGACCGGCGCGATCGGGAAGTCGAAGTGGCGCATCCCCCACCCGAGCAGGCCGATGGCGTACGCGATGAAGACCTGGTTCACGCTGCTCGTCGCGGCGTACACGCCGAGCGTGGCGAAGAGCAGGATCCCGGCGTAGAGCATCGGTCGGGGAATCTGCAGCACCTTGACCCAGACCTTGATCAGCGGCAGGTTCAGCGCCAGCAGCAGCACGTTGCCGACGTAGAGCGACGCGATCAGCGCCCAGACCAGCTCGGGCGACCGGTCGAAGAGCTGCGGCCCGGGCTGGAGGTTGAAGATCTGGAACGCGGCGAGCATGACCGCCGCCGTCGCCGACGTCGGGATCCCGAGCGTCAGCATCGGCACCAGTACGCCCGAGAACGCCGCGTTGTTCGCGGCCTCCGGCCCGGCGACCCCCTCGATCGCACCCTTGCCGAACTGCTCCTTGTTCTTCGACCGGTGCTTCTCGTAGGTGTAGGACAGGAACGTCGGCACGTCGGCACCGCCGGACGGCAGCGCGCCGAACGGGAACCCGAACGCCGTACCCCGCAACCAGGGCCGCCACGACCGGCGCCAGTCGTCCCGGGTCATCCAGCCGAAGCCGGCCGATCCGCCGGGCGAGAGTGGCGCGACGTGCTCGGGAAGCTGCCGCAGCCGGCTCGCCACGTGTAGCGTCTCGCCGATCGCGAAGAGTCCGACGATCACCACCACGACGTCGATGCCTTCGAGCAACTCCATCGTGCCGAAGGTGAACCGGGCCTGGCCGGTCAGACCGTCTATGCCGACGAGCCCGAGGAAGAGCCCGAGGACCAGCGAGATCAGCCCCCGGACGAGCGAACGGCCGACCAGCGCGGTCACCGCCACCATCGCGAGCAGGGTCAGCGCGAAGTAGTCCGCCGCCCGGAACGTGGTGGCGAGCTTCGCCACCGGCTGCGCGAACACGCTCAGCAGCAGGGTGGAGATGGTGCCGGCGACGAACGAGCCGATGGCCGCCGTCGCCAACGCGGCCTTGGCCCGGCCCCGACGCGCCATCTGGTGGCCCTCGATGGCGGTCGCCACCGAGGCCGACTCGCCCGGTGTGTTCAGCAGGATCGAGGTCGTCGACCCGCCGTACATGGCGCCGTAGTAGATGCCGGCGAACATGATGAACGCGCCGATCGGCTCGTCGAGGCTGAAGGTCACCGGCAGCAGCAGCGCGATCGTCAGCGCCGGCCCGATGCCGGGCAGCACGCCGACGAACGTGCCGAGCGTGACGCCGATCGCGGCGTAGAGCAGGTATTCCGGGCTCAGCACCGTGCCGAAGCCGGAGAGCAGGTCACCGAAGACGTTCATAGCGGCAGGACACCGCCGGGCAGGAAGAGGTCGAGCAACCTCGTGAACGCCAGGTAGATGGCCAGCGAGAGGACGACAGCCACGACGCTGTCGCGGATCCAGTTCCGGCTACCCAGTACGCGGGCCGTCCAGACGAAGAACCCGACGGCGGAGAGGACGAAGCCGGCGTACTCCAGGGCGATCGCGAAGCCGACCAGCCCGATGACGACCAGGACGGGTGCCACCAGACCCACCGGAGTGGGCTCGCCGGTCTCCAGCTCGTCAGGGTCGGGGGCCGGCCCCTCAACATCGGGCGCCGGCTCGTCGGCGGCGGGTTCGGCGGCGGTGGCCGCCGAGGCTCGCCCGGGGCGGAACTGCGCCAGGTAGACGGCGCAGACCATCACCCACGCGCCGGTCACCATGACCGGCGCCAGGTACGGCCCCTTCGGGTCGAAGTCGCCGTCGGCCGCCTGGATCGCGATCCAGAACAGCGCGATCCCGGCGGTCAGCAGCCCGACCGCGACGACGGCGTGCGCGGGGAAGCGGCCGGCGGGCCGGTCCTCCTGGGACCGGCCCACCGGTTCGTCGAACGTGACGGCCATGGTCAGCCCAGTCCGATCTCGGTCAGCACCGCCGTGATGCGTTCGGTCTCGCTGGTGAAGAACGCGGCCGCCTCGTCGCCACTCTTGTAGAAGTCCTCCCAGCCCTGTTCGGCCACGATGGACTTCCACGACTCCGAGGCGTGCACCCGGTCGACCAGGTCGATGATCGCCTGCTTGGTCGCGTCGTCGATCCCGGGCGGGGCGACCAGGCCGCGCCAGTTCATCAGTTCGACGTCGTACCCCTCCTCCTTGATGGTCCTGGTCGGGGTGCCGGTGCCGAGGTCGATGCCGGTGCTGCCGGAGACCGCCAGCGCACGCACCGTGCCGCTCGCGACGAGGTCCCGGAACTCGCTCTGCCCGGAGACCGCGGCGGTCAGGTCGCCGGCCAGCAGCGCGGCCTTCGACTCGCCACCGCCCGAGTAGGCGACGTACTTCATCTGCTTCGGGTCGGCGCCCGCCGCCCTGGCGAGCAGGCCGACGAGGATCTGGTCGGTGCCGCCCGCCGAACCGCCACCCCAGTTGATCGACGAGGGGTTGGCCTTGGCGTCGTCCATGAGCTGGGTGAGGGTCTGGTACTTGGAGTTCGCGGGGACGACGATGACCTCCTGCTCGGCGGTCACGGTCGCGATCGGCGTGGTCTGGGCGAGGCTGACCGGCGACTTGTTGGTCACCACGCCACCGACCATGACCAGCCCGGTCACCATCAGCGTGTGCGGATCGCCGTTGCTCTTCGACGCGAGCTGAGCGAGGCCGAGCGTGCCGGCGGCCCCGGGGACGTTGAAGACCTCGACGGACTGGTCCACCAGCTTGCCGTCCGTGATCGCCTTCTGGATCGACCGAGCGGTGATGTCCCAGCCGCCACCCGGCGCCGCCGGTGCCATCAACTGCAGAGTCCTCGTCGGGTAGGCGGCGGCGTTGCCGGCGCCGTCGGCCGTGTCCTTCGCGCAGGCCGCAGTCGTCAACAGCGCGGCCACGGCGACGGCCACGAACGCCCGGCGGGACCGGTGGCCGACCGGTCGGGGGCCCGCGGGGGTGACCGGGTACGTCATGACGTCCTCCTTGCACGACGCGTTGCGGCGCCGTGAAGCACATGTTTCGGGGATGCTGCGTCGGATGACGCTGAGCGGTGATGCTGCCCACACCGGCGACCGCCGTCACCGTTGCGTAACCGGAGTGCGTTGTGAAACTTCTGGTCACGCGATCCAGCGGTAGCGACGCTGCGGGCGGCCGGCGGCGCCGTACCGCAGCCGGACCTCCGCCTTCCCCGTGCCGACGAAGTGCTCGAGGTACCGCCGGACGCTCACCCGGGACAGGCCGGTCTTCTCCCCGCACTCACCGGCCGAAAGGTCACCCGCGTGGTCCCGCAGCGTCTCCGCGATCATCTCGGCGGTCGCCGTGGTGAGGCCCTTTGGCAACGTCGACTGGGCCGGGCGCAGCGCCACGAAAAGCTCGTCGACGTCGTCCTGCCCGACCGAGTCGGTACCGGCGAGCCGCCCGTACGCCGCCGCGTAGCGCTCCAGCCGGTCCCGGAGCACATCGAAGCCGAACGGCTTCAGCACGTAGTGGACGACACCGCCACGCAGCGCCGCGCGTACCGTCGGCACGTCACGGGCTGCGGTAACGACCAGGACGTCCGGGCCGTCGCCCGACTCACGCAGCTGGCGCATCACCTCCAGGCCGGTGATGTCGGGCAGGTAGATGTCGAGCAGCACCAGGTCGGGGCGGAGGGTCGCGATCTGTGCCAGCGCGTCGGCGCCGGTGTAGGCCACGCCGACGG
This sequence comes from Micromonospora craterilacus, assembly GCF_003236315.1. Classification (GTDB taxonomy): domain Bacteria; phylum Actinomycetota; class Actinomycetes; order Mycobacteriales; family Micromonosporaceae; genus Micromonospora; species Micromonospora craterilacus. The sequence goes on from NZ_POTY01000010.1 coordinate 23,424, forward strand.
TGCAGAAGCCGGGGATCCGGTCCACGAAGCCGCGATGCACCCGGGCCACCATGAAATCGTCGTCGACGACGAACACCCGGATCATGCGATCGCCTCCAGTACGGACGGAAGCCGGGCGACGAACGTCGCACCGTCCACCGTGACGCTGCCGCCACGATGGACGCAGATCAGCCGGATCATCGCGAGGCCGAGCCCGTGGTGGCCCTGCTCGCCGTCCTTGGTGCTGTAGCCCTGCTCGAACACCCGCTCGGCCAGCGCCGCCGCCACCCCGGCGCCGGAGTCACGCACGGTCACCACGACCTCGGTCGCGTCGGCGACCACGGAAACCTCCACCCGGCCGCCCGGACCGATCGCGTCGAAGGCGTTGTCGACGAGGTTCCCGACGACCGTCACCAGGTCCGCGGAGAGCCGGTCACCACCGCCCGGCAGCTCCCCGACCGCCGGCAGGTCCGAGTCCCCCGTGATCGACAGCGTGACGCCCTGCTCGGCCGCGAGGCTCGACTTGGCGATCAGCAGCGCCGCCAGCGCCGGATCGCGGATCAGCCGGGTCACCTCCCGGTTGAGGCTCTCGTGCAGCTCGCTGGTACGCGTGATGTAGCGGACCACCTCGTCGTGCTCGCCCAGCTCGACCAGGCCGGCGATGGTGTGCAGCCGGTTGACGAACTCGTGCGCCTGGGCGCGCAGCGTGTCGGTGGTGTGCCGGCTCACGTCCAGCTCCCGGCGCAGGGCGGTCAGCTCGGTGCGGTCGCGCAGCGTGGTCACCGAACCGACCGGACGGCCACGCAACAGCACGGGCTGCCGGTTCAGCACGATCACCCGGTCGTCACTGAGCACCACCTGGTCGACCCCGGTCACCTCGCCGGTCAGCACATCCAACAGCCGCCGTTCGAGGCCCTGGTCGAGCAGCGACCGGCCGACCGCATCGGCGTCGAGGCCGAGCAGCCGGATCGCCTCGTCGTTGACCAGCGTCACCCGGTGCGCGCTGTCGGTGCCGATCACCCCCTCCTTGATGCCGTGCAGCATCGCCTCACGATGCTCGACCAGACCACTGATCTCGCGCGGTTCGAGCCCGAGCGTCTGCCACTTGACCCGGCGGGCGAGCAGCAGCGAGCCGACGACGCCGAGCGCGACCCCGACCACCAGGTAGGTCAGCAGGTTGGTCAACGCCGCGCCGAGCTGGTCCACCAGCGTGGGATAGGGGTGACCGACGACGATCATGCCGATGAACCGACCGTCCTCCTCGTCCAGCACCGGAACGTGGGCGACCAGTTCCTTGCTGCCGTGGTCGATCACGCCGACCCAGGACCGCCCGGTCAGCCCGGTGCTCGACCCCATCGGGGTGAGCTGCCCGGCGTCCGGGCCGGTGACGATCGTGCCGCGAGCGTCGGTGACCACCACGTAGGAGGCGCCGGAGACCGCCCGCGCCGTCTCCGCCACCGTCTCCAGCGCGTCGTGACCGAGCGGGTTGTTGAGCCCCAGCCGGACCGTCCGGTTGATCGCCGCGTTCTCGCCGACCGAGCGGAGCCGGTCACCCTCGCTGCGCCGGAACGCCACGTCGGCCTCCGCGACCGAGACGGCCGCGACCGCGAGGACCACCAGCAGCACGATGCCGAGCTGCAGGAGGAGCATCTGCCCCGCCAGCGACAAACGTTGAGGCACCATCCCCTCCTCCCGTGGCCGATCGCACGGCACTTTGTACCCCGGTCGGGGTTTTGGCGTTTTTGGTGGTAGCCGCAATTCGCGTGTGACCAGCAAAGTGCGTGCGACGGCCGGCCGCAAGCCTGGTGTTGCCGGAAGGTTTCTTGCAGGATCGACCCGTGCGGCGCAGGCGGGTGCTGGGAGGCGCGCTGGCGCTGGCCGGAAACGCCGTCGTCGGCGGGTACCTGGCGGGTTGCGACCAATCGCCAGACCTGTCCGACCTGCGGCTGATGGTGCCCAACCCGCCGGGCAGCGGATACGACATCACCGCCCGCGTGCTCGCCAACACGCTCGACACCGCCGGGATCGCCCGCGGCATCGAGGTCTTCAACCTCCCCGGCGGCGGTGGGGTGGTGGCGCTGCGCCGGCTGGCCTACGAACGCGGAAACGGCCGCCTGGCGATGATGATGGGACTCGGCGTCGTCGGCGCGCAGAGCGCCACCGGCACACAGGTCACCCTGCAGGAGATGACACCGATCGCCCGGCTGGTGCAGGAGCCGGCGGTCATCGTGGTGACCCGCGACTCGCCCTACCGTGACCTGGACGCGCTCGTCTCGGCCTGGCGCGCCGACCCGGCCGAGATGGTGATCGGCGGCGGCTCCTCGATCGGCGGGCCGGACCACCTCGCAACCATGCTGGTCGCGGACGCGATCGGCGTCGCCCCGGTCACGGTCGCCTACCGACGCTACGACGGCGGCGGCGACCTGCTGGCGGCGATCCTCGGCCGCGAGGTCGCGTTCGGCATGTCCGGGCTCAGCGAGTACGCCAACCAGATCGCGGAGGGCCAACTCCGCGCGCTCGCCGTGACCAGCGCCGAACCCGTGGCGCAACTGCCGGCACCCACGATGCGCTCAGCCGGGGTCGACACGGTCTTCAACAACTGGCGCGGCATCGTGGCCCCACCCGACCTCGCCGACTCCGACGCCGAGTCGATCCGCGCGCTGATCGCGCGGCTGCACGAATACCCGGCCTGGGCGAGCGCGCGGACCCGCTTCGGCTGGACCGACGCGTACCTGTCAGGTACGGCCTTCAAGACCTTCATGCGCGAGGAGAGCGACCGCTGGGCGTCGGTGCTCGCCGGGCTGGGCCTACGCCGCTAGGACCGGGTCGAAGGCTTGGACCAGCCCCAGGCCGGCCAAATACTTCGACCAGGCCCTAGCCGCGTTCGATCTGGTGGCCGACCACGGTCGGGCCGAGCATCACGGCGAAGCCCGAGCCGTCGCGGCGCGGATCCGCCGCAGGCAGCTCGACCGGCTCACCGTTGGCGGTCGAGCCCACCGGGCGCGGACCCACCCAGGCGACGACCACGTCGGTCTCACCCTTGAGGAACCGCTGGGCACGCACCCCGCCGGTCGCCCGCCCCTTCGCCGGGTACGCCGCCAGCGGCGTCACCTTGACCGTCCCGCCGGTGGAGGTGACCACCATCGGGTCGCCGTGCTCCGGGTCGTCGGTGCGGATCGCGCCGAAGAAGACCACCTGCGCGTCGTCCGGCAGGGCGATCCCCGCCATGCCGCCACCCTTGAGCCCCTGCGGGCGGACCAGCCCAGCGGGAAAGCGCAGCAGCGACGCCGCGCTGGTGAGGAAGGTCAGCGACTGGGCCACGTCGGTCAGCCAGGTCGCCCCGACCACCTCGTCGCCCTCGCGCAGCCCGATCACCTCGAACTCGTCGGAGCGCACCGGCCAGTCCGGGGCACAGACCTTCACCACACCCTGCCGGGTGCCCAACGCCAGCCCGGGCGAACCCTCGGCGGTCGGACCCAGCGGCGCCAGCCCGACCACGGTCTCCCCCGGCTCCAGCGGCACCAACTCGGCGGCGGACATCCCACCGCGCAGCGACACCGTGCCGGCCTGCTCGGGCAGCACCGGCAGCGGCAGCACGTCCACCTTGAACGCCCGGCCCGCGCTGGTCACCAGCAGCACCCGGCCACGGGCGGTGGAGTGCACCACCGCGCGTACCGCGTCGTGCTTGACCCGGCCGTGCCGGCGGCGCCCCTCGGCGGCCTCCTCCGACTCGGCCGCGGTGCGGGCGACCAGCCCGGTGGCCGACAGGATCACCTGGCACGGGTCGTCGGCCACCTCCAGCGGCCCGGCCGGCACGGACGCGGCCAGCACCTCCTTGAGGTCGCCGTCGACCAGGGTGGTCCGGCGCGGCGCGGTGAACTGCTTGACCACCGCGGCCAGTTCGTCGGAGACGACCTTCTTCAGCACGTTATCGTCGTCCAGAATGGTGGACAGCTCGGCGATCTCCGTACGCAGCTTCTCCTGCTCGGCCTCCAGTTCCAGCCGGTCGTACTTGGTCAGCCGGCGCAGCGGAGTGTCCAGGATGTAGGTCGCCTGGATCTCGGAGAGCTTGAACTGCCGCATCAGGCCGGACTTCGCCGCCTGGGCGTCCTCGCTGGCCCGGATCAGCTTGACCACCTTGTCGATGTCGAGCAGGGCGATCAGCAGGCCGTCGACCAGGTGCAGCCGCTCCTCCCGCTTGCGCTTGCGGTACGCGCTGCGCCGGGTCACCACCTCGTAGCGGTGCGCCAGGAAGACTTCCAGCAGTTCCTTGAGCCCGAGGGTGCGCGGCTGACCGTCGACCAGCACCAGGTTGTTGACGCCGAAGGACTGCTCCAACGGCGTGAGCCGGTAGAGGTCGGCGAGCAGCGCCTGCGGGTTGACCCCGACCTTGCACTCGATGACCAGGCGGGTGCCGCTCTCCCGGTCGGTGAGGTCCTTGACGTCGGCGATCCCGGTGAGCCGCTTGGTCTTGTTGACCTCGTTGGTGATGGCCGCGATGACCTTCTCCGCGCCCACCCCGTACGGCAGCTCGACCACGGTGATCGCCTGCCGGCCACGGCTGCCCTCCAGCGGGCCGATCTCCACCTTGCCGCGCATCCGCACCACGCCACGACCGGTCTCGTACGCCCGGCGCACCTCGTCGAGGCCGAGCAGCAGACCGCCGGTGGGCAGGTCGGGGCCGGGCACGAACTCCATCAGCTTGTCGAGGGTGGCGTTCGGGTGCCGGATCAGCCAGCGGGCGGCCGAGACGACCTCGCCCAGATTGTGCGGGATCATGTTGGTCGCCATCCCGACCGCGATCCCGGAGGTGCCGTTGACCAGCAGGTTCGGGAAGGCGGCGGGCAGCACGGTGGGCTGGGTCAGCGAACCGTCGTAGTTGGGCTCGACGTCGACGGTCTCCTCGCCCAACTCGCCGACGAGCAGCATCGCCTCCCGCGACATCCGGGCCTCGGTGTACCGCGCGGCGGCCGGTCCGTCGTCTGGGCTCCCAAAATTTCCATGCCCGTCGATGAGTGGGACGTTGAGCGAGAAGTCCTGCGCCATCCGGACCATCGCGTCGTAGATCGCGGTGTCGCCGTGCGGGTGGTAGCGACCCATCACGTCACCGACCACGCGGGCCGACTTGACGTGCGCGCGGTCCGGCCGGAACCCCGACTCGTGCATCGAGTAGAGGATGCGCCGATGGACCGGCTTGAGGCCGTCCCGGGCGTCGGGCAGGGCACGGGAGTGGATGACCGAGAAGGCGTACTCCAGGTAGGAGTCGGAGACCTCTGCGGTCAGCGGGGTGTCGATGATCCGCGCGCCGGCCCGGTCGAACGCGGAGTAGTCGACCTTCGTCTCCTTGCGGCGTGCCATGGCTCAGCTTTCCTTCCGAAGAAACGACGGTCAGGCGTCGATGGCGTCACGGTCGACCAGGTCGGCGGAGTCGATCAGCCAGTTGCGGCGCGGCTCGACCTTCTCCCCCATCAGCAGGTCGAGAATCCGCTCGGCGGCGTCGACGTCGTCGAGGGTGATCCGGCGTACCGACCGGGTGGCCGGGTTCATCGTGGTCTCCCACAGCTCGTCGGCGTCCATCTCGCCGAGACCCTTGAACCGCGGGATCGGGGTGACGATCTGCTTGCCGACCTTCTCCAGCTTGTGCACCGTCGCCTCCATCTCCACCTGGGTGTAGGTGAAGATGGTTTCCGGGTTACGCCCCTTCGTGGTGATCTTGTGCAGGGGCGGCATCGCGGCGTAGAGCCGGCCCGCCTCGATCAGCGGCCGCATGTAGCGGGCGAAGAGGGTGATCAGCAGCGTCCGGATGTGCGCGCCGTCGACGTCGGCGTCGGCCATGATGAGCACCCGGCCGTACCGCATGGCGGACAGGTCGAAGGTACGCCCCGACCCGGCGCCGAGCACCTGCACGATCGCCGCGCACTCGGCGTTGTCCAGCACCTGCTGGAGGTTGGCCTTCTGCACGTTGAGGATCTTGCCGCGAATCGGAAGAAGCGCCTGGTATTCCGAGGTACGGGCGACCCGGGCGCTGTTGTGGACGAAGACCCCTGCTTCCAACGCGAAATTGTGGTAGCCCTCGACCGTCAGGTCATAGACGTCCGCTGTCTCGTCCAGTGGCTCGACAGACACCACCTGATGGTTGACCAGGGCAGCCGATTCACGGAGGCGGGCGTAGTCGCCGTCGTAGTGCTTGAGGAGCCGCTCAAAGCGCAGGCCGGTACGAGCCGAGCTCAGGCGCTCGGATTCGTACGCCGACGCGAGCTCACCGTCTTCGAGCGCAAGCATCGGAGCGAGTCGGCGTAGCGCAGCGAGCCGCCGCCCATCCTGCTGACGACTGACCCGTTCCGCGCGGGGCACGTTCGCCACGTAACGCGCTCGTCCGGCCTGCACCTTCGCGAGGTGACCGGTGGTCGGGTCGGCCAGCCGCTGCTTCATCAGGCGGGAGTGGCGCTCGCCAAACTCCGGGTTGTCCTCGTGCCACGCCAACACCGCGTTGCGCTGGCGGTCGCGTTCCGCCGGATCGGCGAACTGTTCGATCGTCATCCGCGAGCGCCAGGTACGCAGCTCGGAGTCTTGCCACTGCCGCACGGAACGCTCTCGCCATTGCTCGCGCCGGGCCGGATCGGTGAAGTACCTGCGGACCCGCTCTGCAGCCGCCGCCCGGTGCGCGGGATCCGACCAGTAGCGCGCCTGCCGTTCCCGCATCCGCTCGGCGTAGGCACGCCGCTGGTCGTCGCCAAGCGCGTTGTACCACTCCTGGAATGCCTTTTCGATCTTGGCCCGGAAGGCCGGCGACTCGTTGAGCGCGAAGAGCCGGGCCAGGCATGCCTCACGGAAGGCTGGATCTTGCCACTGCGCGGTGAGCATGGCGGATTTGAATTCCCGGCCACCGTTCTCGAACCACTCACGCCACCCGGCTTGGACGTGCTCACCCATCATCGCGGCGTGCAGCGCCGAGTGGTCGGCCCAGGTCATGCGCTGGATGTTGCGCGGGTCGTTGTTGCGCTTGTCGATGTCGATGTGGTGCCGCACGTTGCCGTTGACCGCGCTGTCCCTGCCATGCCGCAGGTTCCAGGCATCGGCGAGGTAGTGGGTATAGACCCACTCATTCTTGTCGTTCATCCAGACCCGCTCGTACCCCTGCAGCTTCTGCCCGGCGGCCTTGCTGGACAGGCTGCGGTAGAGCGGCATGAGGGAATCGCCGGGCTCAAGGGCGTCGGCGCGGCGGTAGGAGCCGTCGCGCAGCCGGAAGAGGTGGTCCGGGGTGCATCTGACCGACTCGCCGTTGTCGAGGGTCACCCGGACCAACGGCGCATCCCGCTTGGTGAGTCGCGGCTCGACCAGTGGTGCAACGACGACACGGCCGGCCTTGTTGGTGGTGTAGCCGAAGTGGGTGACACCCCGCTGCCAGTCGTCGGCGAGATCGGCGAACGAGCGGCTCACCCCGGAGGCCAGCGCGACCATGGTGTCGCCGGTAAAGCACCCCAGGGCGCTGTCTCCCTCGACGATGAACAGCTCGCTGCGGTCCACCCCGGTTGCGCGGCAGTCGACCAGCTTGGGCGGCATCGACGCGCCCTCCAGGGCGGTCTTGCGCCGGGCGGCGTCCTTCTGCTGCTTCTGGGTGAGCCGCACCCGGGCCGCGTCGACGATCTTCTGCAGGACCGTCCGGGCCTCGGTCTTCGTCTTCCGGTCGTCCAGCCAGGACTTGACGTGCTGTTCGATCAGGCCCTGGACGACCTTGGTGACGCCGGCGGTGGAGAGTTCGTCCTTGGTCTGCGAGGTGAACTGCGGCTCGGGCACGCGGACGTGCACCACCGCGGTCATGCCCTCCAGGACGTCGTCCAGGGTCGGGGCGTCCTCCTTGGCCTTGAGCAGCCCCCGGGTGTTGCGCACGGCCTCGGCGAGGGTACGCGCGAGGGCCCGCTCGAAGCCCTTGCGGTGGGTGCCGCCGTGCGCGTTGCGAATGGTGTTGGTGAAGCACTCGACGGTGCGCTCGTAGCCGGTGCCCCAGCGGAACGCCACCTCGATCTCGGCGCGCCGCTGCACGTTGGACTGCATGACGCCGTTGGCGTCGGCCGCGTTCTCCCGGTATGTCCCCTCGCCGGTGACCAGTAGGGTGCCGGAGACCGGCCGGTCGCCGGCCGGGGCGAGGAAGTCCACCATGTCGGTGAGCCCGTTGGGGTAGTGGAAGCGTTCCTCGCTCGGCTGCTCGCCGGTGCGGTCCTGCAGGGTGTAGCTGACGCCCGGCACCAGGAAGGCGGTGTTGCGCAGCTTGGCCCGGACAGCGTCGTGGTCCAGCGCGGCGCCGGTCTCGAAGTAGCGGGGGTCGTGCCAGTAGCGGATCGAGGTGCCGGTGCGGTGGCCGCGCTTCATGGCGCCGACGACCTGGAGCCCGGGGCCGGGAGTGAACGGCGCCTCCGGGCCGTCGCCGTCGAAGATGCCGGGCACGCCGTGCCGGAAGGACATGGCGTGCACCTTCCCGGCGCGGCGGACGGTGACGTCGAACCGGCGGGACAGCGCGTTGACCGCCGAGGCGCCCACGCCGTGCAGGCCGCCGGAGGTCTTGTAGCCGGAGCCGCCGAACTTGCCGCCGGCGTGCAGGCGGGTGAGCACCAGCTCGACGCCGGAGATGCCGGAGCGGGCGTGCACGTCGGTGGGGATGCCCCGGCCGTCGTCGTCGACCTGCACCGAGCCGTCGGCGTGCAGCGTCACCTCGACTTTTGTCGCGTGGCCGGCCACACCCTCGTCGGTGGAGTTGTCGAGGATCTCGTTGACGAGGTGACCCACGCCACGGCTGTCGGTGGAGCCGATGTACATGCCGGGCCGCTTGCGGACGGCATCCAGCCCCTCGAGGTGCGTGAGGTCGTCGGCCCCGTACAGGGTCTCAGGCTCTGCGGTCAACTGGTCGTACTCCCCGGTCTCGGCGATGTGCTGCCCCGCACCGTCGGCGGTCGGCCCGGCGCGGGCACGCCGCAGCGAGCGTAGCTGTACGTCCCGACAAGCCGACGCGGACACCCGCGCGGCACGCCGTGGGCCGCTGCTGGCGGACCTGTCGCGGTCAACGCCCCGACCCCGGGCCTTATGCCCGACGCCCTCGCCGGACAGTGGCCGGCGGGTGCCGAGCGCCCACCGTGTGGGCTCAGGGCCGTCCTGCCTCAGGTGTCACAGGTGTTTCCCATTGTTGACGTACGTCACACCTGCGTGATCTCATCACCAGCATCGGAGGATCTTTCACATTTCCATGAATGGATGTGATGCCATGTCCGCGTTGCGCCGTACCGCTGCCGCGATGGCCCTGGCCATCGCCACGGCGGCCCTCCCCGCCGCCGTACCGACGCCCGCCGCCGCGTCGGCGGCGCTGCCCACCGCGGCGATCGCCCTCGGCGACAGCTTCATCAGCGGCGAGGGCGCCGGGGCGTACCAGCCGGTGGTCGACTCGGGTGGCGCCGCCCAGGGCTTCCCGGGGTGGACCGCGCCGAACAGCAACGCCTTCTTCTGCCACCGCTCGGCCAACGCCTCGCTGCACCGGGCGGCGCTGCCCGGCATCCAGGACCGGTTCAACCTGGCCTGCTCCGGCGGCCAGCCGCACGACATCGCCGCCGCCCCGTCGGCCCGGGCGGGCGGACGCCAGGTGGCCGCCCAGCTCGACCAACTGCGCGCGGTCGCCCGGACCCACGACATCGACCTGGTGCTGATCGGCCTCGGCTCCAACAACAGCTCGTTCACCTTCGGCGGGGTCGCCGAGAAGTGCGCCAACCGGTTCATCGCCGACGCCTGGACAGGCTGGTGGGAGTTCTGGGCGTACCTGAACGGGCCGGTGGAGCAGAAGCCGTGCACGGACGCCGACCTGGCCACCGCCGCCCAGCTCAGCGCCGCCACCGCCGAGACCACCGCGGCCGTACGCCAGATCCTGACCACCCTGCGCGAGGTGGACGCCGACGGCCAGCACCGGGTGGTCCTGCAGGACTACACCAATCCGCTGCCGCTCGAACTCGACCCGACCTACCACTCCGAGGACGGCCGCGACGACACCCGGGACAAGTTCCGCGCCCTCGGGGCCGAGCGGTACGCGGCCGGCTGCCCGATCCACCGGGCCAGCCTCGCCCCGGGGCACCGGTTCTCGCAGGGCCTCGGCACCATCGTGCGCTCCACCCGGGACACCCTCGCCGCCGAGTTCCCCGGTGCCGACCTGGTGTATCTCAACGTCCAGCGGGCCTTCGACGGCGCCCGGCTGTGCGAGAAGCCGACCAGCCCGACCGGCACCCTGGCCACCCCGATCCGGCTGATGGACAACCCGCCCAACGGCACCTTCGTGACCAGCCTGTCCGGCAAGGACAAGATCGCCATCCAGCGGATCGCGAACACCTGCGTGACCTACTTCCAGACCTGCCAGGAGTCCTGGCACCCGAACGCCGCCGGGCACCAGGCGCTCGGCCAGTGCCTCGCCGGCGCGGCCGTCACCACCGCCCGCTCGGTCGCCTGCGTACGCGGCTCGGACGGCGCGGTGACCGTCTCCTGACCGGGAGTCGCCCCGGCGCGTCCACCCCGCGTGCCGGGGCGACTTCCCACCCGTTGGCTACTCGCCGGTAGCCTGGCGGCGTGAGCGCGACGGTGGAATACGTGCAGGAGTTCGTCCAGGTCGACGGCGCCCGCCTCGGCATCCAGGTCTACCCGGAGCCCGCGGGCCTGACCGGGGCGCCGGTGGTGCTGGTCGTACCGGCGATGGGGGTCCGGGCCCGCTACTACCGGCCGTTCGCCGCGGCGCTGCGTGCCGCCGGGCTGGCCGTGGTCGTGGCCGACCTGCGCGGCACCGGCGAGAGCACGCCCCGGCCGAGCCGCGTCTGCCGGTACGGCTACGCCGAGCTGGCCGCCGACATCGGGGCGGTACGGGCGGCGGTGAAGGACCGCCTGGACGGGCGACGCATGCTGCTGCTGGGGCACTCCCTCGGCGGGCAGGCCGCCGTGCTGCATCTGGCCCTGCACGGTGAGCAGGAGGTGGACGGGCTGGCGTTGGTGGCCGTCGGCATCCCGTACTGGCGGGACTTCGCCGGCCCCCGGCGTTACGGCGTGCTGCCGTACACCCAGGGCATCGCCGCCACCACCCGGCTGCTCGGCGTCTGGCCCGGGTGGGGGTTCGGCGGCCGGCAGGCCCGCGGCGTGATCCGCGACTGGGCGCGCACCGCGCGGACCGGTCGTTTCCCGCACCTCGACGGGGTGGACGCCGAGGCGGCGGTGGGCCGGATCCGCACCCCCGTGCTGGCGGTAAGCGTCGACGGCGACCAGTACACCCCGCACCCCACGGTGGACCGGCTCTGCGCCAAGCTCACCGCGGCCCCCGTCGTACGCGAGCGCTACCCCGCGCCGGACGGCGCCGCCCTGGACCACTTCACCTGGGTACGCGCCGCCGAGCCGATGGCCGCGCGGGTCGCCGACTTCGCTGCCGGCCTACCCGCCCGGTCGGACGGGTAGGCCGGCGCAGGGGGCGGGATTAGCCGTCCGGGGCGCGGGTAAGCGACAGCGCCCGACACAGCGGATGGGGGACCAGATGGCTGACAGTCACACCGCACTGCGCTCGATGCACGACCTGGGCCTGGCGGCCTGGTTCGGCGGCTCTCTGATGGGTGCCTTCGGCGTCAACGGCGCCGCCGCGCGAATCGGCGACCCGACCCAGCGGCTTCCGGTGGCCTCGGCGGGCTGGTCCCGGTGGACCCCGGTCAACGCGGCGGCGATCGGCGCTCACCTCGCCGGGGCGGTCGGTGAACTGGTGACCGAGAGCCCGCGGATGGCCGCCCAGGCCGGCGTCGGACGGGCCAGCACCTTGAAAACCGCGCTGACCATCAGCGCCCTGGCGGTGACCGGCTACAGCCGGTTGCTCGGGATGCGGCTGGCGAAGTCCGGGGCGCCCTCTGTGCAGGGCGTCACGGAACCGAACCCGCAGACGCCGGCGAACGTGGCGGCCAACCAGCGCAAGCTGAGGATGCTGCAGTGGGCGGTACCGGCGCTGACCGGCGCGCTGATCGTGGTTACCGCGCACCTGGGCGAGCAGCAGAAGCCGGGGCAGGTGCTGCGCGGCATGCTGGGCCGGGCCAACGGCCTGATGAACGGCTCGATGGCGATGGGCAGGAACGCCGGCCGGATCGCGGCGGTGAAGGCGGTCCGGCGGCAGATGGCGATGTCGGGCCGCTGACGGCCCGACGGCAGGAGCCCGATCGCCGGCCGGCAGACCTGGCGCCGGCGCACCGACCAGCGAGGTGGCCATGACCGACAAGGACAGGCAGGACCGGGGACCGGAGGGTGTCGCTCCCTGGGGCACCACGGACGGCTTCGACGCGGATCCGCCGTGGGGAGCCGGTGACGACTCGCCCATGGACGAGGGCAGTGAGGCGACCGCGGTGTCCGAGGGTCGGCGCGGCGAACAGCGAGCGGGCGAGACCCCGACGGAGCACCAGCCCGCCGGCCGGCACGGGTTCGGGTCGGTGGAGCCGACCCGTACGCCGGCGGCCGGTCCGGGCGCGCCACCGGATCCGGCGCCGTCGGGGCGTACCTTCCCGGACGACGAGGCCGGCGAGGACCTGCCGGACAACGCGCTGGAGGAGGCGACCGGCATGCGGCCGGAAGGGGTCTCCTGGCACAGCTGAGCCGGCGGGGCGTGCCTGACGCGCGGTTACCAGCCGCAGCGCCGGGCGGGCGGATCGACGACCGCTGGGCGGTGACCGCGGGGGCGACTGGTTGGTAACGTGCCGCGATGAGTCTGCGGCGGCGTCGACCGGCGGCGGTGGCCTTCCGCGTGGCGGTCGTGATCAGCGTGCTGGCGGGCATCGTGCTCACCGCGCTCGGTCCGGCCACGGTGACCGGCCTCCTGCCGTACTTCACCATCCAGAGCAACATCGCGGTCGGCCTGGTCGCCGGGTACGCCGCCTGGCGAGCCTGGCAGGGTCGGCCGGATCCGCCGGCCGCGGTCAAGGGCGCCGTGACCCTGTACATCACCATCACCGGGGTGGTCTACCACCTGGTGCTGGCCAACCCGGCCAGCCCGTTCGCCATGCCGGAGCCCGATCGGGCCCTCGGCGAGGCGCTGGGCAACCAGTTCCTGCACACCGTGGTGCCGCTGCTCACCGTGGCCGACTGGGTGCTGCTGGACCGGCGCGGCCGGCTGCGCCTGCGGTACGCGCTCTGGTGGCTGGCCTTCCCGCTGGGCTACCTGGGCTTCGCGCTGCTCCGTGGGCTGGTGGTGCACCGCTACCCGTACCCGTTCGTGGACGTCGGGGCGCTGGGCTACGGCGGCGTGGCGATCGTCGCGGCTGTCCTCGCGGTGGTGTTCTGGCTGCTCGGCCTGATGTTCGTCGGCGCCGACCGAGCCCTGGCCCGGTTCCGGCCGGCGCCCGCCGCCCCGGACGGTGCGGTCGGGACGGAATCAGCGGCTGCCGCCCCGGCCGACGTGGCGGCCACCGGCCGCTCCGCGCGGTGAGCGCGTCCGGGGCGGGGACCGCCGCCGGGTCGACCGAACAGCGGGTGTTGACGGCGCTGTTGGCCATGCAGCGGCAGTCCTGGGAGCAGGGCGTCGCCGGGCACGCGGCACTGGACCTGGGGCTCGGCGAGTTGGCGGTGCTGCTGGCCGACGCGGCGGTGACCCGGCAGCAGCCCGACGGCCGGCTCGGCGACGCCGGCGGGGAGCAGGGTGCGGTCAACGGCGCGGCCTACGGCGAGGCGGTGCGGTACGCGGCGCAGGTCACCGGGGATCCGCGTTTCGCCTCCGCACTGGACGCGCAGCTGCGCTGGCTGCGGGTCGAGGCACCCCGGGCCGACGACGGCACGCTGTTCCATCTGCTCGGCGGCCGTGAGGTCTGGGCCGACACGGTGTACATGGTGGTGCCGCTGCTGGCGGTGACCAGGCATCCCGAGTTGGCCGTCGCACAGGTGCGCGGGCATCGTGACCGGCTGCACGACCGGCGCAGCGGGCTCTACGCCGCCCGCTGGGACAGCGACCAGAGCCGGTTGACCCATCCGGAGCACTGGGGCACCGGCAACGGCTGGGTGGTCGCCGGGATCAGCCGGGCGCTACGGCTGCGCGCCGACTGGCCGGCCGGTGTCCGCGACGAACTGGCCGGGCACGCCCGCGAGGTGATCGACGCCTGCCTGGCGTACCGGGGTGAGGACGGGCTCTTTCCGGACGTGTTGGACGATCCGGCCACCTTCCGAGAGGCGAACGTGGCGCAGATGCTCGGGTACGCGACGCTGACCGGGGTCGCCGACGGCTGGCTGCCGTCCTCGTACGCCGTCCCCGGCCGGGATCTCGTGGCCGCCGCCGACCGACGGGTCGACGGGCGTGGGCTGGTCACCGGGGTGTCCGGGGCACCGGCGTTCACCGCGCCGGGCACCTCCAGCGAGGCGCAGGCCTTCCACCTGATGGCCCATGCCGCGCTGCGCCGGCTGCCGGCGGCGGACGCAGGTGCCGGTCGGCCGGGGCCGGCGGGACCAAGGACACTGCCGCGCTGACCGGCGCGCTGCCACCGTAGCGGGTAGAGGCGGGTTTGGCCTGGCATCTGCTGGGGAGCCGACCCGCTGACGATGCTCGACAACGGGAGGCAAGGATGCGTGCGCTGCGGCTGACCGCCTGGAAGACCGAACCGGAGCTGGTCGAGGTCGACGAGCCGACGCCGGGCCCGGGTCAGGTGGTGGTGAAGATCGGTGGTGCCGGAGCCTGCCACTCCGACCTGCACCTGATGCACGACTTCGAGCCGGGCGCCGTGCCGTGGAACCCGCCGTTCACGCTCGGCCACGAGAACGCCGGCTGGGTGCACGCGCTCGGCGCCGGAGTCACCGGGCTGGAGATCGGCCAGCCGGTCGCCGTGTACGGCCCGTGGGGATGCGGCACCTGCGCCCGCTGCCGGGTCGGCGTCGACACCTACTGCGAGAACCCGGCCGGCGCCCCGGTGCCCGGCGGCGGCGGTGGGCTCGGGCTGGACGGTGGCATGGCCGAGTACGAGCTGGTGCCGGCCGCCCGACACGTCGTGCCGCTGCCCGAGGGTCTGGACCCGGTGCTGGCGGCGCCGCTGACCGACGCCGGCCTCACCCCGTACCACGCGATCCGGCGGTCCTGGTCCAAGCTGCCGCCCGGCAGCACCGCGGTGGTGATCGGTGTCGGCGGGCTCGGGCACGTCGGCGTGCAGATCCTGAAGGCCACCACCGCGGCCCGGGTCATCGCGGTGGACAACCGGGACGACGCGTTGCGGCTCGCCGAGGAGTGCGGCGCCGACCTGACGCTGCGGTCGGGTGAGCGCACCGCCGAGGAGATCCGGGCGGCCACCGGCGGTCGGGGCGCCGACGTGGTGCTCGACTTCGTCGGCGTCGACGCCACCCTGCGCACCGGTGCCGCCGCCGCACGCACCGTGGGTGACCTGACCATCGTCGGCATCGGCGGTGGCACGCTGCCGGTGAGCTTCTTCTCGGTGCCGTACGAGGTCAGCATCCAGACCACGTACTGGGGCAGCCGCCCAGAGCTGATCGAGGTACTCGACCTCGGCGCGCGGGGGCTGGTGCGGCCGAAGACGACCACGTTCCGCCTGGACGACGCGATGACCGCGTACCGGATGATGCAGGAGGGCACGCTGGAGGGCCGGGCCGTCATCGTGCCGTGACTACAGTGATCATGTGGTCGCCGCGTTGGAGCTCTATCTGGACACCGCCGCCACCCGACGGATCCGGGTGCTCTGGGACGCCCTGGAGGCCGAGGGGGTGCAGAGCATGCGCTCCCTGCTGGAGCAGCGGCACCGGCCCCACGTCTCGCTCGCGGTCGCGCCGAGTTTCGACCCGGATCAGGTCGCGGCGGCGCTGGCCGGCACCACGGTGGCGGCGCCGCTGCGGCTGTCCTTCCAGCACGCCGGGCAGTTCGTCGGCCGGGTGCTCTGGCTGGGCCCGGTGCCCACGGTGGAGCTGCTGGCGCACCACCGGACGGTGCACCACCGACTCGCCGCGGCCGGTATCCAGCTGGTCGAGCACTACCAGCCGGGCCGGTGGGTGCCGCACTGCACGCTGTCCATGCGGGTACCGAACACGCTGATGGCCGCCGCCGTACGCCGGTGCCTGGAGGTGCTGCCGCTGGAGGCCACCGTGGTCGCCGCCGCCCTCACCGACCACGCCCGCGGCATCTCCCACCCTCTTCCCTAGACGGGGGTGGCGCGGCCGTGACGCCAGTAACCCATGAAGGCCACTGCGCGACGGTCCAGGCCCCGCTCGGCGACCAGGTGCCGGCGCAGGGTACGGATCACCCCCGCCTCCCCCGCCAGCCACGCGTAGAGCGGGGCCGTCGGGATCACGTCCGGCACCTCCCAGAGGATCTCGCGGTCCACGTCGACGTCGTCCACCGGCTGGGTGGCCGGCGACCCGGCGCCGGAGAGCAGTTCCCCCGCCGCGGCGGCAACGGCGCCGACCAGCCGACTGCCGTGCGGGTCGGTGCCCCGGGGCAGCCAGGTCACCTCCACTCCGGGCGGCGTGACCAGCGGCAGCACGTCCTCCGCCGCCGGTACCTCCAGCAGCACCCGGCCCTGCGCGTGCAGCGGCAGCCGCTCGCAGATGCCGCCGATCGCCGGCACGGCCGTCTCGTCCCCGGCCAGCAGCAGGCACCCGGTCGACGGGGGCCGGAACTCGACCCCACCGTGGTCGCCGCCGTACTCCGCGTCCGGTCCCAGGATCGCGATCTCGTCGCCGAGCCGGACCCGCCGGGCCCACCGGGTCGCCGGACCACCGTCGCCGTGCAGCACCAGGTCGACGTCCAGCTCGCTCAGGTACGGCCGGACCGCCCGGGCGGTGTAGGTGCGGATCGGGTTGCGCCGGTGCTCCGGCAGCGCCCGCCACTGCGCGTACCAGTCCGGGCCCTGGGGCAGGTACACCCCGCGCTGGCCGGGCAGCGGCAGGGCCAGCTTGATCCGCTGGTCGTAGCCGTTGTCGGCGAAGCGGTCCAGGTCCGGGCCGGTGAAGGTGACGCGGACGAAGGACGGGCTGAGTCGGCGTACCGCGCGGACCTCGACGGTGAACATCCGCCACGGTGCGATGGGCAGGGTGTTGGTCATGTGTCTCTCTCTTTGCGGGCCGGGTCGCGTCCGGGCGCTACCGGGGTGGGGACGCCGAGGCGCGCGAGCGCCACAGCAGCCAGACGAAGTACGGGGTGCCGATCAGGGCGGTGACCAGGCCGGCCGGGATCTGGGCCGGGGCGATCACGGTGCGGCCGAGGGTGTCGGCGAGGCTGACCAGGGCCGCGCCGATCAGCGCGGCGACCGGAAGCACCCGGGCGTGCCGGCCACCGACGAGGGCGCGGGCGGCGTGCGGGCCGACCAGCCCGACGAAGCCGATCACACCGACGGCGGAGACCGCGGTCGAGGTGAGCAGCGCCGCCGCGCCGAGCGCGACCAGCCGGGTGCGTTCCAGCCGGACGCCGAGCACCCGGGGGGTGTCGTCGTCGAGCGTCATCAGGTCCAGTTCGCGCCGGGCGGCGACCACGGCCGGGGTGAGCACCAGCAGGGCGATCGCCACCGGCAGCACCTGGGTGGCGGTACGGCCGTAGGTGGAGCCGGAGAGCCAGGTCAACGCCTTGCCGGTGTTCCAGGGGTCGAAGGCGACGATCAAGAAGGTGATCATCGCCAGGCCACCCTGCCAGGCGCCGAAGCCGATCAGCACCAGCCGGTCGGAGCTGAGCCCGCCGCGCCAGGCCGCCCCGTAGACGAGGGCGAAGGCCAACATCGCGCCGAGCCCGGCCACCCCGGAGACGGCCCACACGCTGGCCAGCGGCACGAAGGTGAGCAGCGAGACCGCGCCCAGCCCGGCGCCGGCGGTGATGCCGAGGATGCCGGGCTCGGCGAGCGGGTTGCGGCAGACCGCCTGCACGGTGGTGCCGGCGACCGCGAGCGCCGCGCCGGCCAGCATTGCCGCGGCGACCCGCGGCCACCGCTGGTCCAGCACGAAGGTGTACGCCGGCCCGGTGCTCCCGTTGAGCCAGTTGGCGATGTCGCCGAGCAGCACCCAGGTGTCCCCCGCGAGCATGCCGAGCAGCACCGCGGCGACGGTGACCGTGCCGGCGACGGCGACGACACCGCGGCGGAAGGCCGCCGAGCGGACCGCCACCGGGCCGCCGGGCGGGCGGCGGGTGGGGCCGGCGTCGCGGTGCCGGCGGGCCAGCCAGATGAGGATGGCGGCGCCGAGCAGGGTGGTCACCACACCGGTGGGGATGTCGACGCCGGCCTGGCCGCCCATGACGGCCCGCAGCAGCACGTCGGAGCCGAGGACGATGACCACCCCGGCGAGGCCGGACAGCGGCAGCAGGACCCGGTGCCGGTGCACCCCGGGTACGAGGGGGGCGAGCAGCCGGACGATCACCGGCGCGCAGAGGCCCACGAAGCCGACCGGGCCGGTGAGGGTGACCGCCGCGGCGGACAGCAGCACGGCGAGCACCGTGACGAGCAGTCGGGTACGCCGCACGTCGAGGCCGAGCACGGTGGCGGTGTCGTCGCCGAGGGCGAGGATGTCGAGGCGGTGCCCGAGCAGCATCAGCGCACCGACGGCGGCACCGATCACCGGCGCGAGCTGGGTGAAGGCGGTCAGGTCGCTCTGTACCAGCGAGCCGTTGCCCCAGGCGAACAGGCCGATGGTGGCCTGCTCGAAGAGCAGGAGCAGCAGGGTGGTCACCGAGCCGAGCGCCAGTGCGGTGGCCGAGCCGGCGAGGATCAGCCGGGTGGTGCCGGCCTGCCCGCCGGCCGACATCGCCATCACCAGACCGGCCGCGGCGAGCCCGCCGCAGAAGGCGAGGCCCCCGGCGGGCAGCGCGGGCAGGGTGATGCCGAACGCGGCGACCGACACGATGGCCAGGTGGGCGCCGGCGTTGACGGCGAGGGTGTCCGGCGAGGCGAGCGGGTTGCGGGCGATCGACTGTAGGGCGGCGCCGGCGAAGCCGAGGGCGACGCCGATGGCCAGCCCGGCGAGCAGCCGGGGCAGCCGGGAGGCGACCAGCACCCGGGCGGTCTCGTCGTCGCCCCCGGTGAGCAGGCGCAGCAGGTCGAGCGCGCCGATCGAGGAGGTGCCCTGGGTGAGGTGCACCGCCGCGACCACCAGCAGCAGCGCGGTGGCCACGATGAAGGCCCCGGCGACGCGGGGGGCCGAGAGGCGCCCGGCCGGAGCCGGCCGGACGGCCGGCTCCGGGCGCGGGGGCGCGGTCAGCGCGGTCACACCGCGTAGGTGTTGACGAGCTGGTCGATGTACTGCTTGCCGGAGAGCGGCCCACCGAAGGTCCAGATGCCGTCGGGCATCCGGTGCAGGTTGCCCTGCTTGACGAAGGGCAGCGACTTCCAGATGGCGTTGCCGGCGAGGCCGTCGGCGAAGACGTCGGCGCCGTCCGAGGCGTTGTAGAAGAAGTGCAGGTCCGGGCTGGACAGGGCGGTCAGCCCCTCGACGTCGGTCTGGCCCAGGCCCCACGCCTCGTCGGTCTTGCCGGTCCAGGCGTTGGTGAGGCCGAGCTGGATGCCGATCTGGGAGACCAGCGCCCCCTGCCCGAACATCCGGACGCTGACCGTGCTGCCTTCCTTCCAGCCGTCGGCGATGGCGAACGGCTTGCCGGCCGCGCCGGCGCCGGCGATCTTCTTCTTCCCGTCCGCGACGGCGGCGTCGAAGTCGGCGAGCAACTGCTGCGCCTCGGTGGTCCTGCCGACCGCCTTGGCGATCATGTTCAGGTCCGCGCGCATCCGGCCGAGGTTGTCCGAGGCGTCGCTGCCCTTGGTGACGATGACCGGGACGTACTGCTCAAGCTGGGTCACCAGGTTGGCGCCGCGGTCGTCCTCCATGACCACCAGGTCGGGTTGCAGCGCGACGATCGAGTCGACGCTCGGCTCGCCCCGGGTGCCGACGTCCTTGGCGCCCGGGTCAAGCTTGGCGGCGCTGACCCAGGTGGCGTAGCCCTTGGTGTCGGCGACGCCGACCGGCATGACGCCGAGGCCGACGAGCATCTCGACCTCGCCCCACTCCAGGGCGACGACCTTGGTGGCGGGGTTGTCGAGCTTGATCTCCTTGCCGCGGCTGTCGGTGACGGTGACCGGTCCGCCGGCGGCGGCGGAGGCCGCGGGCTCGGTGGTGTTCTCGGTGGTGCCGCAGGCGGCCAGCAGCAGCGCGGTGACGGCGGCGACCAGGGCGGTGACACGGGTACGGGACATGACGTTCTTTCTCTGGTGCGGTTGCTGACTGGTCTGGTTCAGACCGGGATGCGGGTCAGGTGCCGGCCGACGGGGCGGGTGGTCACCAGTCCGGTGAGCGGATCGGCGGTGACCTCGATGGCGATCCCGTAGGTCTCGGTCAGGTCCTGCTCGGTGAGGACCTCGGCCGGGGTGCCGGTGGCGCGGATCCGGCCGTCGTGCAGCAGGACCACCTCGTCGGCCACCGCGGCGGCCTGGTTGAGGTCGTGCAGCACGACGCCGACCGCGACGCCGTGGTCGTCGGCGAGGTCACGCATCAGGTCGAGGATCTCGACCTGGTAGCGCAGGTCGAGGAAGGTGGTGGGTTCGTCGAGCAGCAGCACCGGGGTGTCCTGGGCCAGGCAGGTCGCCAACCAGACCCGTTGCAGCTCGCCGCCGGACAGCTCGTCCACCGGCCGGTCGGCCATCGCGGTGACCCCGGTGACGTCCATCGCGCGAGCGACGGCGGTGGGCCCGTCGGGGTCGTCGGCGCGCCAGCGGCCCCGGTAGGGGTGGCGGCCGTAGCCGACCACGTCGCGGACGGTGACCCCGCTGGGCACCGGCCGGCTCTGGGCGAGCAGGGTGACCCGGCGGGCGAACTCCTTGGCCGGCAGGCCGGCCGCGGTGCTGCCGTCGGCGAAGTGCACCGTGCCGCTGCCGATCGGGTGCAGCCGGGCGAGCGCCCGCAGCAGGGTGGATTTGCCGCTGCCGTTCGGCCCGACGAGGGCGGTCACCGCGCCGGGCCGCAGGGTGATCGTGGCACCGTGCACCACGGTCGTGCCGTGGTAGCCCAGGCGGAGGTCCACCCCGCGAAGGCTCTGCTCGGCGTCGCCCGACGCAAGTCCGCTCGACATGAGGTTAGGTTAACCTAACCTAACTTGCTGTCAAGGCGGGGGGCCGGCCGCCGTCCACGGTCCGGGTGACGGCAACGTCCCAGGTAGACACAGCCCTATGCGTCGCCCAGGAACGCCGCAGGCCACCCTGGGTGGACACTCCCGTCCCGCCCGGATACCCCGACTACGCGCGGACGCCGTGCCGGCACCGCCCGGTGAGCGGCGCGAAACGGTACCGGGGTGGGACGACAGACCCGCGATAGCAGCGGTAGCGTTGCGCGTCACCGCCGCCGGGCCGCCGGTATGGCGCTCGCGATTGGTACGGAGGATGGGGCATGTCCATCGGCGAGGAGCCGTTCGCAGCCCGCGACGACCTGGCCTCGCGGCCGAACTTCGAGGTCGCCCTGCGCGGGTTCGACAAAAAGCAGGTCGACCGCTACGTCGAGCAGATGGACGGCCGAGTCGCCGCGGTCTCGGCCGAGCGGGATCGAGCCCTCAAGCATGCGCGGGACCTCACCGCCAAGCTCCAGGCGTTCCAGGGCGAGGTGGCCGAGCTGCGACAGCGCCCCGCGCAGATGGACAGGGCGTCCTTCCGGGACCTGGGCCCGATGGTCGACCAGATCCTGGACCTCGCCGAGAAGCAGGCCGGGGCGATCGTCGAGACCGCCACGCAGCGGTCCGGCAAACTCCAGGCGGAGGCGGAGAAGACGCTCGCCAACGCGCGGGAGCGGACCGTCAAGACGCTGGCGGACCTCGAAGAGGAGCTGGCCGGCCGACGGGCCGAGCACGAGAAGACGTACGAGGAACTGCGTACGGCGGCCGACGCCGAGCTGACCGAGACCCGCGAGCGGGCCGACAAGCTGCGCGCCGAGGGTGAGGCCGCGCACGAGCGCGCCTTGCAGGAGGCGAAGAAGATCGGCGAGCAGTGCCGCCAGCAGGTCGAGCAGGCGCGGTCGGCGGCCGAGGCGCTGGCCACCTCCGCCCGTACGCAGATCCACCAGGAGATCCAGGCGGCCCGGTCGAAGAGCCAGCAGGAGCTGGCCCAGTGGCGGACCACCGTCGAGGAGGAGCTGGCGGAGCGGCGCGCCACCGCCGAGGAGGACCTGACCGAACAGCGGGCGGCGGTCGAGCGCGAACTGGCCGCCCAGCGGTCCACCGCGGAGCAGCGGGTCAGCTCGATGATCGCGGACGCGCAGCAGTACTCCGCGGAGATCCGCAAGCGCGCCGACGAGCAGGCGGCCGAGGTCCGCGAGCAGAGCGACGAGCAGGCCGCAGCCGCCGAGGAGCAGCTCCACGCCGTACAGCTGGAGGTCGGTCAGCAGCAGGACGCACTGGCCCAGGTGCGGGAGGAGCTGGACGGCGCCCGGCAGCAGCTCGACGAGACCCGCCGGGACAAGGACGCCACGGACGCCGAGCTGACCGGGCTGCGGCAGCAGCTCGAGGACACCAGCCGGGAGCTCGCGGCGGAGAGCCGGCGGCTGGACGAGGTGCGCCGGGCCGTCGAGGCCGCCGAGCGGCACGCGAAGGAGACCCGGGCTCGGGTGCAGCGGGAGGCCAAGCGGGTCGCCGACCTGGCGGCCGCGGCCGTGATGGCCGCCGCGGCCGGCGGCGGTGAGACCGCCGAGTACCCGATGGTGGCCGCCCGCGCCGCGAACATCCCGGCGCCCCGGGCCGGCGGGGAGCCGGGCATGGCACCCCTCGGCCGGCCCCAGCCCGGCGAGGACGTCGCCGGCCGTACGGACGCCGTCCCGGTGGGTGCCGACCACGCCGGGCCGGCCACCGACCGGACGGCGGCCGAGGACACGGACCCGGCCACCCATGATCCGGACGGCACCGACGATGGTCGGGCCGGCCAGCCGCAGCCCGAGGCCACCGCCGGCCCGCCACACGACCCGGTGGCCCGCGCGGCGGCGGCCGTGGCGGCCGGCGGGCCGGGCGGCATCGACTGGTTCGCCGGCCCCCCGCCGACAGGTCAGGACGAGGCCGACCGCCCGGCGGCCGAGACGACCGACACCGACCGCGCGCCCGAGCCCGCGCCACGCTGACATCCGGCCAGCGGGCCCCGTAGGCCGCCCCGTGCCCACCGTGGCGCACGGGGCGGCCCGGTCCTGGCCAGGGACGGGCAGTCGGAGATCAGAACGGTCGGCGCGGCAACCAGCCGAGGAACCGGTTCCGGGCCTGGGCCAACGGCAGGCCGGGCAGGTCCCGGGCGGCGGCGACCAGGCACGAGCCGAGGTAGACCGCGAGGGCGGCGCGGGTGCCCCCGAACTCGGCCAGCAGCTGGCTCTGCTTGACCGCGCACGGCCACTCCCGGCCACACCCGGTGCAGGTCCAGGCCGGCGGCGAGGGCAGGTGCTCCGGCGGCTTCGCCGAGCGGTAGCGGGCGGCGGCGCCGTTGTGCCGGCCCGCGTGGGCACGGACCGGCGGCGGGTCGCCTGACGGTTGCCGGGGGGTGAACAGTTCCCTGCGCGCCAACCCGAGCGTGCCACCGACCCGCACCAGCGCGTCCGGTCCCGGGCGGCACCCGACCAGGGCGCCCAGCACGTGGTGCCCCAGCAGGTCGAAGGCGCCGGGCCCGAGGTCGAGGTCCCGGCACAGCGCGATCAGCCGTGGCGGTGCCACCACGCACTGCATCACCAGGGCGGCGCGCAGCACGTCCCGCAGAGCATCGCCGAGGGCGGCCAGCCGGGTACCCAGGATGCCGGCCAAGAGTGGCTCCCCGGCGATCCACCGGAGCGATTCAGCCGTCGCCAGACGAACGATGTCAGTCGGATCCTTGGTCTCCAACGCGCCCATCCCTTATCTGTTCGGTCGACAGCTACCCCTCGTTTGGCACGATCCACATGATCAGGGATACGTTCAGTCACCGGCTAGGCCGACGCGCGCAGAGACGAGCGTGTGCTAGCCCGAAAACGAAGCCCCTGCCGTCGGCAACGAGCGACAGCCCGCCCGAAAGACGGGTATACCATGACAGCGACCTGGGATTCCCTCCTCTATGGATAGCATCAGCAGGAATCCTGACTTTTGACCATGCGCATCACCGGATCCACCACGTCCCGCGCCCGACGCCATCCGGCACGACGGGCCACGCGCCCTCCGTCCGGGTCGATGGAGTCGCATTGAAGACGAAGGTTCCGACCGCCCACCGGTTCGACAGCCACGACCCGGACATCATCCACGACTTCCTGACGAACGCCTACGGCATCGAGATGACGCTCCGGGCGGCCGGGAGCTACCGGTTCCGCCATCACCGCGTGGACGCCGGCCACTTCTGGCTGGAGACGGTGGAGCATTCCACTCGGCTGGAGATCGAGGTCGGCCGCGTCGGCGCGCTGGTGATCGGCCAGGTCGTCAGCGGTCAGATCGACCGTACCTGCGCCAGGGTGAGCGGCCGGTTCGGACCGGGGGACGTCTTCCTCGCCGCCGCGCCCGGCCTGCCGTACTCGGTGCGATGGCTGCCCGGCAAGGTCAGGTTGTGCGTGCTCAACCTCTCCGTACTGACCAAGGTGACCGGCGGTGCCCCGCCCGACCGGGTGGGAACGATCCAGTTCATCGGGTTGGCTCCCGCCTCACCGGCGCTGGCCCAGCTGTGGCGGAACACCACCAGCTACGTCAACCACGTCGTGCTGGGCAACCCGTACGCGTACCAACAGCCGCTGGTGATCGCCAACGCCGCGCGGATGCTGGCCGCCTCGGCCCTCGCGGTCTTCCCCAACACCACCGCCGGCTGGCCGACCACGACGGACCGGCGCGACGCGACGAACGCGACATTGCGCCGGGCGACGGCGTTCATCGACGAGTACGCCGACCGTGACATCGAGGCGGCCGACATCGCCGCCGCGGCCCAGGTCTCGCTGCGGGCCCTGCAACTGGCGTTCCGCCGCCATCTCGACACCACCCCGATGACACATCTGCGCCGCGTCCGGCTCGACCGTGCCCACCGCGACCTGTTGCAGGCCGATCCACGGCAGGAGACGGTGTCGGCCATCGCCTTCCGGTGGGGATTCCTGAGCCACAGCCGGTTCACCGCCCGCTACCACGCGATCTACGGGTTCCCGCCGAGCCGCACGCTGCACGCCTGAGGAGTGCGGTGTCCAGGGATATTTCCAGTGTCTGGACACCGCACCGGCCTGGCCGACCGCCGGCGGCGGCGCACCGTCCGCACGATGGTCACCGACCGTGGCCGGTGCCAGAATCGCCCCATGCGGCATGCGCTCGTCGGCCGGGACGAGGTGTTCGACCATGCCTGGCGCTCGTTGCGCGAGCCCGGGCCGGTGCTGCTGGAGGGTCCGGTCGGGATCGGCAAGACGGCGTTGCTGCGGGTGCTGATCGCCGAGGCTACGCAGGCCGGCTGGCCCGTGCTGACCTGCGCGCCGACCGAGTGCGAGACCGACCTGCCGTTCGCCGCCCTCGCCGACCTGCTGCGCCCGCTGGCGGACCTGGTGGTGGACCTGCCGCGTCCACAACGCGTCGCGGCCGAGGTGGTGCTGCTCACCCGGGACAGTGACGAGACGGTCGACGAGCGGGTGGTCGGCGCGGCCACCCGGTCGCTGCTGGAGGCAGCGCTCGCCGCGGGCCGGCCGGTGCTGGTCGCCGTGGACGACGCGCCGTGGCTGGACCGGCCGAGCGAACGCGCGCTGCGGTTCGCGCTGCGCCGGGTGGGCCCGGGGCTGGCCACCCTGGTCAGCTGTCGGAGCAGCAACGGGCCGGCGCTGCGGGCCGCTCCCCTCGGGCTCGACACCGGCCGCGGCCGGCTGACCCGGCTGGCCCTGACACCGCTCGACGTGGGGGCCCTGCACCACGTCCTCCGGGAGCGGATCGGGGCCACGTTGAGCCGCCCGCTGCTCGCCCGGATCGCCCGGGAGGCCGACGGCAACCCGCTGGTCGCCATCGAGGTGGCCCGCGCGGTGCAACGCCTGCCGCAGCCACCGGAGCCGGCGCAGGACCTGCCGGTGGCCTCGTCCATTCACCAGCTCCTCGGCGACGTGCTCGGCGGGCTGCCGGCCTGGTGCCGGGACGCCGTACGGTTGGCCGCCCTGCTCAGCGTCCCGCTGCTGCGGGATCTGGCGGCGGCCGGGGTGGCCCCTCAGGCGTTCGACGCCGCGGAGGAGGCGGGGCTGCTGGTGGTGACGCCGGTGCGCGTCGAGTTCGCCCATCCGGTGTACGCGGCGGCGGTCCGCGCCGGCATCCCGCCGGGTGTCCGGCGCGGCCTGCACCGCAGGCTGGCCGAGGTGGTGGCCGACCCGGACGAACGGGTCCGGCACCTCGCCCTCTGCACCACCAGCGCGGATCCGGTGGTGGCCGACGCCCTCGCCGCGGCCGCCGCCCGGCAGTACGCGCGGGGCGCGCCGGAGGCCGCCGCAAACCTCTACGAGGCGGCGGCGCGGCTCACCCCGGCCGACGACCGGGCCGGACACGGGGAGCGCCTGCTGGCGGCGGCCCGGTGCCGGTTCGACTGCGGCGACCATCCGGGCGCGCGGGCCGCCGCCGAGGCGGTGGCCGCCGGTTTCCATGGCGACGTCCGCGCCGAGGCGCTGCTGCTGCGCGCCGTGGTCGCCTGGAGCGCCGACGAGCCGGGAGTCACCGCGGTCGAGGCCGCCGGGCAGGCGCTGACGGCGGCGCGACCGGATTCTCCGCTGGCCGGCCGGATCCACGCCCACCTGGCCCTCTTCGTCGACCTGCCGGACCCGGCGCGCGCGCACGCGGAGGCGGCCATCGCCCTGCTCACCGGCCCCGGCGGCGACCGCTCGCTGCTGGCCGCCGCGCTGCTGCACCTGTTCTTCAACGAGGTACGCGCCGGTGAGCCGCCCCGCACCGAGCTGCTCGACCGCGCGCTCGTCATGGAGGGGGCGGAGCCCTCGTGGCTGGCCGGCACGATCCCGGCGATCTGGTGGAAGGCCATCGACGACCCGGCCCAGGCCCGGACCCGGCTGGCGGGACTGCTGGACCGGGCCGCGGCCCGGGGCGACGAACCCTCCCAGTACGAACTACTCAAGCACCTCGGCGAGACCGAGCTGCTGGCGGGGCGTTGGTCGGCGGCCGAGCGGCACATCGCGGCGGCCCGCGACCTCGGTGAGTTGCTGGGCACCGAACTGACCGCGGAGACCTGGCTGGCCGGGCTGCTCGACGCCCTCCGGGGCCGGCTCGACTCGGCGGGGCGGGTGGCCGAGGCGGGGATACGGCTCGGCGAGGAACTCGACGACGACTGGTGCCGACGCATCCACCTGCAGCTGGGTGCGTTCGTCGCACTCTGCGCCGGACGGACGGCCGAGGCGGCGGCCGGATACGGCCGGCTCGCCGCAACGGTCGACCGGATGGGCCTGGCCGAGCCGCTCGCCCAGCGCTTCGAACCGGACTGGATCGAGGCGTGCGTGGGCGCCGGTGACCTGGCCACCGCCCGGGCGACCCTGGACCGGCTGGCGGAGCGGCACCGGCGGATGCCCCGGCCCTGGACGCTGCTCGGCCTGGCCCGCAGTCGAGCCCTGCTGGACAGCGCCGGTGGCGTCGACCCGTCGGCCGCCCTGGACGACCTCGCCGCCGCGCGCGCCGCGGTGGCGCCGGATGTCCTGCCGCTGGACCGAGCCAGATGCCTGCTGGTCGCCGGCATGGTGCAACGCCGGTTGCGCCGCAAGCGCCCGGCCCGGGAGGCGCTACAGGTCGCGGCGGCCGAGTTCGACGCGATCGGCGCGACGGCGTTCGCCGGGCGGGCCCGGGCGGAGGCGGCCCGGCTCGGTGGACGCCCGCCCGCACCGTCGGACCTCACCGCCACCGAGGAGCGGGTGGCCCGGCTCGCCGCGCAGGGGCGGACCAGCCGGGCCATCGCCGACGAACTGTTCGTCAGCCCCAAGACGGTCGAGACGAACCTTTCCCGCGTCTACCGCAAGCTGGGCATCTCCCGCCGGGCCGAACTCGGTGCCGCGCTGGCCCGATCCAGCGACGTGAAGAGTTGATGCGCGGCGCGGGGCAGCGGCGTCCACGGCCGACGATCGCGCCGGCCGGGGCCAGCGCCATTCAAAGGCTAGTGGGCTGTCCATGAACGTTCACCGGGTCGGTGACACGCCGGGCGGCGTCCACGCGGACCAGGCGGTAGGGGCTCACCCTCGACGGCGGTGATGTTGGCTGCCGAGAGTGGGGTGGGCGGGTT
>NZ_POTY01000110.1 GCF_003236315.1 Micromonospora craterilacus
GCCCCGTCCCGCCCGACGCCGTCTCACTCGACTGCGGTCGCGGCGAGCGCGGACGCCGCCGTGGTGGGGACCGAGCCACTGGCCGCGTCGCCGGGCTGCGGTGGCTGACCGACTGCGCGCCCGACGCAGCCCTCCTGCGGTGGCTGACCGGCCGTGCGCCCGACGCAGCCCTCCTGCGGGCCGGGCTGGATCGTGCCGCCGATGATCGTGGCCACGTGGGTGCGGCCGGCTCGCCCCGACCGGGCTGTCCCGGACGTCGGCCCCGGGCGACCTCAGTCGGCGGCGGAGTGGTTCTGGTCGTGCCGCTCCTCGGCCAGGCCGAGCCACATGAGGATCTCGTCGCGGTCGTCGCCGGGACCGACCCGCAGCGCCCCGGGCCACCGCCCCACCTCGCGGTACCCGAGCCGGCGGTAGAACCGGTCCAGCCCCAACCCGTCCCGCACGGTCACGTGCAACGCCGCCAGCCCGAGGCCACGAGCGACCCGCTCGGCCTCGCGCATCAGCAACTCGCCGTACCCACGGCCCTGGGTGTCGGGGTGGATCATCACCCGGGTGAGCACGCGCAGGTGCGTCTTCAGGTGGAAGCGTGGATCGGTGAAGATCGCCATGGCCACGAGCCGGTCGTCGTCGTAGCCCAGCAGCAGCCGGTCCGGGCCGTCCGCGATGCCGGCCAGCGTCGGGTCGGCGATCGTGCGTACCTTCTCGGCGGTGACCGGCGCCACGAAGCCGACCGCACCACCGGCGTTGGTGACGTCGACCCAGAGCGCGACGATCCGCGCACGCAGCTCGGGGGTCAGCTCCGGATCGAGGACGAAACGCAGGCTCACGCCGGTCATCCTCGCCGGACGAAGGCCGGACCGCCCGTGATCGTGATGCTCCCGACAGGGACGGTCAGGTTGTGCGCCGTGGTCAGCCGAACGTGAACCGGTTCCCGCTGGTCGCGGGTGATTCTCTGTCCGTGACCGCGATACGCCGGGCCGGGGATCGTGCCGCGTGACGTGGGATCCCGTCGGCACTTGCGTCGGCCGGCGCGACGTGATGGCCGTGATCATGAGTGAACACAAGATTTCCCAACGGCCTGCGCCGCGCCGATCCCACGGGTCGAGATGCGAGTGCGAGATCTTGGACAGTTTCCGTTACGCGCTAACGGTAACTGTCCAAGATCTCGCCGGGATGTCGCGGTAACGCCGAGCTTCGAAACTCGACCGGCTCATCGGTTGCGATGTATCGCGTGATGAAACCTATGGTGCGGGAGGGGGGATTCGAACCCCCACGTCCTTTCGGACAATAGGACCTAAACCTACCGCGGCTGCCATTACGCCACTCCCGCCAGCCGGGGAGAGTCTAGAGCGTCCCGCCGGCTCGGTGACAGCTCAGTCCAGGCCGAGGTCGCGGCGGAGCTTGGCGACGTGGCCGGTGGCCTTGACGTTGTAGAGCGCCCGCTCGATCTTGCCGTCCTCGTCGATGACGAACGTCGAGCGGATCACCCCGGTCACCGTGCGGCCGTACGACTGCTTCTCGCCGTACGCCCCGTACGCGGTCAGCACCGCCTTGTCGGTGTCGGCGACCAGCGGGAAGGTGATCGCGTCGCGCTCGCGGAACTTCGCGAGCTTCTCCGGCTTGTCCGGCGAGATGCCGACCACCTCGTAGCCGGCGGTTTGCAGCGAGGCCAGCGAGTCGCGGAAGTCGCACGCCTGCTTGGTGCAGCCGGGGGTCATCGCGGCCGGGTAGGCGTACAGGATGACCTTGCGGCCGCGCAGGTCGGCCAGGGTGAGCTGCCCGCCGGCGTCGGTGGGGAGGGTGAACTCGGGTGCCGGGTCACCGGGGGAGAGGCGAGCGGGTGCGGTCATGGATCGACCCTACCGCCGCCCGGACCGGGCCTACCGTCAGCGCCGCGCGCCGGCCATCAGATCCACCTTGGTAAGCAGCCGGACCCGCGCCGGCAAACAGCCGTACCCGCGCCGGTCACCCGCCGGTCCGGCCGCCTCTGACCAGGCCAGAGTGATCAACACCATCCCTGTTGCCAGGTATTGGCAACAGCATGGTGCGGGAAATACGCTCACCCCTGCCGGCGCGGATAAGCCCGCCGACGCGTGGGAGGTCGCGTGGAAACCCTGGCGATGCACATCTCGAACGGGATCATCAACGGTCCCGTCGCCGCGATCTTCGCGGTGATCGCGCTGGCGGCGATGGCGTTCTGTGTCATGCGCGGCCGGCAGGACCTGGACGACCGGCTGGCGCCGATGGCCGGCCTGGTCGCCGCCTTCATCTTCGCGGTGCAGATGCTCAACTTCCCGATCTTCACCGCCGGCGTGAGTGGCCACCTGCTCGGTGGCGCGCTCGCCGCCATGCTGGTCGGCCCCTGGGTCGGCGCGCTCTGCGTCGCCGTGGTGCTGGTGGTGCAGGCGCTCGTCTTCGGCGACGGCGGGGTGGCCATGCTCGGGCTCAACATCACCAACATGGCCGTCATCGGCATCGCGGCGGCGTACCTGCTGATCGCGCTGCTGCTGCGGGTGCTGCCGCGTACCACGACCGGGCTGGCCGTCACCGCCTTCGTCGCCGCGCTGGTCAGCGTGGTTGTCGCGGCGCTGGGCTTCGTGGTGCAGTACCAGCTCGGCGGCACCACCGACCTCGGCGGCAACCTGGCCGGGCTGGCCGGGACGATGGCCGTGTCCCACCTGTTCATCGGCATCGGCGAGGGCCTGATCACCGCCACCACGGTGGTCACCGTGGCGAAGGTCCGGCCCGACCTGGTGTACGCGTTGCGCGCCCTGAAGCCGGCCGCGCCGGCATCCGTTCCGGCTGTCGGAGGTGTCCGGTGAGGAAGCGTTCCTGGGGGTTCATCGTCGGCGGCATGCTCGTCGCGCTGCTGCTGGCCGGCGTGGTGAGCAACTACGCCTCGGCGCACCCGGACGGGCTGGACTCCTCGCTGCGGGCGGGCTGCACGTTCGACGCCGACGACGAGATCACCGGCGGCAGCTGCCCGGCCCAGCAGGAGAAGGAGCACGAGATCGGCGGGCCGCTGGCCGACTACGGCATCGCCGGGCTCGACAACGACTTCCTCTCCACCGGCCTGTCCGGCGTGCTCGGCGTACTGCTGACCTTCGCCGTGGCCGGCGGCGCGTTCTGGCTGGTCCGTCGGCGCGGCTCGGCCGAGGCACCGGACGCCGCCGGGTCGCGGGACGCGGCGCAGCCGAGCACCGCCGCCACGGGCCAGGGGTAGCGCGGATGGGAGCCGGTCACGCCCACGTGCTGTACCGCGAGTCCGACTCGCCGGTGCACCGGCTGCCGCCCGAGGTCAAGATCGCGGCGATGGTGGCGTTCACCGTCGCCGTGGTCGCCACCCCCCGCGAGGCGATCTGGGCCTTCGGCGCGTACGCCCTGCTGGTCGCGGCCGTCGCGGCGCTGGCCCGGGTGAACGCCCGGTGGCTGCTGGTCCGGTCCACGATCGAGCTGCCGTTCGTGCTTTTCGCGTTCGCGCTGCCGTTCCTCGGTGCTGGCGAGCGGGTGGACCTGCTCGGGCTGAGCCTGTCCGCCGACGGCCTCTACGGCGCGTGGAACATCATCGCCAAGGGCACTCTGGGCGTGTGGGCGTCGCTGCTGTTGGCGGCGACCACCACCACCCGCGACCTGATCGTCGGGCTGGACCGGCTGCGCTGCCCGCAGATCCTCACCCAGATCGCCACCTTCATGCTGCGTTACCTGGACGTGCTGGTCGGCGAGGCCCGCCGGATGCGGGTCGCCCGGATCTCCCGCGGCGACGATCCGCGCTTCCTGTGGCAGTTGCGCGGCTTCGCCGCCGGTGTCGGGGCGCTGTTCCTGCGGGCCTTCGAGCGGGGCGAGCGGGTCTACCTGGCGATGCTGTCGCGCGGCTACACCGGCCGGATGCCGGCGGTGTGGCAGGGCGGGGGCGCGGCGACGACCGGGCAGTGGCTGGTCGCGGCCACCGTGCCGGTCCTGGCGGGCACCGTCGCCGCCACCGCTGCCGTGCTGACATGATTCGTGGCGTGCAACCCACCGCGCCCAGCCTGGACGTCCGTGGCGTCCGGTACGCCTACCCCGACGGTCACCTCGCCCTGCACGGCGTCGACCTGACGGTGGCCCGGGGCGAGCGGGTCGCCCTGCTCGGGCCGAACGGTGCCGGCAAGACCACGTTGGTGCTGCACCTCAACGGCATCCTCACCGCCACCGAGGGCAGCATCGCCGTCGGTGGCCTCACGGTCGGCCCGGACCGGTCGACCCTGGCCGAGATCCGCCGGCGGGTGGGCATCGTCTTCCAGGATCCGGACGACCAGCTCTTCCTGCCCACCGTCGCCGAGGACGTGGCGTTCGGGCCGGCCAACCTGGGGCTGCGCGGCGCGGAACTCGCCGCCCGGGTGGACGAGGCGCTGGCCGCGGTGGGCATGTCCGAGCACCGGGACCGGGCCCCGCACCACCTGTCCTTCGGGCAGCGCCGCCGGGTGGCGGTGGCCACCGTGCTCGCCATGCGCCCGGAGATCCTGGTGCTCGACGAGCCGTCGTCGAACCTCGACCCGGCGGCCCGGCGGGAACTGGCCGTCATCCTGCGCGGCCTGCCGGTGACCCTGCTGATGGTCACCCACGACCTGCCGTACGCGTTCGAACTCTGCGACCGCTCGGTGATCCTCGACGGTGGCCGGATCGTGGCCGACGGGCCGACCCCGGAGATCCTCGGCGACGAGCCACTGCTGGCCCGGCACCGTCTCGAACTGCCCTACCCGTTCAGCCCCACGCTGCCGCCCGCACCGGTCCGGGAGTAGTCGGCCGAGCTGTCCCGACCGTGCCGGTTGCTCGGGCCGGAACGGCCGGCGGGGGCGACTGTGCGACCGGTGGCGTGCAGCCGCAGGGCGGCTGCGGCGAGCGCACCGGCACCGGCGACGACGACCAGGACGACCAGCACCCGGGCGGCGGTGGCCGGCCACGGCACCGGGGGAACGGAACGGGTGAACGCGGCGGCGTTGGTCACCCCGGCGAACAGGGCCAGGCACGCCCCGGCCAACGCCACCACGAAGTCGACGCCGGCCCGACGGGTCAGCGCCCAGCCGCCGGCGGCGACCGCACCGAGCCCGGTGAGCAGCCCCCACACCGGGCCGGTCAGCAGCCCGGCCAGCACGCCGCCGAGCCCCTCGGCGCCGGCGTCGAGTACCCGCCCGACGGTGAGCACCACGGCCGCCAGTCCGCCGGCGGCCAGCAGCCCGCCGAGCCCGGCCAGCGCCCGCCCGCCCGGTGCCGAGGCCGCCGGCAGCAGCCCGGCCGCACCCACCGCGAGCGCGCCGAGCGTGATCGCCACCCACCAGGTGTACGCGTCCGGCGGGGGCACCCAGTCCAGGGTGCCGCGGATCTCCATCGGACCGTCCGTGGCGCGCAGCGGCACCACCCAGTCGCGTACCCGGTGTTCCCGGTCGGGGGCGGCGCGGACCTGCGCGGGCGGCCCCGACTCGCGCCACAGCGCCCGCTGGTCGTGCCAGCGGGCGGTCGTGCCACCGTCGACCCGCCGCCACTGTGGCGCGGCGGCCGGGTCGACCTCGGCGGGCAGGACGGTGTCCCCGGCGATGGTCCGGTTCAGGTAGGTGGCGGGCGAGCGGGTGTTCTCGAACACGCCGTCCGGGCCGACCCGCAGGTACGGCTCGCCCGAGTAGCCGATCACCTCGATCGGCTCGTGGCCGGTGTTGGTCAGTTCCAGCCGGGCGCCCGCCTCGACCAGCCGTACCCGAAGCTCCGGCCGGGCCGGGGTCACGGCGGTGACCTCGGCCCGGTAGTCGGTGCCGTTCGGCGCGTCCGCGCCGTGCGCGAGCGCGGGGGCGGCGGTGGCCAGGATCGTGGTGACGGTGCCGGCCAGCAGCAGCCCGGCACGGGTCAGCAGGGCTCGGGTCACCTGCCGGCCGCCTCCACGGCGGCGGTGATGTTCTCCGGCGTCCACTCCTTCACCTGCTTGCCGTCGACCAGGATGGTCGGCGTGCCGGTGACGTTGGCGCGGGTCGCCTCCTCGGTGACGTGCGTGGTCCACGGCTTGAACTTCGCGTCGCGGACGCAGGTGCCGAAGGTGTCGCGGTTCAGCCCGACCCCGGCACCGATGTCGATCAGCTCGTCGTTGCTCAGCCCGGCGCTGTTCTCCGGCGGTTGCTTCTCGAACAGCGCCTTGCCGAACTCGGTGAACTTGCCGCCCTCGGCGGCGCAGCCGGACGCGCTCGACGCGCGGGTCGAGTACTCGGTGCTGGAGAAGCGGTTCAGGTAGGCCACCGGGTGGTACACCACCCGCACCTTGCCGTCGCTGATCAGCTTGTCGATGGTGGCGCCGCTGGTCTGCTCGAACTGCTTGCAGGCGGGGCAGAGGTAGTCCTCGTAGATGTCCATGGTCACCGGCCCGGTGCCGACCACGATGCCGTTGCCGCTGGGGTTGGCCCCGGGCGGCGCGGTGAACTCCCCGGATTTCCGGCTCGACTGGATGCTCCAGCCGATCAGGCCGGCGATGACCAGCACCGCCACCGCACCGACCGAGATCCACAGCGTCCGTTTGCGACGCCGTTCCCGAGCCATCTGCTCCCGGACCACCCGGGCCGCGTCCTTGCGTCCCTTGCGACTACTCATCGTTGTCCTCCACCGGTTCGCCCGTCAGCACGCCGTCCAACGAGACGGCGGTGCGGGGCCAGATCAGCAGGAACCCGGCCAATGCCAGGAAGCCCACGTCCCGGAGGATCTCCGGGAGGTAGCTGGGGGACTGCCCGGCCGGTAGCTCACCACCCGAGCCGAAGCAGCCGCAGTCGATCGCCAGCCCCCGCGACCAGGCCGAGACGATGCCCGCGATGAAGACCAGCAGCAGCGCTGCGGAGAACCCGGCGGCCAGCCGGGTGGCCAGCCCGAGCAGCAGCAGTACGCCCAGCGCCAGCTCGACGAAGGGCAGCACCGCGCCGACCACCACCGACACGTCGTACGGCAGCACCTGGTAGGCGTGCACCGCGCGGCCGGAGGCGG
Source organism: Micromonospora craterilacus (assembly GCF_003236315.1). Taxonomy (GTDB): domain Bacteria; phylum Actinomycetota; class Actinomycetes; order Mycobacteriales; family Micromonosporaceae; genus Micromonospora; species Micromonospora craterilacus. Next base: position 6,991 of record NZ_POTY01000110.1, read on the forward strand.
CCAGGTCGCCGACCTTCGAGGCGCCCGCGTACAGCCAGACGGCGGCGAGCCCGAGCCGGACGGCGAGCCCGAGCCAGCGGAGCAGCTTCCCGTTCACCCTGCCAACGCCTCGCCGACGGCGTCGACCAGCCCGGTGCGGGCCCGGGCCACCCGGGACCGGATCGTGCCGACCGGTACCCCTTCCACCGCGGCGGCCTCGGCGTACGACAGGCCCAGCAGCTGGGTCAGCACGAACGCCCCGCGCCGCTCGGCCGGCAGCCGGTGCAGCAGGTCGGTCGCGCCGAGCTGACCGGCCGGGTCGGGGTGCGGCGCGTCGGTGTGCGCGTGGGCGGTGAGCCGTTGGTCGAGCCGCCGCCGTCGGACCACCGTGCGCAGGTGGTCGGCGCAGGCCCGTCGCGCGATGCCGAGCAGCCAGGTGCGGGCGCTGGAGCGGCCCTCGAAGGCGGGCAACGCCCGGAACGCCCGCAGGTACGTCTCCTGGGTGAGATCGTCGGCGCTGTCCGGATCGACCAGGGCCGCCGCGAACCGCCACACCTCGGGCTGGGTGGCCCGGACGAAGGCGGCCTGGGCGGCCGGGTCGCCATCCCGGGCGGCCAGCGCCCAACCGGTCGCCGAGTCCGCGGTGGCCGGGTTCGAGGAGGCCGACTTCGCGGGGGCCGACTTCGCGATGGTCAACTCCGGTGCGCGCCCGGCGACCGCGCCGGTGTCGGCGGTGGCGGAGATGTCGCGCGGGGCGGGGATCACGACAACCCAGGTTACGCGGCGACGCCCTGAGCAGCAGGGTCCTTCGGCCCTTCCATGTGCTGCACCACGCCGGGAACTTTCCCGAGGCTCCGGCCGACTACCCGCGTATGACCCCCGGCCCCGGACACGTGCGCGCGGTGGCGCGCGCCGGCGGCGCCGCTGCCGCGTGCCGGGTCGTGCGCGAGAACGGCGTGGTCAAGTCGAGAGCGAGGGCGGGTCGCCAGGACCGGGTGTCGTCGGCGAGCATGACGGGCATGTCTGCCGCCCTACGCCGCCGATTCGCCCGGTTCAACGCCGCCGCCGGGCTGCTGGTCACCATCGTCGCCCTGCTGCTCGCCCCGGCCAGCCCGGCCAGCGCCCACGCCGTGCTGTCCAGCAGCAGTCCCGCCGCCTCGACCGTGGTGCCCAGCGCACCGGCCGAGGTGGTGCTCACCTTCAGCGAGCCGGTCCGCAAGGTGCCGGACAAGATCCGGGTCATCGCGCCGGACGGATCCCGTGCGGACCGGGGTGAGCCGACCTTCGCCAACAGCGTGGTCAACATCCCGGTCGACACCTCCGCCGGAAACGGCACCTACCTGGTCACGTACCGGGTGATCTCCGCCGACAGCCACCCGGTCTCCGGGGCGTTCACCTACTCCGTCGGCGCCGCCTCCGCGCCGCCGGTGGACACCGGCAACGACAGCCGCGCGGACCCGGTGGTCAGCACCGCGATCAAGGTCGCCAAGTTCGTCGGCTATGCCGGCCTGCTGCTGGTGGTCGGCCCGGCGCTGGTGCTCGCCCTGCTCTGGCCGCGCCGGCTGTCCCGCCGGGGACCGGCCCGGCTGGCCTGGACCGGCCTCGGGCTGGTGGCGCTGGCCACAATCGCGGTGACGCTGTTGCAGGTGCCGTACACCAATGGCGGCGGGCCGTTCGACATCACCGGCGAGGGGCTCAGCCTGACGCTCGGCAGCGCCTTCGGGGCCGCGCATCTGGTCCGCCTCGGGCTGCTGGCCGCGGCGGTGTTCCTGCTCCGGCCGCTGCTGGCCGGGTCGGTGGGCCGTGCCGACCTGGTGATCCTCGGCGTCCTCGCCGGGGCAGCGCTGCTCACCTGGCCGCTGGCCGGGCACCCGGCGGCCTCGCCCGCTCCGGCGGTGTCGGTTGTCGTCGACGCGGTGCACCTGGGCAGCATGGCGGTCTGGCTGGGTGGGCTGGTGATGCTCGCCGTGTTCCTGCTGCCCCGGGCCGACGAGCGGGAGCTGGGTGCGATCCTGCCGATCTGGTCGCGTTGGGCCGCCCTGGCGGTCTCCGCGTTGTTGCTCGCCGGCGTTGTCCAGGCCCTGATCGAGGTGGCCACCCCGGCGGCGCTGGTGAGCACCCAGTACGGGCGGCTGGTGCTGGCCAAGATCGGGCTGTTCGCGGCGGTGATCGCGGTGGCCGCCTACTCGCGATACCTGGTCCGCAAGCGGATCGCGGCCAGCCGGCCGGCGCCGGTACGCCGGGCGATCCTGGCCGAGCTGGCGATCACCGCGATCGTGCTCGGCGTGTCGGCCGTGCTGGTGCAGACCCCGCCGGCCCGCACCGCCTCGGCCGACGTGGCCGCCCTCGACGGCGGCTCCTTCAGCACCAGGGTGAACAGCTCGCTCTACTCGCTGGAGATCGAGGTCACGCCCGCCGAGCGGGGCAACAACTCGGTGCACTTCTACGCGTACACGCTGGACAACCGGCCGCAGCCGGTCGTCGAGTGGAAGGCCACCGTGGCGCTGCCGTCGGCCGGGATCGAGCCGATCGACGTCCCGCTGCTGCCGCTCACCCCCAACCACGCCACCGGGGAGATCACCCTCCCCGCGGCGGGGGAGTGGGAAATGCGGGTCACCGCCCGCACCACCGAGATCGACCAGGCCACGGTGACCGCCACCGTGCCCATCCGATAGCTCCGATAGGAAGGTTCCACCGATGATCCGTCACCGGCGTACCGCAGGCGCGGCTGCCGCCCTGGCGCTCGGCGCCATCGCCACGGCCGTCTTCGGCTTCGCGGCACCCGCGTCGGCCCACGTTACGGTCAATCCGAACGAGGCCAAGCAGGGCGGCTACGGCCGGTTCGCGTTCCGGGTGCCGAACGAGAGCGACTCGGCGTCGACCACCAAGCTGGAGGTCTTCCTGCCGGAGAACGCCCCGGTCGGCTCGGTGTCCACGATGCCGGTGCCGGGCTGGACGGTGGCGGTGGAGAAGCGCAAGGTCGACCCGCCGGTGCAGGTGCACGGCAGCGAGATCTCCGAGGTGGTGGCCAAGGTCACCTGGACGGCCAGCGGCGACGCGGCGATCGCCCCGGGCACCTTCCAGGAGTTCCCGATCTCCATGGGTCCGCTGCCCGAGGTGGACCAGATGGTCTTCAAGGCGCTGCAGACCTACTCCAACGGCGACGTGGTGCGCTGGATCGACGAGCCGGAGCCGGGCAAGGAGCTGGCTGCCCCGGCGCCGGTGCTCACTCTCACCGCCGCCACGCCGGCCACGCCGTCGGCCGCGCCCGCGGAGTCGCCCGCCGTGGCGGGTGGCGCGGCCGACGACGGCGACGACGGCAACGGGCTGGCCGTCGGGCTCGGGGTCGCCGGGCTGATCGCCGGGGTCGGTGGGCTGGTGCTGGGCGGGCTGGCGTTCGCGCGTACCCGGCGCGCGGGCGGCGACACCGCCCAGAGCGGCGAGCCGGCACCGACGTCCTGACCGTCACCGCCTCGCGGGCCCGCCGGAGATTCCGGCGGGCCCGCCCGCTTTCTACGTCCGTGCCGTGGATATCCGCTGATCGGCGGCTCCGTCTGGGTAAGGTCGGCCGGGTGTTTTGGCTACGGAGGGGGACAGGGCGGATGCGTTTCGTGTGGGCGCTGACCGGAATGGTGTTGCTGGCGATCGGCACCACCGCGCTGCTCGGCGCTGCCGCGCTCGGCCTGTTGACCGGCCGTGCCGCCCCCGGCGGGGCGTTCACCGCGCAGTTCGAGACCGTGCAGACGCCGGGGCACGCGGTGGTGGTGACCGACCTCGACGCGCTGGTGCGGCAGGAGGTGCCGTTCGCCCGAGGCGGGCAGGCCCGGCTGCGGCTGGATGCCCGTACGCCCGACGGGCCGGCGTTCGTCGGCCTCGCCCCGGCCGAGGAGGCCCGGCGGTGGCTGGCGGGGGCGCCGCACGCCGTGGTCCAGCGGATGGCGCTGGCGCGGGGACCGTTGCCGGTCCGGCTGGAGCAGGTCACACCGGCGGACGGTACGCCGCCGACCGTCCCGGCCGGCCCCGGCGCACAGACCTTCTGGGTGCGTGCCGGTGCCGGCGTGCTGGAGTGGAGCCCCGACGAACTGGCCGGCCAGCGGCTCAGTCTGGTGCTGATGCGGCCCGACGGCCAGGCCGACCTGGCCCTGGACCTGCGCGCGGAACTGCGGGCCGGGTGGATCGCACCGGCCACCTGGGGCTCGCTGACCGGCGGGATGCTGCTGGTGATCCTCGCGGCGCTGGTCCTGCTGCGCCCGATGCGCCCCCGTGAGGTGGTGTTCGTGGTCGAGCCGGACCAGGTGCCGGTGCTCGCCGGCCGGCTCGGGGTGACTTCGCTCAGTGGCCTTGGTGCCCCGGCACAACCCGGGCCACGCCCGCTGCCCGTACGGCAGCTCGTGTCGGTGGGCAGCGTGGTGTCCAACCCCTTCCGGCCGGCGATCGCTCCGATGCCGCGACCGGAGACGCTCGCCGACCTGCCCGCCGACCTGCCGGCCCCACACCACCCGCTGCGTCCCGCCGCGCCACCCCGCTGAACCCGCCGCCGGGCGGTGAGGGGACAGACGGCGGGCGGCCCTCCGCGCTGCCGACACGGAGGGCCGCCCTCACCGGGGGATATCGGTGCTCATCGGAGGGGATGAGCTGTTTAGCGCAAGATTACCGGTGAATGGGTGTCCCGGGAAGAGTGTCCGCTTCGTGCGACTCATCCGTCGGGATGTCGGCCCCGGCGCGCACCGGTAGGGCGACCAGCAGCACCAGGCAGAGCAGCACGTACGCGTTACGGAGCAGGAACTCCCAGGGGGTGTCGGTACGCGACGGGGCGGCCCCGAAGTCGTAGAAGGACACCACGCCGTACACGATGATCGCGGAGGTGCCGACGGCGAGCCTGACCAACCGGCGGCGCCGGCGTGCCCCGGCGGCGGTGCGCGGGTCGGTGCTCAGCGCCGCGTCGGCCAGGATCACCACCGCCGGAATGAACCAGTAGATGTGGTGAATCCAGGTGATCGGGCTGATCAGCGCCGCCACCAGGCCGGTCAGGGTCAGGCCGGTGAGCGCGTCCCGGGCGCGGGCCGCCCGTGCCGCCCGCCACAGCCCGTACCCGACGACGGCCGCCACCAGCGGCAGCCAGATCAGCCGGCTCGGCTCCTCCGGGGCGGTGATCCGGCTCAACAGCCCGAACAGCGACTGGTTGCCGGTGTAGTCGGTGCGGCCGACCCGGTCGGTGGCCCACAGCTCGTGGGTCCAGAACCGCCAGGAGTCCCCGGGCGCGGCCGCGGCGGCCAGCAGGGTCGCTCCGGCGGCGGTCGCCGCCGCCACCGCCGCCGCGCGCCAGCGCCGGCTGGCCAGCAGGTAGACCACGAAGATGCCCGGGAACAGCTTGAGCGCCGCCGCCAGCCCGATACCCACCCCGGCCCACCGGCTGTTCCGCGGTACGGCGAACAGCAGGTCGGCCAGGATCAGCACCACCAGCAGCATGTTGATCTGGCCGAAGGTGATCGTCTCCCGGGTGCTCTCCACCGCGAGCACGAGCAGCACCCCCACCACGAGGGTGAGCAGGCGGGGCAGGCGGTGCCGGCGGATCACCGGGTCGAGCAGCCACCTCGTGGTGACCACCACGGCCAGCAGGGTCAGACCGGTGAAGATCGTCACGGTCGCGCCCAGCTTGAGCAGGCCGAACGGCAGCAGCAGCAACGCGGCGAACGGGGGATAGGTGAAATACAGCTCGCCCTGCACCCGGTCGGGCTGTACGTAGTCGTAGAGCGGGTTGCCGGCGGCCCACCAGTCCATCGCCGACATGTAGATCTTCAGGTCGAAGAAGTCGTGCACCGTGTTCGGCAGGTAGAGCGCCGGCAGGACGGCCGCCAGCGCCAGCAGACCCACCACTCGCCGCGCCGTACGGCTACCGGAGTCGTCGACAGCGGAGGTTGTGGCGGGATCGGCGGGCACGGGGAAGACCCTAGCGGTCAGTCGCGCCGGCGGCGCGCAGCCACGGGGCTTGGGCTGCGCGTAGGCTGTCCCGATGGCTGATCTTCTCGTCTGGATCGACTGTGAGATGACCGGGCTCGACCTCCGGGGCGACAAGCTGATCGAGGTCGCCGCACTGGTCACCGACCCCGATCTCAATGTGCTCGGAGACGGCGTGGACGTGGTGATCCACGCCGACGACGCGGCGCTGGACGCCATGCCCGAGATCGTCCGGACAATGCATGCCAAGTCGGGGCTGACAGACGAGGTACGCCGTTCCGCGGTCACCCTGGCCGAGGCGGAGGACCTGGTGCTCGACTACGTCACCCGGCACGTCAAGGATCCTCGTACCGCCCCGCTGTGCGGCAACTCGATCGCCACCGACCGCGGGTTCATCGCCCGGGACATGCCTCGCCTCGACGCCCACCTGCACTACCGCATGATCGACGTCTCCTCGATCAAGGAACTGTGCCGCCGCTGGTATCCCCGGGTGTACTTCGGCCAGCCGCAGAAGGGCCTGGCGCACCGGGCCCTGGCGGACATCCGGGAGAGCATCCGGGAGCTGGAGTACTACCGGCGTACCGTCTTCGTCCCGCTGCCCGGGCCCGACGTGGAGACCGCCAAGGCGATCGCGGCCGGGCTCTGAGCGCGTCCACCCCAACCCGCTGGACGCGGTCGGCCGTGGTGTGGGTATTATTTCTCCGCACCCGCTCCGGGCGTTCGACCGGCGCGGCGGCATGGTGGCTGTAGCTCAGTTGGCAGAGCACCGGGTTGTGGTCCCGGTTGTCGTGGGTTCAATTCCCATCAGTCACCCCAATGGTCAGGCCCCCTCCACGGAGGGGGCCTGAGTCGTTCCGGGCGGAGGCCCTGACCATCCGGCGGCGCGGAGTGGGCAGCGAGTCGTGGTCCTAGTGGTCTGACCACTAGGTTGAGTGGCGTCGACGATGCGGCTTGCTGGTGCTCCTCCGTTCGAGGATCCCGGCCTCGGGTGTTAGGCGTGATCCGGCTCGGCCGACCTGCTGCGGTTCCCGCACAACCGTCCCGACCTGCGGGAATGTCCGCGTTCTCGATAACGGTCATGTCACGAGGTGTTCCTAAACCCGAGTGTCTCTCGGTACGTTGCGACGAGGCATGAGGTCGGACCTCATTCCTCATGCCTCTGATCTGACGAGGTGAGTTGACGAGTGCAGGAACCCGCCCCCCGCTACGCCGGATACCGATCCTTCGACTACTTGACGCCGCACGCTGACTACAAAGTCTTCGAGCTGGCACCACAGCTCGGCCGGGTGCCCGGACACGACCTGGGCCTGAGCAGCGACCAGCGCGCCCGGGTCGCCCGGCTGCTCCACGAACACATGGCCATCTCGCTGCATGAGCACCCGAAGATCCTGCCGGCCGACGTGACGCAGCTGCGCGACTACAACCGCACCGGCCGCAATTCGTTCGGGTTCGAGGGCCTGGCCCGCTCCGGCCTGACCGCAGTCTTCGACAACTTCATGAACGGCACCGGCTGCGTGACCAGCGAGCACGCCTGGAAGTGGGACGACGTCGTCTACGACATCGGCCTGCGCTTCGCCGACATCGCCAAGCAGGACCACGTGGTGGTGGCGACCACGCTGGAACAGATCTTCGAGGCCAAGCGCAACGGCCAGATCGCCCTGGTGGCGGGTCTGGAAGCGGCCACGATGATCGAGAACGAGCTGGACCGGATCGACATTCTCTACGGCTTCGGCGTGCGCCAGATGGGCATCGCGTACAGCCAGGCGAACATGCTCGGATCCGGCCTATCCGAGGACCGCGACGGCGGGCTGACCCACTTCGGTCGGCGCGCGGTGGACCGGATGAACAAGCTCGGTATCGCCATCGACATCTCGCACTCCGGCGATCAGACCTCGCTGGATGTGATCGAGGCCAGTCGGGTTCCGGTGTTCATCACCCACGCCGGTGCCCGTTCGGTCTGGAACACCCCTCGGATGAAGCCGGACGAGGTGATCCGGGCCTGCGCCGAGCGGGGTGGCGTGATCGGTATCGAGGCCGCTCCGCACACCACCCTCTCGGCGGGCCATCCGCACCATTCGATCGAGTCGGTGATGGACCACTTCACGTACTGCGTGGAGTTGGTCGGCATCGACCACGTGGCGTTCGGCCCGGACACCAACTTCGGTGACCACGTCGGGCTGCACGACAGCTTTACCCAGCACCTGGCGATCGGAAAGGCCCACGGGGTGGTCGACCACCCGAGGGTGGAGTACGTGAGCGGCATGGAGAACCCGGCGGAGTGCTTCAGCAACATCGTCGGGTGGCTCGTCACGCACGGTTACTCCGACGACGAGATCGCCAAGGTCATCGGCGGCAACATCATCCGGGTTCTTCAGGAGGTTTGGTGAAAAAGACAGTCAAGGGTCGGTGGCGGCTCGCTGTCGCGCTCGGCGTGGTGGCCACGCTGGGTGTCTCCGGCTGCGGTCTGAACGAGGACAACTCGTCCTCCAGCGGCTCGTCGGACACGGTGCTGCGGATCGGCACCACCACCGACGTGAGCAACTTCAACCCGCTGCAGTCGCTGAGCAAGACCGACTCGTGGATCCTCAACGCGATGTACCCGCACCTGCTGCGGATCGACGAGAACGCGCAGAAGGCCCCCGAGTTGGCCAAGGAGTACCGCTACGAGGACGACGGCAAGACGGCCGTGTTCGAGCTGCGCGACGACTTCAAGTGGACCGACGGTCAGCCGGTGGTGGCCGAGGACGTCAAGTTCAGCGCCGAGAAGATCATGGAGTACAAGCTCGGCAACGTGGCGGCGAAGCTGACCTGGGTCGAATCGATCGAGGCGCCGGACGCGACCACCGTCAAGTTCAAGCTCTCCCAGCCGTACGCGCCGTTCGCCGAGGGTGTCGGCTTCTGGATGTCGATCGTGCCGAAGCACATCTTCGAGAAGGCCGGCGACCTCTCCAAGTTCCCCAACGACACGAACTGGGTCGGTGCCGGGCCGTTCGTGCTGGACAGCATGACCAAGGGCCAGCGCTACGTGATGAAGCGCAACGAGCACTACCCGCTCGCGCCGGAGGGCAAGGCCGCGGTCAGCCAGGTCGAGTACCGGGTCTACCCGGACGTGAACACGATGATGCTGGCGCTGCGTAACGGCGACATCGACCTGATGGGCACCCCGGTGCCGGTGTCGGCGGCGAAGACCTTCGAGAACGACTCGAAGATCAAACTGGAGAAGGTCGGCGCGCTGGGCTTCGCCCACCTGACCTACAACATGAAGAACAAGTACCTCGCCGACCAGCAGGTCCGGCAGGCGCTGTCGATGTCGGTCGACACCAAGGCGATCATCTCGGCGGTACTCCAGGGTGACGGCCAGCAGATGGCTGGGCCGATCTCGCCGATCTTCGCCGAGTACGACAACACCGAGATCCAGCCGTACCCGTTCGACCCGGCGGGGGCGAAGGCCAAGTTGGCCGCGGCGGGCTACCGGGACGCCAACAACGACGGCTTCTTCGACGAGCTGTCCTTCGGCGTGGCGTGCGACCAGTCCAACGCGAACATCACCCGCGTGGTGCAGCTCTTCCGGGAGAGCGCGGCCAAGGCCGGCATCAAGCTGGAGAACGAGTGCGTGGAGCGGAACACCTTCCTCACCCGCACCAAGAACGGCGAGTACGACATCGACGCCTCGCAGTGGGGCGTGTTCGACAACCCGATGGACCAGCTGCGCAGCACCTACCTGTCCAGCAACCCGGGCGGCATCAACTACAACCTGCTCGAGTCGGCGGAGATGGACACGCTGATCAACGACGCGGCCGGCACCACCGACCCGGAGGCGTTCAGGGCCAAGATCAAGAACCTTGACAAGGTCGTGCACGAGCAGGCGTACCTGACCCCGCTGTACGTGGAGAACTTCCAGTTCGCCTACAACGCCAGCAAGTTCACCGGCTTCTCCCCGTCGCCGTCGGACCTGCTTGGCATGGTCACCGCGTACTCGCTGGCCCAGGTCACCCCGGTCAAGTAACCCCCAACCAGAGGGAAAGGAGGGGTCCCCCGTGGTGCGTTTCGTGCTCAGCCGGGCACTGAAGGCCGTCCTGACCGTGTGGATTGCGATCACGTCGACTTTCTTCCTGCTCCGGCTGCTGCCGGGGGACCCCACGACCCTCATGGTCGAGGGGGACATGACGCCGGAGATGCAGGCGGCCCTGCTCAAGACGTACGGCCTGGACCGTCCGCTGTGGGAGCAGTACGTGTCGTACCTGCGCGAACTGGTCCAGGGCAACCTGGGCATCTCGTTCCGACAGATCCAGCCGGTCACCGACATCATCCTCGACCGCCTGCCGTGGACGTTGCTGCTGGCCGGCAGCGCGTTCGTCCTCACCGTCGCCGTCGGTATCCCGATCGGCGTGACCGCCGCGGTCAACCGTGGCAAGTGGCTCGACCGCGCGCTGCAGGGTTTCGGCATCAGCGCGAACGCGCTCTTCGTGCCCAGCGTCGCCATCCTGCTGCTGGTCTTCTTCGGCGCCCAGCTCGGCTGGTTCCCGATCGGTGGGGCGATCGACCCGGACACCCGGGGCGTCGGGGCCTACCTGAGCCTGGCCCACCACCTGGTGTTGCCGGTGCTGTCACTGATCCTGGTGCAGCTCGGCCCGTACGCGCTGACCCTACGCACCAACATGATCGAAGTCCTCGGTGAGGACTACATCCGCGCCGCGCAGGCCCGCGGCCTCTCGGCCCGGCGTCGGGTCTGGAAGCACGGCCTGCGCAACGCGATCCTGCCGGCGCTGACCCTGATGGGTCTCCAGTTGGGCACCCTGGTCGGCGGCGCGGTGCTCACCGAGACGGTCTTCGCCTACCCCGGGGTCGGCCGGCTGATCTACGAGGCGGTCGGGCAGCAGGACTACCCGGTGATCCAGGGGGCGTTCATCATGCTCGCCGTCACCGTGGTGATCGCCAACGCGCTGACCGACATGCTCTACGCCGTTCTCAACCCCAGGATCCGGCTGTGAGCGCGAGGAGTGCAGCGAAGCGGAGCACCGCAGTCGCGAACTCGGAGACCGCTGTGATCGCCGCCACCAAGAACGAAGGGAGGGTGCCGTGAGCGCCCCCGTGCTGACCGAGCAGGCGATTCCGCCGGTCGCTCCGGCCACGACCAGGCGGTCCTCCTGGTACGCCTACCTGCGTCAGCCCACTGTGGCGCTGTCGGTGCTGGTGCTGCTCGTGATGGTGCTGATGGCGGTCTTCGCGCCGCTGATCGCCGACGAGCCCAGCGGCGCCGGCCCGGACGTGCTGCAACCGCCGTCCGGAGCGCACTGGTTCGGCACCGACGACCTCGGGCAGGACATCTTCGCCCAGGTGGTCTGGGGCACCCGGACCAGCCTGGTGATCGGCCTGGCCGCCTCGTTGATCGCGATCGTGCTGGGCACCGCGATCGGGCTGGCAGCGGCGTACTTCCGCCCGATCGACGCGGTCGCCACGGTGATCACCGACGTGATGCTGGCGCTGCCCACCCTGCCGCTGATGATCATGCTGGCCGCGGTGGTGAGCCCGAGCGTCTGGACCCTGACCCTGATCATCGGATTCTTCGCCTGGCCCGAGGTGGCCCGGCTGATCCGCTCGCAGGGGCTGGTGATCAGCGCGATGCCCTACATCGACGGGGCCCGGGTGCTCGGCGCCACCGGCTGGCGGATCGTCACCCGCGAGATCCTGCCCGCCGTCGTCTCGCTGATGATCGTCAGCGTGCTGCTCACCGCCTCCCGGGCGGTGATCTCCGAGGCTGGCCTGAGCTTCCTCGGCCTCGGCGACCCGGACGCCTGGTCCTGGGGACGGATCCTGCTCAACGCCCAGCGCAGCGGCACGATCGCGATCGCCTGGTGGCAGACGCTCTTCCCGTCCCTGGCGATCCTGCTGCTGGTGCTCTCCGCGACCCTCGCCGGAATGCGGTTCAACGACACCCGTGACCCCCGCCGCAACGGAGGCTGACCAGTGCGACTGCCCGAGAGCTTCTACACCAGCGTTCGCACCCGACTCAGCGAGGCGCTCGACGAGCGCGGCCTGGACGGCTTCCTGGCCACGTCCCCAGCGGACGTCGCGTTCCTCAGTGGCTTCTTCTACATCGCCACCGAACGCCCGGTCTACCTCTGGATGCCGCGCGAGGGTGACCCGCTGCTGGTCATCCCGCGCCTCGACGAGGAGTACGCCGCCCAGCAGGGCGTCACCATCCCGATGGTCAGCTACTTCGAGTTCCCGGGTGTGGTCAGCGCCGAGGAGACCCTGGCCGCCGCGCTGCCCCGCCCCGGCGGGGCGGGACGTCGCATCGGCGTGAGCGCCGGCGTGTCGGTGGCGGCGTACCGGGCACTGTCCCGGGCCATCGCCGGCGCCGAGCTGGTCACCACCGACGCGGTGGCGAAGCTGCGGCTGCGCAAGTTTCCCGAGGAGATCCCGTTCCACGAGGCAGCCGCTGGGATCTGTGACGAGATGCTCGCCGCCGGTCGAGGGCTGATCGAGGAGGCGCTGGCCTCCGGCGGGCCCCTGCCCCGTGAGGACGAGATCGCCCGGCACGTGATCGGGTACGGCACCGACCAGATGTACGCCCATTACGACCTGGTGGTCTACACCACCAAACTGGCCGGCGGGCTCGTCTACGCCGGGCCGAACTCGGCCCTGCCGCACGGCCTGCCGACCCGTCGGCGGATCCAGCCGGGCGACACGCTGATCCTCTCCCTCGGCGCGGCGGTGGCCAGCCGGTTCGTGGAGAGCGAACGCACCTTCATCGTCGGTGAGCCCAATGCCGAGCAGGTGCGCTACTACGAGGCCGACCGGGAGGCGCAGGAGGTCGGCACCCAGGCGATGGTCGCCGGGCGGACCTGCGCCGAGGTCAACAAGATCTGCCTGGACGTGCTGCGTGAACACGGACTGGGCGACTACATCCGGCACCGGCAGGGGCACGGCATCGGTCTACAGAACCACGAGGCGCCGTGGGTCGAGGACGGCGACGACACCGTGCTCGCCCCCGGGATGCTGCTCTCCAGCGAGCCCGGTGTCTACGTTCCCGGCCACGCCGGCTACCGCATTTCCGACACGGTCCTGGTGCGGGAGGCCGGCCCGCGCCGGCTCACCGGCTACCCGCGCGACCTGGCATCCAACGTCATCGAGGGGGTCCGATGAAAATCAACGGAGCGGAACTGGTCGTCGAGGCGTTCGGCCCCGAGGACGGGCCGGCGATGATCGTGCACCACGGCGCGCCGGGTCTGGGCTCGCGCAGTGAGCCGAAGCGCTCGTTCGGCCCGTTCTCCGACCGGATGCGGGTCATCGTCTTCGACGCCCGGGGCTCCGGCGAGTCCAGCGACGACGAACCGTTCACCCACGAGCAGTGGGTGGCCGACGTGGACGCGATCCGGGAGCACTTCGACTACGAGAAGATCGTCATGGCCGGCGGCTCGTACGGCGGGTTCGTCGCCCTGGAGTATGCCATCGCCCACCCGGACCGGGTCTCCGCGCTGGTGCTGCGGGACACCGCGGCGGACACCGCGCACGACCACCTGGCGGTGGAGCGGGCTCGCAACACCGACCGTTCGGTGATCCCGGAGTGGGTCATCGACCGGATCGGCACCGGCCGGTTCGAGAGCAACGAACAGCTGCGGGAGTACTGGCGGGCCATCCTCCCGCTCTACGACCACCAGCACGACCCGGCCAGGGACGAGGCGCGGCTGGCCGCCACCCGCTTCCACTACCGGACCCACAACGCGGCCTTCGGGCAGAACATGCCCCGCTACGACCTCAAGCCGAAGCTGCCGTCGATCACCTGCCCGACCCTGGTCACCGTGGGCCGGCACGACTGGCGTACCCCGGTGGCGGCCTCGCAGGTCATCGCGGACCTGATCCCGAACGGCGAGCTGATGGTGTTCGAGAAATCCGGCCACTCCCCGCAGCTGGAGGAGCCCGAGCTGTTCCAGCAGGTGGTGCGGGACTTCCTCGGCCGAGCCGGAGTGCTGCGATGACCCTGTTGGAGATCGCCGACCTGCGGGTCGCGTTCCCCGGCCCGAGCGGGCCGGTCAACGCGGTCAACGGGGTGTCGCTCGGCGTCGACTCCGGGCAGACCCTGGCCATCCTCGGCGAGTCCGGCTCTGGCAAGAGCGTCACCGCCCAGGCGGTGATGGGCATCCTCGACGTGCCGCCCGCGACGATCACCGGTTCGGTCCGGCTGCGGGGGCGGGAGCTGCTCACCCTGCCGCGCAAGCAGCGTGACCGGGTCAGCGGCGAAGAGATCGGCATGGTGTTCCAGGACGCGATGGCCGCGCTCAACCCGGTCTTCACCGTTGGGCACCAGATCATTGAGGTGCTGCGGGTCCGCCGCGGCATGTCCAAGGCCGACGCCCGACGCCGGGCGATCGAGCTGGTCGACCGGGTGCGGATCCCGGCGGCCAAGGACCGGATCCGGGACTACCCGCACCAGTTCTCCGGCGGTATGCGCCAGCGCATCATGATCGCGCTGGCCATCTCCCTGGAGCCGGACCTGCTGATCGCCGACGAACCCACCACCGCCCTGGACGTGACCGTGCAGGCCCAGGTGATGGAGCTGCTCGCGGAGATCCAGCGGGACAGCGGGATGGGCCTGCTGCTGATCACCCACGACCTGGGGGTGGTGGCCGAGGTAGCCGACGACGTGGCGGTGATGTACGCCGGCCGGATCGTCGAACGGGGCACGGTCGAGCAGATCTTCGCCGGTCCGGCCCACCCCTACACCGAAGGGCTGCTCGCCTCGATGCCCCGGGTGGACCGGCGCGACGAGCAGCTC